>JBHEKR010000398.1:0-18563 GCA_041859365.1 Candidatus Hydrogenedentales bacterium
TCAAAAAGCGCGGACACAATCCAGTCAATGCAATTAACAAGGCACTCAAACAGTACCTGGAAAGCGGAGTGTTGCCATCATTGCCCGCAAAAATCACTTCACACCGCTAAAGTGTTACGAAGATTCGAACCGCTCGCACCCCGCCCCTCCCCCACGTCCAATGGTTCTGGGAATGGCTTGTGCTCCCGCAGGAGGGCCGTGAGCGTTTCGACCAGCGCCAGCCCTTGAGACTCGTTAATGACTGCGTAAGGCAGATACCAGGCGTGCCTGAACTCGCTGGCCGCGCCGGGAAAAGCCTGGGCCATATCGGGAACGCGAAGTATGTCCTGCGGGATCCCCGGCAACGTCGAGGCGCCGCGCCGGGTAGCCGCGTTCGCGGATCGATCGCCAGCGTCCTGCACGAAGCAGGCGTTGAGGAGACACAGCGCCCCCGCTCCCATCAATGCCAGTCGAATTCGAAGTGAACCCATGCTGCTACTCCCGGTTGTCGGGCTGTTCGTAGCGCCCGCGCGCCTATCATAGCATTCGACGGGCGACGTCGCTCAATATTCGTCCGCGCCCAGGGGGAAGTTGTCGTAGGGACCCGCGTCGTAGCTCAGGATCTCGCGAAAATTCGGGAAGGCGGGATTGGTGCGAACGATCCGCCAGACCCCCTCGGCATTGCTCCACGTTACCCAGACCTCGGCCTCGGGCGTCCTGGGAATGCTCACGGGGATATCCGCGCGGAGCCCCAGGCTGTCCGTGAGCAGCACCGCCGAGAGCTTGCAGTAGAGGAGAAGATTCACCTGACCGGTGGAATCAAAATTGGAAAAATCCCAGCGCCGGATCTGGCGGTGCAATGTGATGGCGCGCCATCGTTCGAGCATGGCCTGAGTAGCCCGCTTCACGTAGGCGAAGTCCCAGCCCTGAGGGTCCTCGTAGCTGGTCTCATAGGCGGCCATGATGCCATTCAGATTGCGCTCCTGGATCGCCTCCTCCCACAGTCCGATCTGCTCCACAATGGCCTCGGCGATTTCGCGATGCTCCTCGGAAACACCCTCAAAGCTCGGCCACCAGGGCGCCTCCACGTTCGTGTCCGGTGGCGACTCGCTCACCGGCGCGCTTTCCGCGCTTGCGAGCAGCGGCGTAAGCACGACCTCCTCGGCGATGCGGCTTTCGTTCACGCTGTAGGTCCGGTACTCCCCCTGCGCCAGCACCCCCTGCAGGGGCTCGCGGTCGTCGGTCATGGCGGTCACCGCATAGGCGATGGTCTGATCCGCCGGGGCCTCGTTGTCCACGTACTGTAGCTGCTCCTGCTCAAGCCGCGCGATCAGGGTGAAACCGGTCTCCGGGAGGACCCGCTTGTACACCCGATAGTTCAAGTCGTTTTCCCGAAAATCCCAGGTCAGTACGACGGATCCACCATCGCGGCGTGCGCTGAACTTCCGCAGCGGCACGGGTACGCCATCGATAGTAAACGGCTGCTGCTCGCGGACGTTCTCCCGTGTGTTCATCACAAAAATACCACGACCCACTTCGGTCACAAAGGCGGATCCGGCGCCGTGGGGCTTGCGCAACGGCGCGAGGGTCTGGGTCCACGCGTCCACCGTGGGCAGGCTGCCCGCCGGAATAACTTTTTCAAAGGATTCCAGCGCCGGTCCCTCGGCGTACGGCGAGACAAACGGAATCCAATACAAGTCTCCGCGATCCGGAATGAGCTCGGCGATCTGGCCCGGGCGCGCGAGGCCGTAGGCCGCCTTCATCATGTTGCCCTCGTCGAGCACACCGTCAATATCTTTCAGATTCAGGTGAAACTCTTCGGGCGTCGCGGAAGGCGCCAGTTGCAGTCCGACGCGGGCGCTGCGCGCCACAAACTCGCGCCGCGCGATCACCGCCTTGTCCACGACCTCGCGTAGACTGGGCAGAATACTTTCATCCCAGTGACGTCGCGTCGGACCGTACCAGAGATCGTCCCCGTTCTCGAAGGAGTACACGGTGGCGCCGGTCATGGCCCCGCTCAAAATCATGGCGCGGTACACGGAGGAGGGAGCGATTTCCGGGCCCTCCGTCGCGCCGAAGCGGCTCGGACCGACATAGCCCGCGTCGGTGTACCAGCGGGCGTCCGCCGCCATACCCCAGTTGGAAACGGCCCCTTCGAGCCACAGGCCCATCACGGCGGACTGGTTGCCCAGCACGTGATCGCCCCGGGTCAGACAGGCGGGAATTACATAGTCCCTGCATTGCAGCAGTTGGCGATAGAGGGGCGCGCAGGCGGTGTTGCTCATGACCCGGGCCCACTGAAGTTCGTCCATGGGCAGATAGACGAATCGCCCATAGCGGGCGGCCGTGTCAATCACCATGGAAAGCCATTCAACCACGACCGGCGTCTGGCCATCTTGCATGCGGGGCGACGAATAATAGCGAAAATCGAGGCCCGACACTTCGACGCCCTTGGCCATGGTGTTGGCGCGCAGAAGCGATTCCAGTTGCTCCCCGGCCTCGTCGATGGGCTGGGCAAAGGCCGCGCGGGCCGGCTCCCCGGTGATCTGGATGACCGTGGGAATCTGCTGCTCCTGAAGGGCGGGCAGCAAGGCGGCAAAGTGGCGAATGGCCGCTTCCCCCTCGCCCGGCGCCGCGATCTTCATCATCGCATTGGACTGGAGCGACTCGGGCAGTTGGGACCAGGCCGCCATCACGTGTTCCCGCTGCCTCTCGGGGTCGCTTCGCTGGGCTGTCAGGTCCTGAAACAGCATCAAGGGATGCTCCGGACTGATCTCCACCGCCAGGGGCGGATACTCCGCGCAGACCGCCGGAAGACAAAAAAGCACCCCCAGGATCAGAAAGCGTCGGGGGGAGTGGCGGCTGGAGCGTCGGGTTTCGAAGTGCATAGGTGAAATTGTATGATAGGTGGGTAACATAGGACAAGCTATGTCCGCCGCGCGGCGCCCGGCAGTGCATGAGATTAATACCCCAAACCACGCGCTGGGTTTCCCTGGCCGTTCGTGCTCGAAGGACCACCCATCGGCTCCGCGCGCCGCGCCTTCACCTGAATTCCGCGATAAAGGATGCCGAATCATGTCATTTCCCATACCCGAGCCCGTGGAACAGTTGGATCGCCCCCGTGGCGCCCTGCGTGTTCGCCCTCGCTCCCAGGGCAATTACGTCCAGCACTGTAATGTGGTCTATGCCGAGACCCACGGCCTGGGTCTGGTCATGGATATCTTCCAGCCCGCAAAGGCCCCCAACGGACTCGCCATCGTCGATGTGATCTCCGGCGCCTGGCACTCCGACCGCGTGCGATTGAACGAGCACATCGGACTGGGGGCCATCGATGCTTTCTGCGCCGCAGGCTTCACCGTGTTTGCCGCCTGCCCGGGCTCCGCCAGCCTGTTCAGCGCCGCGCAGATGGTGGATCATCTGCACGCGGCCATCCGCTATACCAAGAATCACGCGGCCACCTGGAAGGTGGACCCCGGGCGCCTGGGGCTTTGCGGCGTCTCTGCCGGCGGGCACCTCGCCGCCCTCACCGCCCTGGCGCCCCAGCCCGGCGATGGGCGCGCCCGCCTGCCATGGTACAAGTACGACACAAGCGTCGCCGCCGCGGGATTGTTCTTCCCGCCGGTAGACCTGCTCGACTATTGGGCCGGGCCTTTCGATTTTCGTCGCGATTCGGAGCCCACCCTCGCGCGGATGCTCTTCCCCGAGGGCATCGGCGCACACTCCGACGCCGATATCGCCGCGGCCGCAAAGGTGATCTCCCCGCTGCACCAGATCCGCGGAAATCATCCCCCCTTTCTGCTGGCCCACGCCACCGGCGATAATATCGTGCCCTTCAGCCAATCCAAACGCTTCGTGGAAGCGCTTCAGCAGGCCGGTTGTGATGCCGAACTCCTCATCCACCATGGCGATGGCCATCCCTGGCGCGGCGTGGACCGGGAATGCGTAAGAATGGCGGCCTGGTTTTGGGAAAAACTCGGGGTATGACCCCGTGTACCTGAACACGCGCCGCCGGTGAATACAGGAGTATGGACCGGCGGACAAAAAAGAAAAGGTGCATTTCCTCGGGATCATTGCTATCGTAGTACGCAGTGAACGATTTTGAGGCAGCGATGCCACGGTCGGGCCGGGCCCGCCGGGGCGGACGCGCAAACCATAAGGATGGAAAAACGATGAAAAGCTGGTACGGAATAGGTGTGTTCTGCATGGGCGTGGCTATCGCTGTTTCAGCCGGCGCCAAGGAAGAAGCGGCGGCAACGCCGGAAACCGCCGCCGCGCGCGTGGGCGATGCCTACACCCTCGGCACCTGCCCGGTGTCGGGCGAGAAGCTCGGCTCCATGGGTGACGCCATCGTGCTCATCCAGGATGGCAAGGAAATCCGCCTCTGCTGCGAAGGCTGCAAGAAGAAGTTCGATGCCAACGCCGAAGCCATGGTGAAGGAAATCGACGCGAAGCTCATCGCCGATCAGGAAAGCCACTACCCCTCCAAGACCTGCATCAATTCCGATGCCGAGCTGAAGGACGGCGGCGTTTCTTTCGTGGTGGGCAACCGCTTGGTGAAAACCTGTTGCGCCAAGTGCGAAGCCAAGGTGAAGGCCGATCCGGCCGCATTCCTGGCCAAGCTGGACCAGCAGGTCATTGACGCGCAGAAGGCCGACTATAAAGCGACGACCTGCCCCATCTCCGGCAAGCCCCTGGGCGAAGCGCCGGTGGAGTTGGTCGTGGCCAATCGCCTCGTGAAGCTCTGCTGCGAAGGCTGCAAGAAAGGCGTGGACAAAGATCCCACCGCCGCGCTGAGCAAGATCGAAAGCAACTAAGGAATTCGATTGATCCAGGCCCGCCCCAGTGGGGCGGGCCTTTTTTTGTGTGCCGGGGTGGGTCTGCAATGCGCAAGACACTTCTCGCCAATAGGAATTCGGGCCATTTCAGACATTGTAATCGTGCCACGCGATCCGCCCGAAAGGGCGGTTCGTGTGCCCGTAGCGAGATTCTCTCGGCGTACCAACCTCAGCTCGTTCAGTCCTCGTGTACTGGATTCCCTATTTCGAAGTCCAGGCCTGAACGTTCCAGCCAGTTGCCACACGAACAAACCGCCCGGCCTTGGTGCCCCACATGGCCTGCGTATTCGATGTTCAAGGCACACGAACCGCCCTTTCGGGCGGATCGCGTGGCACATTCGCTCTTCTCAGCATTGCGCCCGTGAGAAACTAACTCGTGTTTATTCACGACCTATGATGGCCGCTCCATATCCCTCGCCTCCCCAAAAAACACGACCGCCGCAGTCGCTCTCACGATTGCGGCGGTCTATCTGTCATGGATTTTTGCTTACAGTGGCAGGGTCACCAGACCGTAGTAGCCCACCGGGAAATAGGCGCTCTCCGCGCCGAATCGCGCCTTCGAGGGGTATCCGGACACCGTCGTCAGGCTCACCTGGGTGCCCACGCCGTCGCTGAACGCATACTGAGCGATGGCGCCGTAGCCCACGCTAAGGAAGACGTCGTCCCCCTTCGCGCCAAGCAGAGACCCGTAGTAGCCCGGAACTTCCGCCAATTCGCTCAGGGACAGGGTGCCGTCACTGGCGACCACGGCCTGATAGATGCCGTAGGCGGGTGAGTACACATCGAAGTACACACGGTTGCCCGAGGCCACCGTGTTGGCCGTGTAAGCCGGCACCTCCAAGCTGTCGAGCAACGTCGCCGTAGCACCGCCGCGCCAATCGACGGTCTTAAAGGATGACTCAAGGCCGCCTTCGGGTGTCCATTGCTGATCGCGCAGGGTCAGCACATCCGTCGACGGATCGTACTGCACGAAATACCCGGGAACATTCGCCGCGGGGCCGGCGGCGCCATTGAGCACATCGATCTCCTGCAGGTAGCACGCCGCGAGGGGCCGCCCGAATGGATACATATTCAGGGACTCCTTGTTGCCGAGATAAAGCTTGTCGCCCACGGCATCGAGGGAGGTGATGTACGAATAACCGAGTCCCACCGTGGACTCGAATTCGCCCGTTTCCAGGTTGATCAGCGCCAGTCCCTGCTGGGCGCTTTCGCTGCCGAGCACGGTGTCAAAGTCGCTGGAAAAGCAGCGCAGGACCAGGGTATTGTCCAGCAGAAATCCGGTCTGGCCGCCGAAGTTGTAGTAGGGCATGCCAATCGCCACATCCTTTGCGGCATCCGTACCCCGTTCGGGCAGTCCACCGTCGTAGTAATACCCGTAGTAGAAATAATACGGGGTTACGTCGACCTCAATGATCGCCCCCGTCTCCGGGGCCTCCGGTGTGCTCACATCGACGAGGGCGACTTCGTAGCCCGGCTCCGTGTCCCACGCGGTACCCACAAGGGCCACCTTGGTTCCGGCCAGATAAGCACCCTGGAAGGCACTGATATCGACGACCACTTCAGCAAGAGCACCGTGATTCGCGTCCACCGTGCGGACCAGAACCTGACCCTCATCGTAGCGCTCCACAATCTCCACGCCTCCGCCGCCAGGTAGTTCGAGATAGTCCACCAGGTTTTCGGCGATGGTAATGGACGATTCCACCACGGGGTTGTCCAGGTCGCTGGCGTCAATCTTCGCCACCTGCTCGGTGGTCACGCCATAGTAAAATGCGCCGTATTCGAGGGAACGAAGTATGGATCCGCTCAGATCGACGCTGCCGCGCAGATCAAGGTCATCCTGGGTATAGGAAACAAACTGCAGGCGCTCGAAGCCGCCGGATTCACCGCTCCATCCAGAGAAAGGAACGATAATCACGTCATCGAGAATCGTGAGGGCTTTCACGTCGCCGTACGCGTTGGACCAGGCCCAGTCTTCGCCGAAGCTGACGCGATCACTCAGGGTCGGCGCGCCGTTGCCGGAAACATCAAAGATGCTGACACTGACCTGACGGCCACTGGTGTCGTCCACGCCGAGGGCGATGAGGCGATCACCGCGCGGCTCGATGTGGGTGGAGTAGCCGGGCACTTCCAGGGCCCCCAGGAGCGCCGGTGCGGCGGGATCACTGAGATCCAGCACGAAGAGCGGGTCCACGACCAGATAGGTCACGACGTAGGCGCGGGGACCGTCAAAACGCGTCGCGAAAAGGGTCTCGCCCTCGGCGCCCTCCAGGGGCATCTCCGCGAGCTTTGGAAACCCGACCTGGGTTAGATCAAACGTCGTTACATAGACCTGGTTGGTCTCCTGCCATGACGTGGAAACGACCCGCAGCGCGCCGTTCCATTCGTCCAGCTTGAAGCGATCGCCGACGTAACCACGCACACTCACCGCGCCCGTGTTAACCATGACGCCGCCGGGATCGGTGATATCGAGCACCGTGATGTCGGTCTCGTTGTCCTGCCAGTCGGAACTGGCCACGAAAGCCCGCTGCGCATTGACGTGAACCACATAACCCGAACCCTCGAAATCGAGCACGTCCACCTGCGTAACATCGTCGGGATCGGCGACGTTAATACTGGTCACGGTCGTGCCGCTCTCGCTGCCAGTTTCCTCCACGCCATAGTAGTAATAGTTGTATTGCGCCGTGACCGCATAGAGGATGTTGCCCACCAGGCGGCTGTCCACCAGGTCGCCTTCAAAATCGATGTGGGAACGAATGGACGCATCGACCGGCGTGCTGACGTCCACCACGTAGAGACGGCTGCTCGCCTCCCAGGCGGGAGACACCGCCACATCCTTCTCTGCGAAACCGACCTCGGCATAGCCATAGCCCGCATTGCCCACAAGCACGTAGGCCTGGCCATTCGAAAAATAGAGATCCCGCGGATAGCCGGTGGTGGGCACCTGGGCCAGCAAGGCATCGGAGTCCAGATCGACGATCGAGAGTCCGCGATACTGGTTCAACACGTAGAGCAGATTGTCCACGCGACGAATCACGTCGGGCTCCACCACTTCCCGCTCTTCACCGCCGCCATTGTCCGTCCCCGGCGATTCGCCTTCTCCTTCCCCGCCTTCCGCGTCGCCATCGAGCGCACCGTTGTTGCCCGTGTCGGCGCTGGTAAAAGTTCGCACCTGATCGATGATGGGACACCCAGCGAGTGGTACTATAAGTAGAATGAGCGCCAACCAGTGACTTGCCCTGCTCATGAGAGATACCTCCATCCGGCGCAATTGCGCGTATTTCTAGTTTCGCCTGAGATTCATTCTAGCACGCCCACGATACAATGGGGCATGAAAAAGTGTTACTCCAATAGTAACGGGTCCTGCTCACTATACCGCAGTGTCCGCGAAAACGTTCCAGGTGATGTAAACTCAATGCAGGAGTGCGAATAATGACATCCGACCCGCTCAGGTACCTCAGCGCCGCCGAGATGCGGGAGGCCGACCGACGCTGTATCGAGGAGATAGGCATCCCCGGCGCGGTCCTGATGAACAACGCGGGATCGGCGGTTTTTCGGCAGATCGACTGCGGACCGGTCGGGGTGGTCTGCGGCAAAGGAAACAATGGCGGCGACGGCTATGTCGTTGCCCGGCTCGCCCTGCTCGCCGATATGGAAACGCGGGTCGTGGTGCTGGCCCAACGGGACACCATACGAGGCGATGCACTCACGTTCCTCCGGGCCTATGAGCACCTGGGCGGTCATGTTGATTTCGTTTGTGAGCAGAATGCCGTAAGACGCGCTGTGGCGGCGCTTGGAGACTCCGCTGTACTCGTGGACGCCATCCTCGGAACGGGAATCTCAGGCGAAGTGCGCGGGGTGGCGCGGGCCGCGATCGAGGCCTGGCCCGAGAGAAAAACCATTGCCGTCGATGTGCCTTCCGGCATGAATTCGGATACCGGGGAGCCCTGCGGCACCTGTATCCGCGCCGATTGCACCGTTACCTTCCAATTCCCAAAACTCGGCTTCCAGAACCCCGCAGCCCGGGCCTGGACCGGCGACCTCGTTGTCGCGGATATCGGGATTCCGTTACTCTGCGCGGGCGAGCCCTGCGAAACGCCGGATGCAAATGCGGGGCCGGGTATGGCATGATGGAGGCGCCGGAAGTACTGCAGAAACGGACCGGCAGAAAAACCCAGGAGTGCCACCGCCCATGATCAGCGTTACCCTTTCCATCATCTACTGTGGACTGACCCTGTATATGATGGCGATCCTGTTGCGCTGGCTGGGCCCCTGGCTGGAACTGGAGTTCACCGGTCCCGTGCTCGGACTCCTGCCCAAAGCAACGGATCCCTTGGTGGACTGCATGAAGCGAGTCCTGCCGAATATGGGACCAATGGACTTCTCCCCCATGGCCGCCGTGATGTGCGTCTACATTGTACGGCTGATTCTCGTCCGGCAATAACCCATCTGGAGCTGTTCCCCATGGACAGCAGTCGCGAAGAGCGGGACAGGATGGTGGCGGCACAACTCGCCGCGCGGGGAATCACTTCCCCTTCGGTGCTGAAGGCCATGGCCGCCGTACCGCGGCATCGATTCGTGCCGACGGACTGCGAGCATCTGGCCTATGAGGACCGTCCACTTCCCATCGGTCTGGGTCAGACCATCTCCCAACCCTACATGGTCGCTTGCATGACGGAACTTCTGGAACTGGCTCCCTCAGACCGCGTGCTGGAGATTGGCACCGGCTCCGGCTATCAAACCGCCGTGCTGGCGCGGCTGTGCGCCGACGTGATCACCATGGAGCGACTCCCCGAGCTTCAGGCACGGGCCAGGGCCGAATTGACGCGCTTGGGCTTCGAGAATATCGATTTTGTGACGGGAGACGGGACACTGGGCTGGGCCAGGCGTGCGCCCTACAACGCAATTCTGGTGACGGCGGGGAGTCCGAAAATTCCCGGCGCCCTCCTGGAGCAACTGGCGGAAGGGGGACGGCTGATCTGCCCCGTGGGCGATCGCTATCGCCAGCGGCTGGAGAAGGTCACCCGACAGGGAAACACGCTAATCCCGGAAGTGCACACGGAGTGCATCTTCGTTCCGTTAATGGGCCAGGATGGCTGGCCACCGGAACGGGATTGAGCGCGCTTCCCTGCGGGGACTTGGATTACTTTGAGGGAGTTTCAAGCCCGAACCCGGACGAGTCGGCTTGAAGCATCAGTCTCAGTCGCCCGTAACGTCGTAAGGCAGGGCGCCGGAATCGATCGCATCCTTGACATACTTGCGCACGTCGGTCGCGGAGATGCCGCTGGCGATGCACTCGGCAACCGCGTCGCGAAGGTGCATGCGGACCATGTCCTGGACGCTCGCCTTGCAGAGACCGGCGGCCTTCTCGGAAATGGTAACGCCGACGCCGCGACGCGTGTGGACCAACTGCATCAATTCCAGATCACGGTAGGCCTTCGTCACCGTGTTCGGGTTAATCTGCAGCATGCCCGACATGTCGCGCACGGAAGGAAGGGTATCACCTGTGACCAGCTTGCCGGATGCAATGGCGAAACGCACGAGATTCTCAATCTGCACGTACACCGCTATAGGACTCTCAAGATTGATGCTGTACTTCAGGTCTTTCTTAGCCATACTAATACTCCTTTATGTGGCTAACTTGGGGTAGTATTCACGGACTACTCAATCGTGAATACGCGGCCTGCTAGGGCCAACTTATCGACACGCCCCCCGAAATGCGCAAATGACACTATTCGTTATTGCTGACCCACAATACTACATCACCTTGGGCAACTTCAACCTTTTTAATCCAGATTCCCCTTAAATCCCTCATTCCTGACGAAGAAACTTGGGATTATCACCGGATATAACTACACAAATCTCACCTTTTACCTTTTTTTCCGCAAACTGCGCGGCGAGTTCTCCCAGGTGGCCCCGCTCCACCCGCTCAAATTTCTTGGTCAACTCAATACACACCGCCGCCATGCGTTCGCCCAGCACCGCATGAGCATCCGCCAGCAACTGGCCGATACGGAAGGGAGATTCATAAATCACCATCGTGTGGGGACGCTCCGCATCCTCCAGAAGCCAGCGCTGGCGCGCTCCGCTCTTGCGGGGGGGAAATCCCTTGAAAGTAAAGCTCGCGGTGGAAAGTCCCGAGGCCAGCAGGGCCGTCGTCACGGCGGTGGGACCCGGCAGACTGTCCACGGTGTGGCCCGCCTCGCGGCAATCGCGGATAATGCGATATCCCGGATCGCTGACGCCGGGACATCCACCATCGCTGCACAGGCCGACGGAGAGGCCCTCGTTCAGCAGCCCGAGTATACGCTTTCCCGCCTGTTCCTCGTTGTGCTCGTGGTAGCTGAAGGTCGTGCGGGGGCGCTCAATTTCGTAGCGCTCCAACAGGCGCTGGGTCATGCGGGTGTCTTCGCATGCCAGCGCGTCCACCTCCCCCAGAACCCGATGAGCGCGGTAGGACAGGTCTTCAAGATTGCCGATGGGTGTGGCTATGACGAATAGGGTTCCGATAGTGTTTCACCTGCATGCGGCCCGGAGGCCACCCGATATCTAACCGATGACGGTTGGTTGAAAGACGGCGATATTGCCTTCGCGCATTTTCTCAACCAGGCGTTCATACATGGCCTGGTCCTCGTAGGCGCCAACGATGGCCCCGCCGGAGCCGGAAAACTTCCCGTGGGCGCCCACCGACCGGGCGCGTTGCACCATGTCGATATTTCGCGGATCGAGGGTGTACAGGCTGCACCGGCGGTCAAAGTTCTTGTCCATGAGCGGGCCGATCTCGTTTCCGCGCCCCGCCACCATTAGATCACGGGCCTCCTGGGCGTAGGATGCAAAATCTTTCATGGCCTGAATGACTTCCGGGTCACCCGAGAGCCACCGCTCTTTTATATTATTGTGAAAGGTTTCCGAACCCTCGCCTAGATCGAGACGGTAGGCGATAAACAGGTTGGGCAGCAATCCGGGGTCAAGTTCCTCATAGCGCCCGTGGCCGTGTGTCGCCATGTATTCCTTGTCAAAGTCCATGAACACACAGCCTTCATAGACTTGAATCACGCGATCCTGAAGGCCCGCCGAAATACCCAGCTTGCCGGTTTCCACCTCTAGAATCAGATTCGGCTGGCGCGTTTTGGGGATGTCGACTTCATAGAATTCCATCAGGCAGCGCAAGGTGGCCGTGATCAGCGCGCTGGAACCCGCAAGGCCGAGGCGGCGCGGAATAGTCGAACGATAACGGATAGAAAAATTCTTCCGGCTGATATCGATCCCTTCTTCCCGGCAATACTCGATGAAGCGGCAGATGGTCGCCTTCATCAGTCTAATTCCGCCGTAGTATCCGTTATTCTTCACATCGTCGTAAAGATCCTCGGCGGATTTGTATTTCGAGCGGTCCTGAAGGCTGGGCACAATTTCCAGCTCGGCCGCCTCGTAAAGACTGACCTTCGCCGCAAAATCGCGTATGACAAAGCTGATTGTCTTACCAAAATAGCCGTCGGATGGGTTGCCAATAAGCCCGGCGCGGGCATAGGCGGTGGCTTCGCAGGCCATGGAGCACTCCTTTGTGGACAGGGAACTGCCGGGGAGCATACGCAACGAACGGGAAGTAGTTCAAGAACTCAAACAAGAGTGTCACACGCTAAACTAATAAAACCAATAAACCCGCCGTATTAACGGTGGACAGGTATGCGGAAATTTATAGTGGTTATTCAACTATGTGGTATTATCTATGTGGTTACGTGGCACGTTGCCACGACAGGTGATCGTGCGCAATCCGGGGTTGTGCCCTCTTGGGAGGGATTCGGGCAAAAGCGTCTTGGAATTCGGCTGTACCCGGGAGTACGTAAGATACACACGGCTCGGTCGACTCCTGCAGTAACCGGCAATGTGGGATGGGTCTCTCGTTAACCTTGGCAACTGTGATTGGGCTTAGGAGCAGCAATGTTGAAGAAATTGAGTATGGCTAGCCGGCTGATTGGGAACCGGCGCTTTCCCCTCTCTCTGGTCCTGGCCGCCTGGCTCACCCTTTCCACTTCGGGGAACGCGGCGACCATTTTCGTGGACGCCGGCAACAGTACGGTGGATGGCGTCACAACGTCTATTACGTCGCTGCTCACGAATCCCGGTTCCGACACAAAGATTAGTCTTCACGAAGCGGTCATTGCGTGCAACGGCACCGCGGGCCCGGACGTGATAAAATTCGCTCCCGCGCTCGCCGACACCATCATCTTCTGCAGCGGCATTGTTCCGACCGTGACGGAAGCCCTGACGATTGACGGCGAGGATCAGGGCATCACGCTGGATTGCGACGGGGCCTCCGGTACGGCGGTGTTTATCCTCGGCAGCGGCTCCAGCTCCAGTACAATCAAGAGTCTGGCCTTAATCAACGCCAGCGCGGGCGGCATTCGCATTGAGAGCACCGGCAACACGATTCACGACATGGTTATCTTTGGCAACGCCGCGACGGGTATCGTCATCGACAACCAGGGCGGCTCGGGCAACAATACCATCACCGCGTGCAAGATCGGTACCGACGGCACGACGGATTTCGGCAATTCGGGCAATGGCATCACCATCGTTGATTCTTCCAACAACGCCGTTGGCAGCCTCAACACCGCCGATCGGAATATCATCTCCGGCAACAGCGGCGCGGGTGTACTCATCCAGATTTCGGGTTCCGTAAACTCGGCCAACGGCAATCGAATTCTCAACAACATTATTGGCATGAGCGCGGACGGCCACACCGAAATGGGCAATGACAGCTATGGCGTCTACCTGCTCGGCTCGGCGGGTCCGGCGGGACACCTGGACAGCACGTACATCGGCGACATGGCCGAAGGCCCGGGCGGCAACCTCATCTCCGGCAATGGCTCCTCCAATATTTACCTCACGGGAACGGCCGTCACCAATACCACGATTCAGGGCAATACGGTCGGACTCGATCTGGAAGGGGACGATCCTGTTTCGGTAGACGCCAGCCACGGCATTATGTTGCAAAGCGGAGTCAGTGCAACCCTCATCGGCGGCACCCTGGAGACGACGCGAAACGTCATATCCGGCAATAACGCCAACGGCATCACCATAATCGACGCCAATAACAACAGCATCCAGGGCAATTACATCGGCACGGCCGCCAACGGCGTCACCAATGCAGGCAATGTCGGTGACGGCATCCTCATTTCCGCATCGGGCCTGGGTTCGACGGGCAACGTGATCGGCGGGACCCAGAGCGCCGCAAATGTGATTGCCTTCAACGGCCTCAACGGCGTGTCGCTCACCCGCGCCACGGCGAACGTCGAACAGACGACCATCACGTACAACTCCATTCACTCCAACACCGGAGACGGGATCAAGTTCAGCCTGTCCAGCATCAACGGCAACATGACTCCGCCCGGAATCTCCGCCATCAACTCCACCCCGCCTTACTCCGTGTCGGTCATCGGCGCGCTGGTCGGCGAAGCGGTACATCTCTACGCCGATTCCGATGACGAAGGCATGAAATTCCTCAGCAAGGTTATCATTTCCGTTGCCGGCGGGCCCACCGTCATTCCCGTCAATCTAGCGCCCCTCGACGGCAAGAACATTACCGCCACGCGGACGGACGCCAACGGCAACACCTCGGAATTCAGCGTGGTAACCAGCCCCAACCCCGTACCCCAGATTGGGCCGAGTCTGGAGCTTGAAGTTCAAGAGGGACAGGCGGACCCCACCAACACCGTCCCCGTGCACTTCATCCTGTCTCCGAACGAAACCATCGCGGGCTTGACGACCGGCGACATCGTCAATGACGGCACCGCCACGGGACTCACTTTCGAAATCAGCGCTGTGGGTGGAACCAACATTTATCATATCGATGTGACGGACGTAACCGGCGACGGCACCATCCAGCCCCGTATCCCCGCGGGTGCGGTGACCGATGTCCCCGGCAATCTCAGCACCACGGACTCCGCGCCGAACCTCTCCGATGGCCTCGTGCTGTTTGACACCGTCCCTCCGACCGTAACGGTTGACACGCTATTGACGAACGATACCTCCCCGGCCCTCAGCGGCACGGTGGACGATGTAAATGCCACGATCTCGGTGGTGGTAAATGGCGGATCGCCCCTCACGGGCACGAACAACGGGGACGGCACCTGGACGCTGAGCGCCGGGTTGATCAGTGCGCTCTCCGACGGCCAGTATGAGGTAGAGGCGACGGCCTCGGACGGCATCAACAACGGAAGCGACGGCACCAGCCTCGAACTGACGATCGATACGGTCGCGCCGACGGCCGGTATGGATCCGCTGATTACCAATGATCCCAGCCCCGCCCTCGGGGGGACGCATGACGACCCCACCGCCACCATTCTTGTGAGCGTGGACGCGAGCACCGGACTTTCCGCAGTCAACAATGGCTCCACCTGGGCCCTTGCCGACGACCTGATCGCCCCGCTCAACCAGGGGCACTATGACGTTACGCTGGACCTTTCGGATCCGGCGGGGAACACGAATCGGGTTGTATTGAGCGGCGTGCTGATTGTGGACCTGACCGACCCGGTGCTCACGGTGGACAACATCATCACCGCCGATCTCACGCCCGAACTGACCGGCACGGTCACCGACGCCACCTCCACCACCGTGGAAGTCACGGCCGACGGCCAGACCGTCACCGCAAGTGTCAACGGCGGCGTTTGGACGGCCGCGCTGCCCAATGCGGTCGCGGAAGGTGAGTACACGATCGAGGCTACGGCCACCGACGCCGGAGGCAATACCGGGACTGCCAGCGCCGCGAACGGCCTGATCATCGATATCACAGCGCCTTCGGTGACCGTCGACCGCCTGGAGACGAGTGACCGGAGTCCGGCCCTTTCCGGTACACTGGACGACGGCAGCCCGGCACGCACGGACAGCGTTGTGCTAACGGTCACGGTCGATGGCAACACGTATTCTGCGTCCAACGACGGATCGGGTATCTGGAGCCTGGCCCGGGGCATCATCACGCCCGACCTGGACGACAACACCTATGACGTCGCCGTGACCGCGACCGACAGCGTCGGCAATGCCGCGAGCGACGCAACCACGAACGAGTTGACCGTGGACAATGGGACGCCGGTAGTGACCGTTGACTCACTGACAACCGCGTCCACAACCCCGACCCTGACGGGATCGGTGAGCGATCTGACCGCCACCACCGTTTCCTTGAACGTGAACGGCGAAACCATCGAGGCGGTGGTAAGCGGCGGCGCCTGGTCCGCCGATGTTATCCAGCCTCTGAGCGATGGCGTCTACGATGTGGCGGCAAGCGCTGAAGACGGCCTCGGAAATATCGGTACCGACACGACATCGAATGAACTGGTGATCGACGGCACATCGCCGACCGTCACCGTGAACCCGCTGGTCACGACCAACGTGACGCCGACCGTTACCGGCACGATCGATGAAGTGAATCTCGCGCACTTGAAGGTGACCGTCAACGGTGTACTTTATTCGGCAACCGTTTCCGGCAGCGCCTGGTTTGCCGACATCTCCGCGGGCCTTGAGCCGGATGCGGTTTACGACGTGGTGACAGAGGCTACGGACACCGCCGACAACACGGGCACAGACAGCACTACCGATGAACTGATCATCGATAACACCGCGCCCACGGTTACGGTGGACACGCTCATCACGTCCGCGAAGCCCCCGGTCATCACCGGTGCCGTGAGTGACTCCAACGATTCTTCCGTGAGTGTCACGGTCGACGGCACAACCTACTCCGCCGTGGTGGACGCCGGATTCTGGCACGCTCAACTCAACGACCTCACCGTCGACGGTGTTTACGATGTCGTCGCACTGGCCACGGACGCCGCCGAAAACGAGGGAAGCGACAGCACCACCGATGAATTGACGCTGGACACCACGCCGCCCACGGTCACGGTGAACAGCCTGAACACCAACGACTCCACGCCCAACCTGAATGGCTCCGTAGTCGATCTCACCGCCACCACGGTTGAAGTCTCGATTGACGGCTTCACTTATACGGCCACAGTCGACGGAACCACCTGGCTGGCGGATGTCACCAATGGCCTGTCCGATGGCGCCTACGACGTGGCCGTCACCGCGACCGACGCCGCAGGCAATGTGGGCACGGACGCCACCTTTGACGAAGTGCTCGTACTGGTCACCGCACCCACCGTTTCCGTGGATTCGCTCGTGACCAACAACCCTTCGCCCGTCATAACCGGCACCGCGTCCGGCGACTTCCCCATGGAGACCGTCGACGTTACCGTCAATGGCAACACCTACTCCGCAGTGATCGCAGACATTACCTGGAGCGCCGCTATTACCGAATCGCTGGTTGACGGCGCCTATGACGTGACGGTATCCGCTACCGATGCCAATGACATGATGGCGCTGGAAACCTTTCCTGCCGCCCTGACCGTGGATACCGTGGCGCCGGTCGTAGTGATCGACCCGCTGCTGTCGAATTCCTCCACACCGACCCTCACGGGCTCCATCGATGATGCCAGCGCCGGAGTCGACCTGCTGCTACAGATAGCCGACCAGAGCTTCACCCTGAATGTGGAGGGCTCGGCCTGGAGCTTCACCCTCGACGGCGGGCTTGATGACGGCCTCTACGATGTATCCGCAACCGCCACCGACGAAGCGGGAAATGTGGGCACCGATGCGACCACGGACGAACTCACCGTGGACACCACGGCCCCGTCCGTCCATACCTTTGATATCGCTGGTGCGACACCGACGAATGCTGACATCGTGGACTTCAATCTGGTATTCGACGAGCCAATCACCGGACTCGACGCCACGGACCTGGTCGTTCTGGTGGACGGCGTGCCCCAGGGCGAACTGCCGCCGAAGTCCCTGGGCGGCCTGCCCCTGGATTACGCCATAGCCGGTAGCGGAGACAGCTACAGCGTGAGTGTCGAAACTGGCACGGGAGACGGCAGCATCGGGCTCCGGCTTGAGAACGACGGATCTATCGTGGATGGGGCCGGAAATCCGTTGGGCGCGGGCCTGGACACGGTGAATGGATTTACCATCGACCGCACCCCCCCCACGCTCCAGATTTCCTCGAAGGAGAACGACCCCACCAATGCCAATCCCATTCCGATAACGGTCACATTCAGCGAGAACATCGGTAGCTTCTCCCCGGCGCAAGTCCAGTTGACCAACGCCACGGTGGAGAGCTTTACGGGCGATGGCCTCGATTATGAAGTTGCTCTGATCCCGGATGCGGAAGGACTGGTCACACTTACGGTGAGTCCCAATGCCGTGCAAGATGAGGCCGGCAACAATAACGTGGAAGGAACCTTCTTCTCGATTGCCTATGTGCCGGGTGGTGAGGGCGAAGGTGAAGGAGAAGGTGAGGGCGAAGGGGAGCCGACCTGTGTAAATGATATCTGTGCTTCACTTTCAACTGTGTCACAAGGATACTGCCCGGCAGAGAACATCTCCGTGCGCGTGGACCTGACGGATGCTGTCGCCGAAACGTTGAGTGACCTCTCATTCAGCATCACCCTTCCCCAGGGGTGGAGCTACGTGTCCGTCGGCTCCGCTATCCCCACCTTCCCAGACGTCCGTCCCTCCTCCGGCGCTACGGGCGAGTTGGAGTTTATCTGGAACTCGCCGCCTACCAATGGTGGGTCTCAGACCATGACACTTCGCGCCGGCTATGCGGCCAGCAACGTTTCGGAGCTTACGACACGCGCGGCATACGCTACGGGTGGTAATGTAATCCTGGGCGCCGAGGGTAGTCTGACGCTCGACCGTACCTGC
>JBHEKR010000496.1:0-23216 GCA_041859365.1 Candidatus Hydrogenedentales bacterium
GACGAAGACCAGGGCGTCACGCTGGAGTACCGCGATCTCGATCCCGGCGCGGCCTACAAAATCCGATTCACCCTCGTGCGCCCCTGGTACCAGGAGCGCTACGCCATGCGGATGAATCAGAAGTCCCAGAGCATCTACGCCGACGACATCAAGATTGCCGACAACATCGAGATACCCCAGCAGATGAGCGACTTCTTCACCTTCGACATCCCCGCCGAAGCGACAAAAGACGGCAAGCTCACCATCCGCTTCGAGCGCGCACCCGACGTCGCCCGGGGCGATCGCGTGGCCGTCGAGCAATGGCGAAACTCCGGCGGCTGGGGCACGATCGCGTCGGAGGCGTGGCTCGTGAAAAAGTAGACAAACATCGCGGGCGGCCCCGGACCAGGGTCGCCCGCGATGGGTCTTATGGGGCGCGGCGTACGTTGGGGCCGACTCCGATGACGTCGCTCAACTAATGCGACCACTCCGGCACATCAACACCCACCATCCCAATTCATAATTCGTAATTCCCAATTCATAACTCCCTCCGCACCGCCCGCGCGACGCGCTCCACGTTCTCCACGTTGATCGGCGACTCCCCCTTCACCAGGCCCAGCGCGCCGAGCTCCACGTGAGCGCAGTTGGCAAAGCCCGCCTGCTCCAGAATCTTCCGCGCGCAGCATTGGTTACACCCGTCGATGGCCACCAGCTTGCGCGCACCCGCGCTCCGCTCCAGCGCGGTGTGGACCCCCGCCGCCACTGCGGCCGTGCAGTACATGGAGGCCGCTTTCTCTCGCGTCAGTTGTCGGGCCGCCTGGTCCGTAAGGCCGCCCACATCCGAGGCCCCCGAGCAGGCAAAGAGTAGAAGGCTGGAACTTGTGGTGCTCATGACCCGAATCCTCCAGGGTTGAACCACGCTACGGGCTCGCGGCCCGCTCATTTATTGGCCAAACGGCCAAGCAATGTTGCAAAAAAAAGCCTAGCGGACCCCCGCAAGCTGCGCCTTCGCATTGGATCGCAGCACGCCCTCCACACAATCAAAAAGGCCGGAAAGACAGGGCGTATTCATACGATAATAGACCATAAGTCCCCGCTTCTCATCCGCCACCAGCCCCGCCTGCTTCAGGACGCTCAAATGCTTCGAAACGGTCGATATATCCGCCCCGATCATCTCCGTCAACTCGCAGACGCAACGCTCCCCCCGGGCGATCTCGTCCACGATGAACAGGCGCGTCGGGTGGGCGAGGGCCTTGACCACTTTGGCCCGCGCCTCGTATTTTGCCTTGGTTTTTGCGTCCATGCCGTGTCTCCTTATTTGGTATTTTAGCCAAATATTCCGCCCCTGTCAAGCCCCCCCGCGCTTCGCGCCTCCTACCGCCGGAGCGAATCCCGCACCTTGCGCGCGAGTCCCTCCAGCGTGTAGGGCTTCTGCAGAAAGGCCACCTCGCTCTGCAGCACGCCATGCCGCATCACCGCGTCGTCCGTGTAGCCACTGGTGAATAGCACCTTCAGCTCGGGGTAACGCGCGCCGAGGGTCTCCGCCAGGCTGCGCCCACTCATCTCCGGCATGATCACATCGGTCAGCAACAGATCGACCTGGCCACCCTCCTCGGCCATGCGTTCGATTGCTTCCCGGCCGTCGCTCGCCGTCAGCACGGTATAGCCAAATCCCGTCAGGGCGAGGGCGGTCACTTCGCGCAGACTCACTTCGTCTTCCACCAGAAGGATGGTTTCGCCACTGCCCTGCAACGGCAGGTCATCGTGGACAGTGTGGTCCGCCGACTCGTCGCTCACCACGGCCAGGTAGATCTTGAACGTCGTACCCTTGCCCGGTTCGCTGTAGACCGCAACGTGGCCGCCGTTCTGCTTCACAATCCCATGGACCACGGCCAGGCCCAGCCCGGTTCCCCGGCCCGGCCCCTTGGTGGTGAAGAAGGGTTCAAAGACCCGTTCGCGGACTTCACGGCTCATCCCGTCGCCCGTATCGCTGATGGCCAGCAAGTTGAAGCGACCGGGATGAACTTCCGCATGGGAACGCGCATATTCCGCATCAAGTTCGACGAGGTCGGTTTCGATGGTGAGCCGCCCCCCCTGAGGCATGGCGTCGCGGGAGTTCACGGCAAGGTTCAAGATGACCTGCTCGATCTGCCCCGGGTCGACCTTCACGAGCCCCGCGGACGGACACAGCACGGTCGACAATTGCACATCCTCTCCGATGAGCCGACGCAGCATCGTTTCCACGCCCTCGACAACGGCGTTCAGCTTCAGCACTTTGGGCTCGATCACCTGCTGGCGGCTGAACGCAAGAAGCTGCCGCGTCAGGGCGGCGGCGCGCAGTCCCGCCTTTTGGATTTCCTCGAGGTGGTTGCGAAGATTGGAGTCCTTGGACAGGCTCCCCAGCAGCCACTCGCTGTAGCCGTTGATAATGGTCAGCAGGTTGTTGAAGTCATGGGCCACGCCCCCGGCGAGCTGGCCGAAGGCTTCCATCTTCTGAGACTGCTGAAGCTGAGCCTCCAGCGCCTTCCGGTCCGCCTCGGCCTGCACCCACTCCGTCACATCGCGACAGGTCACCGTGAATAACTTGTGCCCGTCCACTTCAATCTGCGAGATCGAAGCCTCGATGGGAAATTCCTCACCGTTGGCCCGCAGCCCGCTGATGGGGCCGAACTTGCCCATGGCGCGGGCCGCCACGCCCGTCGCGCCGAACGCCCGGACATGCCCCTCGTGCGCCGCCCGGGAGCGTTCGGGAATGAAGCGCTCCACACGCGTGCCCAGTATATCTTCCGCGCGACAACCAAACATGCGCTCGGCCGCGGCGTTCATCAGAATCACCTGTTGATCTTCACCAACAGTAATGATGCCGTCCATGGCCGAATTAACAATGCCTTCGAGGCGCATCTGCTGTTGCTTTATTGCGACTTCCCCGAGTCGGGCCTCGGTAATGTCGAAGTTCACCCCAAGCATCCGAACCGGACGGCCCGCCTCGTTCCGATACACTTCACCGATTGCTTTGAGATAGTGCAGACTACCATCGGTCCAGATGACTCGAAACTCGCTCTCATAGTCCGACAATCCCTCCAGCGCCAACTTACTCTCCTGATCGCAACGCTCGCGGTCATCGGGGTGTATGCTTGATAGCCAGGCTTCGTAGGCTCTCTCGAAATCTCCCCGCGTTCGACCATAGAGGCCGAACATCTGATCATCCCAGGAAATCTGCCCATCAAGTAGATCCCAGTCCCAGATCCCCATGCCCGCCGCGCGAGTGGCGAGGGTCACACGCTCGCTCAGTCGTACCGCCTCCTGCGCCGCCTCCTTCCGCTCCGTAATGTCCGATATCACGACGACCGAGGTCGGTGAGCCATCCTCCCGCTTGCGCGGTTCATAAGCCACAGCAAGAGTCCGCGGGCGATCACGCCCGGGCAACGGCGGAAGCACCAAATCAAAGCCGCCGGGCGTACCCGCAAGAGACTTGTCCAAGTGAGGCTTGATCTGAGGCCAGGCGAATGGGATAACCTCGGAAACGGTCCGCCCCACGATCTCGGATACTTGAAGACCGTAAATTTGCCCGTAGGCCTCGTTGGCAAAAAGGTATCGGTAGTTGGAATCGATTACCACCAGGCCGACGCAGACGGAACTCGTAACAAACTGGAGCATTCGCTCCCGCTCCGCCAAGGCCAGTTCGGCGTGCTTCCGCTCCGTGATCTCCAGCACCACCACCACCACGGAAGGCTCACCGTTCTCACTGACCCGCGGCTCATAGTTGACCGCGTAGTGGCGCACCGGGCTGCCGTCTGCCCCAGGCAGCGCGAGCTCATAGGCCACGCGCTCGCCCGCGAGCGCCCGATCCAGCCTCGGCTGAATCTGGGACCAGGCCGCAGGCAGTATCTCGGGCACATGGCGCCCCACCAGGTTCTCCGACTGGAGTTCAAATATGTCCGCATAAGACCGGTTCGCAAAAAGGTATTGATAGCCGGGCCCGACAACCACCAGACCTACCCGCGCGGTATCGGTGACAATCGCGAGGAGCCGCTCCCGCTCCTGCAGGGCAATCTCGCTATGCTTCCGGTCCGTAATGTCCTGCACGATGCCGGTCATGCGCAACGGTCGAGAACGATCATCGAACTCTTGTTCCCCGGTGGCCCAGATCCACCGCGATGCGCCGTCCGCGCGCCGAATTCGGCATTCGAAGTCCCAAGGCGTCCCTTCCGAAAGCGCCGCCTGAAAACGCCGATCCACCTCCGCGCGGTCCTCGGGCAGGACATGGTCGATAAACAGGTCGTAGTTCCACTCGGCAAGAGGAGGGTCATAGCCAAAGATGCGGTCGTGTTCGGCGGTTCGATAAGCGCTGAAGTCCGAAAGATTCAACGCCCAGCCCCCGATCCGCCCATACTTCAGGGCGAAACTCAGACGACTTTCCGATCGTTCCAATTGCTGGTTTCGCAGGGTAAGCTCCGTGGTGCGCTCCTCCACGCTTCTCTCCAGCGTGCGATTCGCTTCCCGCAAGGCTGCCTGAGCATCGTGCATGGAACCCGCGATACAGGCCGTGCCCAAACCAATCAGGAGGTAAAGCAGTAGCCCGATCTGTTGATTCAATTCGGGAATGAAGAAGCTGCCCGAGGGCTCGAGGAGTACGTAGTCTGCGGCCAGGGCGCCGAATATGACGGCGACCAGCGCCGGCCGAAGGCCATAGACCCAGGCCGTAATGAGGACCGCCAGCAGAACCGGTGCGAACAGGGCTTCTTTCCCGAGCATCGGGTGGAGCAGATACCGGCCTCCGACGGCGATCGTCACAGCGGCCAGCGCAAAAATATACCCCCTGAATGGAGAGGCAAAAACACATACCATTGCGGCTTCACATCCATCATGCAGACGACAGGATCATGAAGTAAGGCCTCAACGGCGCACACACCATGCCCCAGTTCCACCTACAGGTTACCCGATTTTTGCCGGAATGTCTATACCTGTATAGGAAATAGATCTTATGCCCCGGCTGGCAGGGACCTCATTGAATAACTCCCCGATTCAGCAGATGGTGAATGATCGCCGCAACACACGACTCCAGGGGTTCCGACGACGTGTCCACCCGCAGTTCCGGAGTCTCCGGTGCTTCATAGGGCGCTGAAATACCGGTGAAGTCCCCAATCTCCCCCGCCCGCGCCTTCTTGTACAACCCTTTCGGATCCCGCGCCTCACACACGGCCACATCCGCATCCACGTGTACCTCGATGAAGGCATCGCCCACGATGGCCCGCGCCCGGTCCCGGTCCTCCCGATAGGGCGAAATAAAAGCCGTCATCACCACCAGCCCGGCATCCACAAAAAGCCGCGCCACCTCGCTGATGCGTCGTATATTTTCCACGCGATCTTCCGCCGAGAAGGTCAGATCCTTGTTCAGGCCGTGGCGCACGTTGTCGCCGTCGAGTACATAGGTGTGCACGCCTCGGGCGTGGAGCGCATGGGCAACCGCATTGGCCAGGGTGGATTTGCCCGAACCCGAGAGTCCCGTGAACCATAGCAGGGCCGGCTGGTGCCCGTTCAGGTGCGCGCGCTCCGCGGCGGAGACCCCGCTTTCGTGCCAGGTAATATTGGTGGACTTGGACGTCTCCGCCATGAATCAGCATGCTCCAACACCCGCGTGCGGCGGGCCGGGTTCAAGTTTTTTGAAAATAAGGTAAGATTGTAAGTGTAGCAGGCCCCGCGCGTGGGACGCGACCCGGACTTGTCGTCTTGACCCATGCGGCTCGGGACCCCTATACTGTGCGGGAGAACTGGGTATTGGATATATCTTACGAGAGAAAGCTGTGCCAAGCATGACGGAACACCGATCTGGGTATTATAAGGATGAATTTGGGAATTGGCAGCCGGACCGCCGCCAGGCCAGCCGCAGAAGCAGCACCGCATTCCCTTTCGATCACGAGCAGCGCAAGCAGTTCCGGCGCAAGGCGGATCTGGAGCTTTTCGAGACGGATCACAAGCAGATGATCAAAGAAGCCCTCGAAGATTTTGCCGAAGAACACGACGGGCATCTCTAGCCGTCGGTGACATAACCGAACAAGACTTGGGAAATGGATGGTCTATCGACTTCCGTTTCCCTTTTTTGTTGCCTGCAAGCCGAAGAACGCGAAGCGTATAGAAATTATGGCGCTGCACGACGTCGGCGGTCGCTATGCCACCTGTGGAGTTCTTCCGAGTCTATTGCACGCAAAGGCGCAAAGAATTTTGGGATGCGAGTTCAATTTTGGGTCGTCCGGATTGCAGGGGAATCGATAGGCGAGTAACGATTCCTTCTTCTTTCTTTCTTCGTGCTCTTCGCGGCCTTCGTGGTGAATCATTGGGTTGCGGCCAACGGCGGCTCCAGGTCCTTCCTTGGTCTGTATTCGTTCTTGACCATCGTCACGATCGCTCCAATTCCGCCTGGGCCTCCGCCTGCAGCGCCATGGCCGCTTCGCGCCCGGTCTTCAGTCCGCTGAGCACCGCGCTTTCCGCTTGCTCGACATATTTTCGGATCTGCTGCCAGCCCGCCACGTTGGGCTCGGTGCGCGCGTAGGAAAGGCAGTCGTAAGCGCTTCGATTGGAGGGCCACGCCTCAAAAAACGCTTTTATTTTCGGGTCTTCCGCGATTGACTTCCTGAAGGGCACATAACCCGTCGCCAGCGTCCACTCCGTCATGACTTCGCGTGAGGTGAAGTACTTCACAAAGCCCCAGGCCGCAGCCTCCTGTTGCGCGCCCACGGCAAAGAGGGTCACATTGGGGCCAAAGACAATTGTGGCCGGTTTTGCCGGATCCGCCTGGGGTATGGGATTCACGGACCAGTCGTCATTCTTCCCGCCCATGGCCAGGGCCATGTTGGCGCTGCCCGCGCTCGTCCGCAGGGTGAAGGCGATCTTGTTGGCGGCGAAGGCCGCTTCGTCGTCAAAGGTGCGCGCCGCAATCTGATAGGCCAGTCCTTCCTTCGTCAAGGTCTCGAGCAGCTCGAAGACCTGGATGGAGGCGGGCTGATCATACTGCAAGGTTCCATCCTTCAATACCTCGCCGCCCATACTCAGGATCATGGCGCTTACGGTGGAGCAATCCACCGAGAGGGCGATGCCCGGCTTCCCCGTCTTTTCCTTGATGGTGCGGCATTGGGCCAGGAAGTCCGTCCAGGTGGTCGGGGGCTTCCCCAGCCCGGCTTCGCGAAGCACCCTGTGGTTCGCGTAGAGCATCAGCACGCTCTTTGCCAGCGGAAAGGACAGCAGCGACCCGCCGTGCGCTTCGAAGCGGCAACTTGCAAGCACGCTTCCGAAAAAATCTTCGAGGTCGGCGGGGGCGAGCCCGCGTTCGCCGTCGGCAATGTGGCCTTCGAGGGAGGCCACCGCGCCCGAAGCCGCGTACTGCGCCGTCATGCTTTCATACGACACCGCCATCGCGGGCAGGCGCTTTGCCTGAATACTCGCCATGGTCTTCTGGTAGATCTCGCCGTAATTCCCCGTCGTCTCGATCTTCACGGGGAGGGGCGGATTCGTGGCGTTGTAGCGCTCCGCGATACTGGCCATCAACGCCGCCGTCTCCGTCGTCTGGCGATCCCAGAACACGGCATGGGCTTCGTCCACGGGTGCATAGCCCGAAGGCGCGGGCGCGCCTTCCCCGCCACAGCCGGTAAATGAAAGGAGGGTTATGCAGAATACGGGGAGGAGCCTTAGCGGGTTGCGGGCGCCCCCCGTGCACACGGGTGCCGTGGCAACCACGTTTACGGGTGTGGCTCCGCGATGGCGCGTTAAGTCCCTGAAGAGACGTACAGCGCGGCACATCCTTTGGAGCATAACCCCGGCACGATGTCCCCCTACCCCCGGACGCCCTGTCTGCAACTGGGTCCGTTCTTCGCGGCGCAACGCCACCGTTGTCAGGTATATCATAATCACCCTTTCAGCCCGCTGCGCAGGGCCTGATCGTCAAAGAATCGCTGGGTCAGCAGGTAGAGCAGCACGCCCGGCAGGATCACCACCAGGGATGCGCACATGAGAAGATTCAAGCGCACCCCGGAGTCCAGCACGAAAGCCGCCAGCCCGGCCTGGACCACCCGCATCGATGTCTCGCTGGTCACCACAATCGGCCACAGGAGGGCATTGTAGCTGCCCAGGAAGGCAAAGAGGAAAATGGCCGCCAACGCGGGACGAACCAGCGCCACGCCCGCATGGCGGATAAAGCGGAGATGCCCGCAGCCGTCGATCTGGGATGCGTCGAACAAATCCTGGGGCACGGAGAGAAAAGCCTGGCGCACGAGAAAGATGCCGAAGGGACTTGCGCACCAGGGCACGATCAGGGCTGCGTAGGTGTTGTACCAGCCCAGCCTGGTCACCAGCACGAAGTTCGGGATGAATGTCAATTCAAAAGGCACCATCATGGTGGCCAATAGCAGTCCGAAAAGAACGTTGCGCCCGCGAAACTCCAGGCGCGCGAAGGCATAGCCCGCGAACAGGGACGTGGCAGCCACCGCAGCGCCCGCAGTGATACTGACGAGGAGTGAATTCAGGAAGTAGCGGCCAAAGGGGGCGGCCTGAAAGGTCAGCGCCAGATTCTGCCACTGCCACGCGGCAGGAAGAAAAGCCCCGGTGGGATCGAGAGATTCGGGCAGGGTCTTGAAGGCCGTGGCCGCCATCCAGAGGAAGGGATACGCCATCGCGCCGCCGCCAAGGCCAAGCAGGAGCAATCCGGTGAGGCGCTTCATTCGTAGTACACCCAGCGCCGGGCCACACGCGACTGAATTACGGTGATCCCGATAATCGCGACGAGCAGGAGCGCCGCGATGGCCGCACCATAGCCCCAGCGCCCGAACTCGTAGAAATTCGCAAAAAGGTAGAGCACCATGTTTTCCGTGGTCCCCAGAGTGTTGCCCCCGCTCTGGGTCAGCGCGTAGAACGAATTGAAGGCCTGGAACCCCTTGATCGTTCCCACCACCGCCAGGAAATACAGGGTCGGGCTCAACATGGGCAGGGTCACGTGGCGGTTCACCTGCCAGGCGCTGGCCCCATCGATCCGCGCGGCCTCTTCCAGTTCGCGCGGGATGGACGACAGCCCCGCGAGGAGGATCACGACCGTAAACCCAAGGCCGTGCCAGACGTCGAAGGCCATGACGCAGCACAGTGCCAGGCTCGGGCCCGTATCGTCCGCGATGAAGCCCCCGCTCAGGATATGGAGCAGCCCGCGGGGCTCCAGCAGCCACTGTTGCGCGGGGACGCCGAGCCACGAGATCACGCGGTTCGCCAAGCCCGTCTGAGGATTGAGCATGGCTCGCCACACGAGCGCCGCCGCATAGGCCGACGTGATGTAGGGCAGAAAGTAGAGCGTCTTGAAGAGCGCCTGGCCCCGGGTCACGCCGAGGAGAAGGCGGGCAATACCATAGCCCAGCAGGATCGTCAGAGGAATCGTCCCGATCAGGTAGTAGGCCGTCACCCGCACGCTGTTCCAGAAATCCGGAGAGGTCAGCGCCTCCCGATAATTTGCCAGGCCGCTGAATTCGCCCCGCACGTAGCGCCCGTCAAAAAGACTAAGATAGAGGGAGGCCAACACCGGCGCAAAGCCAAAAAGGCCGATGATGATACCTGCCGGTCCGAGCAGCACCGCCGCCGCGCGCCAGCCATCGTGGGAAGGGGTGCCGCCGCGCGAGAGGCGATCATCCAGCCAAGCCAGCCAGTCGTCCGGTCGAAACCAGACGCGCGGGCGCGTGGCAGATCCCGGAGTCGTGTTCACGACGGCGATCCCGACGGAAAGGCGCCCGACAGCACGTCCGCAATCAACGCGACTGTGGCCTCGGAGGCCCCCTGATGGTCGAGCACGGCCTTGCGGGCCCGCGTGCCCATTTGCCGCTGCTCGGCTGTGTCACCCGGCAGTTTGCTGAGCGCCAGGTAGAGATCCTCGGGGCAGGCCACCGCCTGCGCGCCGCCGCGTTCCAGCAGAACAGCAGCAGGGTCGTCGAAGTTGCTCATATACGGCCCAAAGACCGTCGGGATGCCCAGGGCGGCGGGCTCCAGCGGATTGTGGCCGTTGACCCCCGGATAGAAGCTCCCGCCAACGACCGCCACGGTGGCGAGGGAAAGAAAACTCGGCATCTCGCCCAGGGTATCCAGGATAAAGACGCGCTCACCCCGCGCGGGTTGCCCCGCGGTTACGGCGGACCGTCGCAGGACGGGTTCACTGAAGAGACCCGCAACCTCGTCCGCGCGCTCCACGTGGCGCGGGGCTATGACGAGACGCAGCTCGGGATACTCCTCGCGCAGGGTCGCCCAGCAGGCCGATGCCAGGGCTTCGTCCCCGGGACGGGTACTTCCGAAGAACAGCACGGGACCCTGCTGCCGGAAGCCGTTTTCCATGCGAAGTCGCTGGCGATCCCGACCGCCCACATGGTCGCGGGCCGCGTCAAATTTCAGATTTCCCGTGATTCGCATCCGCTCTCGTGGCAGTCCCAGCGCCTGGAGCCGGGCGACGTAGCGTTCGGACTGAATACCGGCGGCGGCGAGCCCGCGGACGAGGGGCCGATACCACCAACCCATTCGCCGATAGCGGCGGGCGTGGCGATCACTCAGACGGCCATTTACAATCACGACGGGGACCTGGTGTTTCCGGCAGGCGCCAAGCACATTGGGCCACAGCTCCGTTTCCACCAGGATTAGTACCCTGGGATCGAGGCCTTTAACGAAGCAGCGTGTCGCCTTGCGCGTGTCAAAAGGGAACCACGCGACATGTCCCCCATCGACGCTTCTTTCAGCGCGCGCATAACCAGCGACGGTGGAAGATGTGAGGACGATGGGAATGCCGGGAAAGGCGGCGCGGATGCCTTCCAGCAGCGGGAGAACGGTATTCACTTCGCCCACGCTGCACGCCTGGACCCAGATGGGCCGGGCTTCGAGCTTGGGCAGCGGCGGGGCAAAGCGAGCGGCCAGCACATGGTAACGGGGGTGTCGGCGCAGCCACCACCGTGCGGGAGCGGCGGCGAAAAAGAGGACGAGATTGTAGAGAAACATTCGCATAAGAGAAAACGCGGGCGGTCCAATCGAAATTGGCCGCCCGCGAGGGTCCTTTGCAGGGTCAGGTGTTACTTATTCAGCCGATGCAATATCGAAGAAGCGGGCACCCGTCGAATCGATGATGTCCGGCGTCACGAAGATCAGCAGACTGGACTGGGACACTTCCTTGGACTTGCCGCGGAAGAAGTACCCCAGGATGGGCAGGTCCGCCACGTAGGGAAGCTTCTGCTCGCCCTTGATGGACTTGTCCTGCACGAGACCACCCAGCACCAGCGTATCGCCGTCATGCACGATAACGTTCGTCCACACCGCCTGCCACGACGTCGTCGGGTAGGTCAGCGTCTGGTCCAGCTCAATGTCGCCACTCACCGTAGTGGTGGTGAAAGTCTTTTCACCGATACGCGTACGCACTTCGGGATTCAGCCACAGACGAACTTGGTCATTGTCACGAATCTGAGGAGTGACCGAGAGGGCAATACCGAAGTTGAACGGCAGCGCCAGAGGACGGGTCGCCACGATCGGCTGGGTTACACCGTTGTCCCCGTTGGAGCCGGGAATCACCTGGGTGTCGACAAACACCAGGAAGTACTCCGTCGTGTAGTCCACAATGGCCGCAGGCTTGCGGTTCATGGTGGTGACGTGGGGCGCGCTAAGCAGTTCGGATTCTTCCAGACTGTTCAGGTAGTCGAAGGTCACGGACAATTCGTCGCCGCTGCCATTGTCCAGGATGGACGACACCAGATTAAACGTGGTTGACGCAGGACCGGGGTTTACCGCCGCACCCACCACGGTCTCGCGCAGGGTGTTGCTGAAGGCGTTGGAACCGTCTGGACGCTCATCCATGCCGATTTCTTCGAGCACGTTGTCGCCGTTGATATCGTATTCGTAGGTTTCTTCTTCAAGACCCGTGGGGAGGCGGGCGCCACTGTTGCTCTCGGTGTTCACATCCCACTTAAAGCCGACCTTGTCCAGGTCGGAAACACGAATCGTAAGGAACTTGGCCTCGATGCTTACCTGCTTGGGCGTAACGTCCAACTGGGCAAGCTGCTCTTCAAAGGCCTCCAGGTTCGTCGGCGTGTTCCGCACGATGAGCATGTTGTTGGCCGGATTGTAGATCATGTCCGACAGACGTTCTTCAGAAGAAGGCGCGTACACATCGGGGATAAGGCGCTGAAGCAGCGTCAGAATCGGGGCATCGCCGCCGATAGAACTGGCGCCCGTGCCACCGAGGCCCGCACCCTGATCGTCATCCGTACCGGCATCGCGCTGGGCTCCGACACCGCCGACGCCACCGCCAGCCTGACCGCCCGTACCCGTACCGCCACCATCCAAGCCAACGATGAAGTTGGTTGCGGGCGTTTCACCCACCATCTCGTCCGGGTAGGTCGAGAACAGATCAGAGATATTGCTCGTCGCAGTGACGTCGCCGCCACCACCGCCACCACCACCGCCAAAGCCGCCCTGACCGCCGCCCTGGCCACCGCCAAACCCGCCCTGGCCACCGCCAAAGCCGCCCTGGCCACCGCCGAAGCCGCCACCGCCGCCGCCAAAGCCGCCCTGGCCGCCGCCAAAGCCACCCTGACCACCGCCAAAGCCACCCTGACCACCGCCAAAGCCACCGCCACCCCCAAAGCCGCCGCCGCCGCCAAAGCCACCACAGCCACCGCCAAAACCACCCTGACCACCGCCAAAGCCACCCTGACCACCGCCGAAACCACCTTGACCACCACCGCCAAAGCCGCCCTGACCGCCACCCTGACCGCCAAAGCCGCCACCGCCGCCACTGTTGCCCAGCGGGCTGACGGAGAACTGGTTGCGAAGCACCAGTTTGAAGAGGGTTTCAGCGCCGGCGTTGCGGAGCTCATAGTAACGGGTGTCCAAGTCTTCGAAGGACTCGCGCTGGATAATCTCCGGCTTGCTGACGAACAGGAATCCGGGCTCTATCGAGTACGACAGGCCGAGAGGACGAAGGAGCGCCTTCAGGGCATCGCCCAAGGGCGTGTCCTTCAGGTTGATGTAGGGGATCATGCCATCGCTCTTCGGGCCATAGTATTCGTCCAGAGAGTTGATGTTGAACTGGCCCGCCTGGCCTGCCTGACCGAACTGCCCACCACCAAAACCACCGCCAAAACCACCGGTGGGCTCATCATCATCGGACTGTCTGCGGGCCTGGCCGGGGCTCAACGCTCCGCCGCGGGGCGCGTTGAAAGCGCCGGGCGCGGGCTGGAACGCGCCGGGCGCACCGAATCCGGGCTGGCCGGGCGCGACGGCCGTGGCAGCCACTTCTTCCCGTTCCGGTTCCACAGCGCGCTTGTCGATCACTACGTTAAGCTCGAAGCTGTCCTGGATGAACTCCATGACGTCCTTGATGTGAATATCTTCGAATTCGATATTCACGGGCGACGTCAGGGTGCGCTCAATCTGGGTGATTTCCTTCTCTTCCTCAAAATCTTCTTCGATTTCCGGCACACGGAAAACGTACTGCTTGATGCCCTTGGGATCCGCGCCTTCCGGAAGCTGCTTGGACTTTTCCACATATTGGCGGATTCGGTCACTGTCCGTTTCTACCTGGCGCTGATCGTCCTGCATGGACTCTCCGCTCTGGCCCAGGGAGGCCTTGTGAAGACCTTCCTTAGCTTCCTTATTGTCGGGGTCCAACTGCAGCACATGGCTGTAGATTTCCACCGCCTGGCCGTACAGGTGCTGCTCCAGGTAAAGCTTGGCGTACTTCAGGTGTTCTTTCACCCGAATACGCTTGACTTCCTCCGGGGAAAGGCCGGGCGTTTCACCATTGGTGATCGTTTCGGGGTCGAAGGTCTCGAAGGCGGGCGTCGCACCAGGGTCCTGACCGGCAGATTCCATCGTGATCTTGGTGGTACACTGCTTCAGGTATTCCTTCGCCTCGGCATAGTCCGGGTTCAACGCGAGAGCGCGATTGAACTCGGTCTGGGCATCGCGGTACCGCTGGCCCTTGTAGTATTCGACACCGCGCCGGAACGCCTCTTCCGCGGGCGTAAGCGCCGCGGCCTGGGCCAGCACGATTTCTGGTTGCGACCCTCCGTCTGTTGCTGCGTGGCCGCGCTGGTCGCCGTGCGCCATCACGGGGAGGATGAGCGCCATGGGAGCCACCAACCAACCCCAGACTTTGGCGCGCTTGTAGCCGTTTTTCATTACCTTGTCTTCCTTCCGCTTGTTCTCAGCACTATCCCGAAATGTGCACCATAGCCGCAATCCGCGCCTACGCCAGCTCTTAGGGTAACCTGAGGGTAACCGTTTTCGCAAAACGTTCCGCATACACAACCACCGATTTCTCATCGGGGTTGATTGACTCCACTTTAAACTCTTCGAACTCTTCACCCTCGTCGTACCACTTCTTGGCCGCGCCCGTCTTCAACTGGACGCGCCATTTGCCCTGAACTTCTTTCATATCCAGCATTTCGATACCTGCCTCCCGTCCCGTCAGGCCCGTGCCACCCTCGGTCGGCGCGTCGGAAAAATAGGTAAACGCATTACTACGGTAGAGACCGGCATACTGTCCCGGCGCATCCAGTGGAGGCCGGTTGGGCGGTGGAGCGGGCGGGTCTGGCTTCCCGCTGAGATCGACCGCAGCCGCTTCCAGCTCCTTGGGCACAAAGAGCTCGTAGACCTTGAAGCACAGCACTCCCAGAAGAGCGACCAGGACAATACGCTCTTTGAAGCGCCAGAGGCCCTTGAAAATCTTCTGTAATTTATCCATACGTCACATCCAGTCCGGCTTCCAGGGCACAAGGCACCCGACTACCGTACGTTTTAGTTGGTAAAGAGCACGGTGCGTTTGAACCACTTCCAAAACTTGGCCGCGCCCGAAGGCTCCGCGACCGCGGCGCCTTCGCCTGCATTGTCTTCTTCATCCATCGACAGGCGCCGGTCTCGTACCGAGAGCAAGCCCGCCAGTGGTGGGACGCCAGGCGCTCCGGGGCGCCCGGCCACGACGGCGGGCGCGCCACCACCGATTACGCCAGTAGCGTCGGGCTTCTGATGGGCGCGAAGCAGAAACAACTCCACTTCCATCATCGGCTCGTATTTCATCAGAATGCGCGGATGGCTCACCTTGATGCCTTCTATGGCATAGAATTTATCCGACATGCGGAGCTTTTCCAGGAACTTGACCAAATCCGGCATCTCCATGGAGAAAGCGAGGCCCGCCCTGGAGTATTCCACCGTATTGCCAATAAAGCCCGCAGGCTTGGGGTCATAGATCGCAACGCGCGAAATGAACTGCGCGTTGTTGTCCATGAGCAGTTCGAAGAGTGAGATGCCGTACTTCAGCCGCTCCAACTGGTCGGTGACGAGCTTCGCCGTGATATCGTAGCCTTGCCATTCTTCAGAATAGGCGACGCCGAGCATGGTCTGAATATCCATGGGGATACGCTGGTACACCTGAACGCCGTACTTCTTCTGGGCCTTCTCCCACAACTCCTTCGTCATCTTCGCCGTTTGCTCGCCATACCAGAACTGGAGAATAAAGACGTCTTCCGGGGGCTTCTCGTATTCACGCCATTCGGAGTCGTTGAAGTAGGGAAGTCGGGCCGATATGGCATCCTTCCAGGATTCCACCACAGCTTTGTGCTGCGCGATGACGGTGTCCGGGTCTTCATCTTTGAAGGTGCTGTTCAGCCCCGCATAGGTCGAGTTCAGGGATTCGAGCAGGGCCTTGTCCTGAGCGTACTTGGCCAGCTTCGCCTTGAAATAGAACTGGTAGACGCCGAGACACACGGCTACCATCAGTACGAGAACGGAAATGTAAATTACGCGATCGCGATTCATTCGTCGTCCCTTATGGCGAGACCCTGCGGGGCCGGTGTGGCTGCTGCACCCGGCGCGGCGCCCGGCCGCGCGAAAGAGGCTCCTCCAAGCATCCGACCGGCTACACCAGGCGCGGGAGCCGCCGCCACCTGTGGCTTCGCCTGGTAAAAGAGACTGTCAAACTCGATATTGATCTCGAACGAGTAGACCGCCGGACCCGCAACCGGACCCATCGCCGTACCCGGGCGGGCCACCTGATTGGCCGATGTCCACGCCTGATAGAGAATCTCCTGCGGCAACTTGAGCACACTGGCTTCGCTGAAGTGCACCGCCTTGACCTTGAGCGTGTCCTTGTTGGCCTGGGTGCGCTCCGCCGTCTTCAAATTCTCAACGAAGTTCTGGATTGCTTCGCTGGACTCTGCGAAGCCCAGCACTCGGATCCCGTTGGGTCTCGTGAATTCCTGCGAGGCCGCGCTACCGCCGCCCATGCCGCGCCCGCCACCCCGACGGCTGGGACGCTCATCCTCATCCTCTTCGTCCGCGCTGGCGAATCCGCCGCCACCAGCGGCAAGACCGGTGGGATTTTGCATGCTGACGCCTGGAAATCCCGTACTCAGAATTTTGGCCTGAGCCAGCGTCGGCTCATTTTCCGCTCCCGGCGTTACGGCGCCGCCCAGGGGCGAGGCGCCGCCGAGGCGACCAAAGCCGCCGGGCCGTTCCATTCCGCCGCCGCCTCCCATCGAATTCATCGTGGTTGCCGCAGTTGCAGCATCGGAGATCGTCGTCGTCTCGATGGCGCTGAACCAAACCTTGAACTTCTCCGGTCGCGAGTCATTAACCAGCGCCATTTCCTCCAGCCAGAAGCTGCGGAAATTTCGCTCGTCCTCAAGGGCCTTGACCTGTGCTTCGAGCCCGGAGACCTGGGTCTGGACCGCCTTAAAATCCTTCAGCTTGGCGGAAGCCGGCACGGTAGCGTCGGTGATTCGCAGCACCACTTCCGGATCGTAGCGCTGGATCTTCGTCTTCACCTTCCCAATCTCCTCCAGCACCTTCGTGTTTTCCTTGGCCTTCTGGGGGATGATGCACGCCATCGTCAGGGCCAGTGTCGCCATGGAAAGCCCCCAGTACAGGGCGGCCTCCCGGCGGCGCGCCGCTTCCAGAACCCGCGGCGGGATAAGATTGATTTCAAGCGCGACCGTCTGCTGGCAACGCAGGGCCATGCCCAGCGCCACGCAGGACTGCTCCGGCGCTTCACTGACCTGTTGACCACCCGGAGCCACCGCCAGACCAGCCAGCGGCTGGGCAATACGCACTTCAAGGCCGAGCTGGCGCTGCATGAAGGGGATGATATTGCGGAGGCAGGCGCCACCACCACAGAGCACCACCCGATTGACCTGACCACCGCCCGGAAGGGAGCGGAAATACGCAAAGGAGCGCATGACCTCGGAGACCATACGCTGGAGCACGTTACCAATAACTTCGCCGCCCTGACCATCCGTGTTCGGATCGCCGGTCGGCGCGAAACCGCGCTGGCGCTTCAGGCGCTCCGCATCGGTGAAGCTCATGTTGAACGCGGACGCGATCGCCAGGGTGACGTCGTTGCCCCCCAGATTCAGCGGACGCGTGAAGCGGAACTGCCCCTCGCGCTCGATGACGATATCCGTCGTGGCCGCGCCCATGTCGATGAGGGCCACGCATTCGCCGGAATTGCCAAACTCGCCCGTATGCTTCAGCCAGTTGTAGGCCGCCAACGGGTTCACGTCGGCCACATCGATCACCCGGCGCGACGGCGTCAGGATTTCGATGAGCTTATCCACCACATCCACCTTGATCGCCGCCATCATCACATCATAGCCGCCCGCTTCCGTGCGACCCAGAATCTGATAGTCCATCGCGATCTGGTCGAGCGAGAATGGAATTTGTTGCTGGATCTCGTAACGAACGATCTGGCTGACTTTATATTCCGGTACCGGAGGAAGCGTTCGACTTCGTGTAAACACGGACTGGCCCGGCACGCCGAAAATCGTTTTTCGCGTACGGACCTTCGTTTCCTTGAGCAGCTCGGCCAAAGCCTTCTGCTTGATGGCCTTGCGCTCCTCCTCATCCAACGCCGGATCCGAGTTAAACTCGCGCTGGTAATACTTTACCAGTTGGTGTCCAGTTTTGGTCTGAGCAAGTTCCGCAAGTCGGATTGCGCTCGCACCAATGTCAAGCACCAACCGCTTGTGTCGTCCGCCAGTTATACCAGCCATATCGGTCCTGTTCCCATACCCCCAGAATCAGCCACACCTGCCTTCCCGCAAGTGACATACACTGCTCTGAATCGGTCGTTAACGCCAACAGGGTAAATAGTGTTAATAGACCTATTTCCCATGACGGCGTAAACCCTTGTCCGTTATTGTAGTATACCCTTAAATACTTGTCAAGACCCCTGTTATGTTGACAACAATTTACCTGAAACCACTACCTAAGGTACACTAAGCGCGCAGCGAAATCCATAGTCCGCTCGCGCCGTGGATATTTTGTCAAAATGACGCTTCGCGCAACGCACGTCAAAACGATCCGATTGATACGATCCCCCGCGAAGCACCCGGAATATCTGACCGTAATCCTTCGTCACGTCGGTGTTCCCTTCGTAGGCCTGGTACCAGTCCTGCGTCCATTCATATACGTTGCCGGCCATGTCCACACAACCATAGGGCGATAACCCCTCAATAAACTTTCCACGCTCCACCGGCCCGCCCACCTCCGACACCTTCGTATTGCACACCGCCGGGTTAAACTCGTTCCCCCAGGGAAACTCCAGTCCCGCCGTACCCCGCGCCGCCTTCTCCCACTCCTGCTCGGTAGGCAGACGCTTACCCACCCGCTTCGCATAATCCACCGCCTGATTCCAAGTCACGCCCGAAACAGGAAAATTCTCCCGACCTTCTGGAAACTCGTGTTCGGGAAACACTTCCTTAAATTCTGCGTTAGTAACCTCATATTTGTCAATATAAAATGACGGCACGTCCAACTCGGTCCGGGGGGCCTCATCCGGGGCCCGGCCCGACGCCCCGCGAATGAAGGGACCCGCCGGCACCAGCACCATCCCCGCCGGGATATCTCCGGGCGCCATTTCGAGCAAAACATCCTGTGGTTCATTGGGTTTCAGCGTTACCCGCGTGCCCTTCATGATATAGCCCGTCGTGTGCACATCCACTATATAATTGCCCGGCGGCAGCGCATATTCCTGCGGCGTCACCAGCGGCTGCTTCGCCCCGTTCAGCCAGATCGTCGCCGCCGTCGGCTTCGACGAAAGCCGCAGGATCCCTTCCTGGGGCTTCAGGTTCACCTTGGTGTTCACCCCGTACTCGTGGTCCGTCTTCACGTCCAGAACTTCCGACTCATAAGGATAGTGATTCGGATAGGTCAGTCGGTACTGGTGCTCGCCAATGCCCACCGCAAGCTTCCTGATCGGCGTCGTTCCAATCACCGCGTCGTCCAGCGTCACCTCCGCACCCGTCGGCTCGGACTCGATCGTCAGGTAGCCCACCAGCGGCTCCATCTCGATCACGAATTTCTGCGGCTCCCCCACCGTCACCTGAATTTCGTCTTCCGTGTCGCGATAGCGCTCCATCTTCAACAGAATATTCAACTGTCCCTCGGGCAAGCCCCGAAGCGTCGCCGGCGTCACCGCCGTCACGCCCCCCTCCACCAACACCGTCGCGCCCGACTCCGGCGCACTGTCAATCGTCACTTCCGTCTGCGGTATCTCCTTCCCGCAGCCACCCGCCACCAGCATGAGCCCCGCCAGCAGGACAAAGCCCCCCAGTCTCGCGCGCAAGGCACACAAGTTCAGACGCCTGTCCAGCACTGTCCTCAAAACCAATCGCCCCGGCATTCCACCGTGTCCTGTCTACTGCACGATGGCAGCTCCTGCGCCGCACGCCCCCCAAACGAAGCGCGCGGCACGCCAAAACCCGATTCTGCACCTCCCATTATAAACAATAACCCTCGAAATTACACCCACCTATTCCTTTGAGAAACTCTTGTTCGGTTGCTCGTCCTTCAAAGCCCGATCCACCGTCACCGTAAACTCCACCGTCGCCGGGGTTGTGTCGAAGAAGTAACTGTCGGGATCATCTCGGTCCGGATGACCTGGAGGAAGAGCCAGATTCTGCAGAATTCCCGCCCTGAACAACACCTGATACTTCACGTCGCGCTGGCGGAAAGGCGGCTCCGCGCCCAACAGGCCATCGTCGCCCAAGCGATCCGCCACGCCAGAAAAGCAGGTGGAGAAATTCAGGAAATTCAGGCCGCCGCCGGTGATGATCACCGAGGCGCTTGGCGCGGCAAGCAGATCCTCCGGCACGACGAAGGAGTAGCCCGCCGGCGCACTGGACGGATTGATGAGGCCGCGGGCGGCTCTTGCACCATCCTCGAAGAGTTCGTAGGACACGCGCGCATTGGAGGGTGCCACGCTGTCGGGAATCTCCATCGTGATGTTGAAACCCGCTTCCACGCGCGCGGGACAGATGGGCAGCCCCACACGGGACGCCGCGCCAAAATTCTTCTCGCCCGCGTCTACAGTGCGAAAGTTGGCCGGATGCGGTAGAGGAAGTGTTGGATTGACCATGTTATACCAGAAATTCGCCTGCACCTTCGTATCCAGTGACGCGGCCATGCTGACGCCCGGATCCGTCCACCGGCGGAAATTGACACCCAGCGTCGTCAGATCATTGGAATTCGTCAGGTTGCCCAGCGCAGGTATCGTCTGCAGATTGCCCGCCTCGTCATAGCCCTGGACCGCAATCAGATATTCCGAACCCACCGGGCCCGTCATGAGATCGCGCAGCCGGGTGGTACCCGTGTAAATGGTGTCCAGCCCGATAACGCGGTTACTGGGGTCCATCCAGTTGCTCCACGTGCCGGCTGTCAGATCGGTCCACGAAGTGGCGGACACACCGGGGAAATCCGCGCCCCACAGGCGCCAGCGCACCGACGGAATGCACGGGAAGGGATCCTGGGGATCTTCGCCGCCCTGGCCGCGGAAGAGTCCCCAACTGAAGACCGGATTGGTCGAGGCCACTTCATGCGGTCCACTGCGCAACTCGCCCCGGGCATCGGGGAACCACCAGAAGTGAAAAGGCCTGAGCGGGATGAAATTCTGGAACGAGGGATCGAGGGTCGCCTCGTTGCCCGCCAGATCCATGACGCGGATATTCGCAATGGCGTGCCACTGGGTGATGCCGTCGTGGACCAGATCCGTAAAGTTCCACGAAGTCTCCAGGACATTCCCGCCCGTATTGGTGTAGGTAACGGAAAGTCCGGCTGCACTCGAAATCAACTCGGGACCGGACTCGCCGTTGCTGTCCCACCAGGCGAAACCGGGGCGCATCGTGTAATCCCGATAGAGGGCGTTCTGCTTGCCGCCCACGGTCGTCTCCAGACGCGCATTGGGCAGGCCATTGACGGCAAAGCCCGAACCCACATCGGTGAACGTGAGGGCGATGCCCACATTGGGCTTGAGTACCACGGCGTCACCGTCGTAGAACACGGAGGGCTCGCCCGTGGATCCATTCAGATAACCCGCGTTCGCGCCGACGTTGCCGAGGAGGGGGAGCAAAGGGGCCCAGGGACCGCCACCGTCAATTGCGTCATCCGCCAGCGAGATGGCCGTCGCGTACTGGTCGGCCAGCAGGGCGAGATTCGTCGTCACCACCGGCGGCACCGTGTCCAGACCGAACACGCGACCATAGACGGCCTGACCCACCGCGCTGAAATTGCCCTCCGTGTCGCCATGCAGGTCGTTGGTCAGCGCAATGCTCTGGGTATCGTCGGTGTTCAGGTAGATGATGTAATCCTTCTGGATATTGAAGCCCGGCGCGGGGTAGAGCGTCGCCAGCACAGCCTCATCGATGGTGTAATCCGCATAGCCGAAACTCGTGTCGACGAGGCTCTCGGTGATAATCGGAAGGGGGCCAATAATATTGGCGGCGGTGCGGATATCCACCACGTCTTCGTGCTTGATGTACAGCTCGGCATCGCTCAGATCCAGCCGGCGCGCATTGATCTCGATGGTGATTACACCCTCGCCCACATAGGCCCGTGCGAAGCCGCCCTGGATCACGAAGCACTCGGTCCAGTCCGACGAACCGCCCGAACCGTCCGCGTCGTCCGCGCCCACCACGAGGTTGCCGGTCGCCCGGGTTTCGGTGTCAAAATCCAGGCCCGTGAAGGGCATGCTGAAGGGGTCGGCCTCCAGTTCGCCCGTGTCCACGCCGCTCTGGCGCTCTTGCGCCGCGCTGGCCAGTTTGCCGGGAAAGGGTTCAATCACGGTTTCGAAGACCGTGGCGGGAACCAGTACATCGAGGACTTCATTGGCGTCGGTGACCCCGGTGGGCATGGCCAGTGGATTGCCCCCGGCGTCGGTAACCCAGTTGCCCAGCACTTCAAGCGTGGCGGGGGTGCCGTCGATACCCGCGCCGCTGTTGTGGATCAGGGTCGCCACAATGTGGGCCTCGCCGTCCAGGGCGTTGACGCCCAGGCCCGTATTGGTCAACAGCGTACACTGGAGCACGTTCAATTTGCCGCCCTGGTCGATACGAATGGCGTCGCCACCGCTGCCGGTGATGACGGATCCGGCGATATAGACATTGGTCGGGTTGAGGCAATTCAGGCTGATGCCGGTGATGCCGTCAAAGAGGCAGCGGCGAATTTCCACCGTGCTGTCGGGCATCGCCAGGATACCGGTGCTGCCGCCCCTGATCGTCACACCCAGAATCTCAAAGGAGCGATCGTCTTCCACGGTGATGACGGGACCGCCGCCGGTGCCCACGATCTCGATTTTGTCCGGCCGGGAGGCTTGCTTGCCCCGGATGGTGATGCCGTTCTTGGCGGCGTTGATCACCAGATCGGTTGTGAGCGTGTAGGTCGTGGGGGGATCGGTCAGCAGCGTCGGGCCATCGAGCACGATGGTGTCGCCCGAGGTCGCCGCCGTGAACGCGGAGTCCAGCGTGGTGTGGGTACACGTCGCGCACACATCCAGGGTCGCCGCGTGGGCCGCGCCGAACGTCATGACGACGCCGGGCGCCGCCAGAAGCAGGGCCACCGCCCGATTGAACCGCTTGCTATACCACATACTGCCTATCTCCTTTGGGGCCATTAAAGGCGCCTCAAATCACTTCAAGGTATTCAGTTTACAACGGCACAGACAGGGCCGCGGCGCCCGGAGGCTCCGGGGCGCCGCAGTCCGATTTACTCACCACTGTCCGACTGGTCCGAGGGCGCGCGACGTTCGTAAGTCGCCGTCGCCTTCGTCGCCGCCGTGGTCACGAATTCATTTCGATCACGGTAGTTGATGAAACCGTCCTTGTTCTGGTCGATGCCGTAACCAGCTTCCACCGTCATGATGATCTCGAAGACGTCGGATCGCACCGTGATCGAGTTGCCCATGGTGCGCA
>JBHEKR010000510.1:0-5708 GCA_041859365.1 Candidatus Hydrogenedentales bacterium
GTACTGTCATCGCTGTCAACTGTCAACTGTCAACTGTCAACTGTCAACTGTCAACTGTCAACTGTCAACTATCAACTGGGCTGTCCACTTTCATGGTACAATAATTTCAAAAGAATGTGACTGGACGCACGCATCGCCCAGCCCGCCATTCGAGGTGTGTATAACGACACGACCACCGAAGGAGGGCCACGCCATGACCACCACCACGACCACCGCCCCGCATCCCCTGGCCACTGATCTCGCTCTGCACAAGATTGTGGGCTACGCGCTGAAAAATCGCGCCTCCGACATCCACCTGAAGGTGGGACGCCCGCCCGCGGTGCGCATCGACAGCGTTCTTCGCTTCGTGCCCACGGATGACCTGACCGAAGAGCAGTTTCTGGGCTTTCTCCACGAAATCATGGACGAACAACGGATCGTGGATTTCCTGGAAAGTGGAGACGCCGACCTCGCGGTCAGCTTTCCGGGCCAGGGCCGATTCCGGGCCAATGTCTACCGGCAGCGCGGCGCCATGGCCATGATCCTGCGCCATGTTCGCACCGAGATTCCCGACTTCAAGCAGCTCAACCTGCCCGAAAAGGCGATGGAGAAAATCGCAAACCTGCCCCGCGGCCTGGTCCTCGTGACGGGTACGACGAGCAGCGGTAAATCCACGACCCTGGCCGCGATCATTGGTCGCATCAACCAGATCCGCCATGGTCACATCGTGACCTTGGAAGACCCGATTGAATATGTGCACCACGACAACCAATGCAGCGTGAGCCAGCGCGAAGTGGGTATCGACACCAAGGACTTCCGCAGCGGGCTCCGCGCCATCATGCGCGAGGACCCCAACGTGATCCTCGTCGGCGAGATGCGCGATGTGGAAACCTTTTACACCTGCCTGGGTGCGGCGGAAACGGGGCACCTCGTCTTCAGTACCCTGCACACCACCAACGTGATGATGACCATCGACCGTATCCTGGATATGTTCCCGTCGTCGCAGCAGGCCCAGATCCGCTCCCAGCTCGCGCTCCAGCTCAAGGCCGTGGTCTCCCAGCGGCTCCTGCCCAACGCCAGCGGCACCGGGCGTGTGCCCGCCGTGGAGATCATGTTTGCCACGCCCGGAATTATCTCGCTCATCCGCGAAGACGAGGTCGGTCGTATTCCCCAGGTAATCGCCGACGGCGCGGAAGAGGCGATGCAGACCTTCAACATGCACCTGATTCAGATGGTTAAGGCGGGCACCATCTCCATGGAGGACGCGGAATTCGCGTCCGACAACGCCGACGCGCTCAAGGCGAACCTCTCCGGTATCTTTGGCTCGCGGGATCGCGGCGGCATTACCAAGCACCGTCCGGCGCGCTTCGAGCAAGCGCATCCGTATGGATGATGCGCCCTGGTGGTCGGGCGCATGTAAGGAACCCGCAGTGATGCGTCACTGCGGGTTCGTCATTAGCACGTGCCTTCCATCCCAGAGTCCTCCAGGATGTCCGGCAAGCCGAACTATCAACTGCTACTGCGCGGCCACCTGGGTCTTCTCCGCTTCCGCGGGTCCGTGGGCCATCTCCGTGAGGTAGGCTGCCAGCGCGGCGATCTCCTCCGGCGTGCCCACCAGCGGTGGCATGTAGGCGTGGTAGGGCGAGTCGGCCTCGGGACCGTGAAGCATGGCGAGGATATTGTCGATGGCCTGTCGATCCCGCGTGGCCAGAAACTTCTTCATACTACGATAGCCCGACTCCGTGTGACACGCCAGACACTGACCCTGAAACATGAGTTTGCCTCGCTCCAGTTGATCCCCGGCGGTTGCGGTATCGGACGCCGGCTGTACGCCGGGCGCGGCGCTCCAGCGGGCCCGTTCCTCCGGCGTGACCCAGATTGATTTCGCCAGATACCCTTCGGCGTTCATACGCGCCACGTCGGAGCGGCGGATGCCGTTGGAGTACATGTGGTCAACGACCACATAGGGCTTGCGGATCATCTCGCGGGCCTGCTCAGTGGATGCCGTTGCCGCCAGCGCCAGAAAGAGCACCGCCAGGGCATGTCCAAAGGTAAAGTCCTTCGGATTGCGCCAGGCGAGGAAGTATACGACGACGGCAATCGTGGCCGAAGTCATGACAATCACCAGGGCGGCGCGGGTCACCTGGGTGAAGGCGCCGGAGCCGATGGTGTTGATGCCGATGCGCAGCAACTCCATGCGCCCTTCGGGCATCATGTAGAGATACCAGAGAAAACACACGGGGAGCAGCAGGAAGGACGGTATCAGCCACTTGACCGACCACCGGATGACTTCCGCCTTCAGCCGGGGCTCCGCATTGCCATCGATCCGGCTCCCCGTGATCAATGCCCACACGCCCGCCAGCGAGATGCAGATCAGGGTGCGCAGGCAGAGACTCGGCCAGTAGGTCGGATTGAAGAAGGCGTTCCAGAACCGCGACGCCTCATTGCCCGTACCCGCAACTTCGAGCCACGACGACCCCGGTGTCAGCATGAAGGTCAGGATGCCGTTGATGATGACCAGGCTGGCCCACGCGGAGATGGCATAGACCCAGCCGACCTTCAGGTGAGTTTCGTTGTCCACGCGCCCCCAGGTGTAGTAGTAGACCATGGCCGCCGTGATCTCGACGATAAAGAAGGTCCACTCGATGGCCCAGCCGAATACAAAGTTGTGGATCAGGGTGCTCGTGCCTTCCGGATTGGCCAGGCCGATGGCAAACCAGATGCCTACACCACTGACGGCTCCAAACACCGCTGTCAAGATCATGAAAAACTTGGAGTGCCGGTGCACGGCCCGGAGCCAGTCTTCCCGGCCCTCCCGCAGCGCCTTGCGCTCCGCCATGGGCAGGTAAAATCCGCCGCCCACGGCAAAATGGGAGATCATGACATGGAAGATGGCGATTCCGCCGATCACCCATCCACTCCCGATGTGGGGTACGTCCCATACTGGGTAATTCATAGCAAGTTCTCCTTTTCGGGGCGCGGCTCAGCCGTGCGTTCCCGCGCTCCAGACGTCGGCATAGCCGAGGATTGTGAGAATGATCATGCCCAGCAACATCGCCAGACCGAACCAGGTGGCATTCCGCGCCTGCTTGCCCCGGGCGGTCTTGATGTCATAGAGCGGTATCAAGGTCCACATCAGGGTTGCCAGACCGAAGAGCCCGATGCCCAGATACTCGCCCAGTGCGCCGGGAAACCACTGGCCAAGCACTTTCAGTAACTGGAACTGGCTCATGAAATACCACTCGGGGTGAATGCCCAGCGGCGCGGGGGCCAGGGGGTCGGCCGGCGGCCCCAGTGACCAGGGGAACATGCTGGCCAGAATGGCCACAATATTCAGCGCGATGAGCCAGAGGGCAAAGTCCTTCATCAGGAAGTTCGGAAAGAAGGGCACCGACTTACGCTCTTCTTCGGGCAGTGCCTCGATCGATGGCGGCGACGCGTTGCCATGTTTCTGGACCAGCCAGAGATGGAAGGCCAGCATGACTATGAAGGCCAGCGGCAGCACCACCGCGTGCATGGCGAAGAAGCGCTGAATGGTGATGCTCGTCACTTCCGGGCCGCCCTGTACGATGTTTACGATGATTGGGCCGAAGCCCGGTATCGCCTGGGGAATTTCCAGGCCCACCTTGGTCGCAAAGTAGGCCAGGTCATCCATCGGCAGCAGGTAGCCGCTGAATCCGAAAACCAGGGTGATGATGAAAAGAACCATGCCGCTCCACCAGCCGAATTCCCGCGGTTTGCGGTAGGCCTTCATGAAGAAGACCGAGAACATGTGAACCACCACCGCCACCACCATGAGATTGGCCGACCAGGAGTGGGCCGAACGCACCAGCCAGCCGAAATCGATTTCGTACGTGAGCTGGCGCACCGAGTCGTAAGCCTCGGGGCCTGGCTTGTAGTACACCAGCAGCAGGATGCCGGTGAGCAACTGAACCAGGAAAAAGAAGAGCGACAGACCGCCCCAGTAGTACCAGAACGAGTGCTTATGCTCGGGCACCTGCTTCTTTTTCGCAAAGGCGAGCAACTCTTCCAGATCAAGGCGCTCATTGATCCAGCCGTAGAGGCCGGCGCTGTTCGCGGGCTTAGGCCCGGCGGATGATGACGTTTTCATCGTTCACCTCCACGGTATAGGGCTTCAGGGGCTTCGGCGGCGGTCCGGCCACATTCGCACCGGTGTGCATGTCGTACTGGCCACCGTGACACGCACAGTAGATGCGCCCCTCGTCGGGTTGGAACTGAACGGTGCATGCGAGGTGCGTGCAGATCGCATCAAAGCACACCATGCTGCCGTCCTTGTGATGGATGAGGAGCGCGGGCTTGGTCCCGAAGCGGAACATGAGCGCCGCACCCGCTTCAGGCAAATCGCCCTTGGGCAACGCCACCTCGGAAACCGCCGCGAGGGAGGCCGCCTCGCGGGCCGGCGTGGCGAGGTAACGATAGACGGGGTAACCTATCGCCGTCAGGTAGCAGGCGCCGACACCGGCCACCGCGGTGCGGGTGAACTCCCGCCGCCCGAGGATCTCGTCGAACTCGTGTTCCGACGGAGCCTCCGCAACTTTCTTGTGTTTCTTAGCCATAAGACGCCGATTCTCCTTTCGCAATGAAGACCACGCGGGTCAGCCAGCCGATAGCGACGCCCGCCGCCACAAATAGCAGCAGGAACAGCACCACGTTCAGCCAGTTCGTGTTCACAGGTTGCGCCCAAACGTCAAAGCCCTTCTGGGCCAGCGTAATGTCCCGGATACCATCGCGGAAGGCGGTCATGGCGAGAACATTGACCAGACTCACGACCCCGGCCCCCGCGGCCAGGATCCATCGGGGCGAGGCGCTCGCGCGCGAGGCCAGCAGACCGAGGACGACCAGCAGTACCGCGGTAAGGGCCCATACGGCGGTGAGGGTCAGGTAGTAGGGTGAGCCGCTCAGGCCTGCCCGCACGGGTTCGGCCTGGGCACTGTACACCACGAAACCCATGACCGCCTGCACCACCGTAAACAGGGCGAGAAAGCGTCCGCCCTGGCGCGTGAGGAAGCTGCCCGTTTCCGGGCTGACTTTTGAATGGATACCCAGCAGAAGAAAGCCGATTCCGCTGACGCCAAGGGAACCGATCATCATGTACGCCCAGCGCGGCAGCGCCGCCGGTCCCGTTGCCAAGACGCTACCCAGGGGGTTGTCGCGATACATCGCGTTCCACGATTCCGGCGCGAGCATCAGCGTCATGTTGGCGCTGTAAATGTAGCCCACTTTCAGCACGGCGATGATGGCAAAGAGCCCCACCCACGCAAAGGCGCGGTTGGACTCGGCCCGTTTCGCAATCATGTAAAGCAGGTAGTAGGCGAACATCACCAGAAACACCACAGAAAGCCAGTACACGCCGATGAGCACGCTGGACGTGTAGAGCGCGCGACCGTAGAGCACCTGGGCGAAGAGCAGGGGCGGTATCCCCAGATTCACCACATAGGCCATGACCACCGGCAGACGGTAGCCCGCCACACGGGACGCATCCAGCATCGCGGCGTTGTTGCGCCGCTGCCCGAGGAAGGCCCACAGGGTGGCAAAGAAAAGGCCCCCCACGAGCAGGTGCACCGCACCAAAGTGGAGGGCCAGCGTGACCGTGTGCAGCAATTTGAAGAGCCACACCGGTGCTGGCAGGGGAATGGGATCTAGGGCGGGAAACGGTTCCATGGGTTATTCCTTCAACGTTGCGGGGCGCTCGACCACGGGGTCGGCGC
>JBHEKR010000013.1:0-51199 GCA_041859365.1 Candidatus Hydrogenedentales bacterium
TAGATCGTCATTCCCCTTGAGCCTTCCAGCAAGAACCTGCACGACCCTTTTGAACGTTCCAGGGGGGAAAGGACCGCTCCACATTGACTGCATGGATCGAGATGCTCTCCCACAGCGCACTCGAACTCGCCATTCGGCGAGATCTTGTGGCACGAACCATTTTAATACTAGTTGGAAGACTCTCCCGTGCTACTCCGCGCCCCAGAAAAGCCGCCGGGCGCCTTTTATCCCGCATTTCTGATACCGGTTGTAGCTCGATGCCGCCGCCTCGCCGGTGGCTTCCGTGTCCCCGCCCGAGGCCCAGGTGCGGATGGCCGCATCGAGCGTGTAGGCCTCGGGGGCCATCAGCCCTGTAGTAAGCAGGAGCGCGTGGGCACCAACGGCAGTCAGGCGCTCCTCGAAGTAGGGTTTGCTCGCGCAGGCCAGGGCGGCTGCGGATCGGGGCGGTAGATTGGGGAAAGAAGTTGCTGGGGGATCCAGGGCAAAGTCCATCAGCCCATTGTGCCCGACGAAGACCAGCAGGTGCGCCGCACCGCCCGCCTCAATGGTGAGGTCCGTATCGCCATTCTTGATCGAAATCTGTTCTGTCAGGGCACCCGCCGTCATCGTGAAATAGGCCGTCATCGCATCGCGAATGTGCGCACCGTCCCACGCATCAGCCACGAGGTAAATCGGGCAGTTAGTTGAGCCACGCCGAACGGTGGTGTGGAACAATGCGCGGTCGAGAATTCGAGGGTCCTCTTTTGAGGCGGTATCGACCTGCTTCCAGCCCGCTTTCTTCGGAAGAAAATGCCGGACGCCGTGCATGGCGCCCCAATAGAGATTGGAGTCGGGATCTTGCCCGTTTCCAATGCTTTTTGGCACGGGTACAATCCCCTGATTCACGTTGTCGCACAGGGCCACCACCACGTGAACGATCACCGGATTTCCCGCCGCCAGATCGGCGTCGATACGCTGTTGAACTTCGTCGCCCGTGGCGGCCATTGCAAGTTGCGGAAGACCGAGTCCCGCGATCGCCAAGAGCAGGTGAGTCAACACGGCACTTCGATACAGAACGGGCACGAGTTATTCCCCTTGAGTTGGTCCTTCGGCGATATGCCGTGATGGACCCTTCCCCCTGTAAAACGAAAGCGACACCGCGTGCGTTGACACGTGGTGCCGCTGAATAGGCTCGATGTGGCTCAGGAAGCGTGCTTCGCCAGGTAGTCGGCGACGCCGTCGGCGGAGGGCTTCATGGCCTCATCGCCCTTGTTCCAGTTCGCGGGGCACACTTCGCCGTGCTCTTCGGTGAACTGGAGCGCATCGAGGAGGCGGATGGCCTCATCCACGTTGCGGCCCAGGGGCAGGTTGTTCACCAGCGCGTGCTGGACGATGCCGTCTTTGTCTATAAGAAAGAGGCCGCGGAGAGCAATCGCGTCGTCGATAAGTACGCCGTAATCACGGGCGATGTTCTTGGTCAGATCGGCCACGAGGGGGTACTGGATGTTGCCGATGCCGCCCTTGTTCACGGGGGTGTTCTTCCACGCCCAGTGGGAGAAGTGGGAATCCACGGAGACGCCGACCACTTCGCAGTTGCGACTCTGGAACTCGGCCAGCTTCTTGTCGAAGGCGATGATCTCGGACGGGCACACGAAGGTAAAATCGAGGGGATAGAAGAACAGGACGACGTACTTGCCTTTCAGGCTGGAAAGGGTGAAGCCGTCGTTGAAGCTGTTGTCGGGCATTACGGCCGTGGCGGTGAAGTCGGGCGCGGGCTTGGTCACACGTACACTCATTACTGCATACTCCTGGTTGGGTTACTCTGGTGATTTGGAATTGGTACACCGCTCCCCCTGGGGGAGCGTGGCGTTAATGGGGCTCAGCAATCGAGAGCAAGGGCCGTGCCGTTGCTCGCGATGCCGAGAATACAAGGGGTTACGCGGGATTGCCACCGCGAGGATACGTGAGGCCTACGCGGGGGTAGGCTCTTTCGGGGTGGAGCGCTGAGCCAGCTCACGGTCCATCAGGAAAAGACCGCCGGGCGCGCCCTCCATCAGCTTCAACTGCTGGACGATTTCATCGGCGGTGGACTCTTCTTCGACCTGTTCGGTGACGAACCATTCCAGGAAGGCATGGCTCGCATGGTCCTTTTCATTGATGGACATGGTCGAGAGATTGTTGATGCAGGCGCTGATGTGGCATTCGTGCGCGTAAGCGTTCTCGAAGACGTCGAGGGGGGATTCCCAGTCAATCCGGGGGGCCTTCACCGCGTCCAGGATTACGCGCCCGCCGCGGTCATTCATATAGGTGACAAAGCGGCGCGCGTGGCCGAGCTCCTCTTCGGACTGGGTACGCATCCAGCTCGCAAAGCCTTTCAGGCTCTTGTGCTCGAAGAAGTTAGCCATTGAGGCATAGACATAGGCGCTGTAGAGCTCCTCGTTAATCTGCTTGTTCAGTGCGTCCTGCATGGCCTGGCTGATCATGGCGTATCGTTTCCTTCTGTTGGCTGTGAGACGGTCCCCCGAGTGCCGGCGCGGCAGTCGGGGCAGAGTCCCTCATATTCAATCCGGTAACCCGTGATGCTGAACCCGTGCAGGCTTTGCTCCGGGCGGGTTACTCGGGTTTCCTGCGTGATGGCAACATCATCCACACGGCCACAAGCGCCACAGCGCACATGGTGGTGGGGCTCCAGTTCGGCATCGAATCTGGCTTGACTTCCGCCCGCTTCGAGCTTGCGCACCTGGCCCGCACGGGCCAGCACGTCAAGATTTCGGTAGATTGTCCCCAGGCTAACGCTGGGCAACTGCCGACGCACCACCGCATAAAGTTCATCGGCGGTGGGATGACACCTCATGCTCAGCAGCGTGTCCAAAATGACACTACGCTGGCGGGTCATGCGTTGCAGCGGGGGATTCATGTTAACTCCTAATTAATAATGGTTATTAATAGCATAAATAAGGTTCCCACTTCAAGTATTACCTCCAATCTTCCCTGTAGAAAAGGCCCGCAACGGGAGTCTCCGCTGCGGGCCAGGAACCAATCTACAGATGTTTACCGGGACAAATTGCATCCCACGGGAGGCTCGCCCTCGCCCTCTCCCTCGCCTTCTCCTTCACCCTCGCCCTCTCCCTCGCCTTCACCCTCGCCTTCTCCTTCACCCTCGCCCTCACCTGGGCCCGCATTGATATTAACAAACGGTGCAAGCAACATGCCTTCAGGTATCTTGAAAATGGGATCGGTGAAGTCTGCCCCGAAAGTGATGGCGGGATCCTGTCCAAACCAGTCCTTGATCACATTGGAGAAGATGGAACGGAAATCGATCTTGTGGTTCAAGTTCCCTCGGACGAGGTTCTGCGGCCGTAGATCGGGCTGTCCGCCGTACACGCCGCCATTGACGCCGCCTCCGAAGGCCATAAACATGTTGCCGCCACCGTGATCGGTACCGTTGCTGCCGTTCTCGGCGACGCGGCGACCGAATTCGCTGAAGGTCAGTACAAGCACGCGGTGAAGATTACCCGAATCCTTCATGTCCTGGAGGAACGCGTTGACGGCATTGTCGAACTCGCCGATCAGATTGGCGTGGTCGCCGCCGATGCTCGATCCGCGGAACTGATTGGCGTGGGTGTCATAGCCCGCCTGATTGCAATAGTACAGCCGCGTGTCCGCTCCGGATCGGATCAGTTTGGACGTGCTCCGCAGTCCCAGGCCGAGCGCGCCGGTGGAGTACTCTCTCAAGTCGGGTACGGCGTTGGCCTCGGCAAAATCGTCGATGGAGGCTTCCACCACGTTTTCCACGCGCTGGATATAGTCCAAATCCGAGTTGGGAACATTGAGCCGGTTGATCGCCGCAAAGTAGCGCCCGCGGATATCCGTTCGCGAGCGGAGATTGAACTGGCCCAGATTATTGAGTCGGGGCGAGAGGTAGGACCCGCCATTCAAGGAATCGGGCAGCAGGGGGGTGTTCAGCGCGAGCATGGAGAGGGCGGGAATATTTTCGGGCGGAACACCCTGGCAGGCGTTGTCGAAGAACCGTGAGATCCAGCCCTGGCCGGAGGGTGGGATCCTGCTGCCCGGGGAGGTGCCGAATTCAACAAAGTCCGTCGATAGGAAATGGGATCCGTTGGGGTTGGGGTAGCCCACGTTTTGAAGGAACGCCACATTCCCCTCATCATACCAGTTCCGGATGCCAACCAGCCGGGGATGGAACGAATTTAGACCATCGCCGATATCAATCGGATTGTCCAGTTGAATGGCCACATTGGGCCGGGCATTGAAATAGTTGTCGTCCTGATGGGGGACAAGCGTATTCAGGCCGTCGTTGCCCCCCGCAAGCTGTATCAGTACGAGGATCCGGTCACCCAGTCCGTCGCCTGCCAGTGCCTGGGCCGACTTCGCCACCCATACCGGCACGGATGCGGCCGTGGAGATATAGGCCAGACTGCCGAGCGTCGACTTTATGAAATCACGTCGTGTAAGTATCATCTTGCGATCCTTCCGGGTGCGTTCCCGTGCCGGGGGGTCATTTCATTTGCCACATGGGCGTGGACATGAGCAGGAAGATAAGCCCGCGCACCTGGGTCTGGAAGCGAGTGTCGGAATTGAAGATGGTGGACGCGGCGTCTTCGAGGAAATCCGTGAGTTCGGCCGTCGCACCGGGCGCCCATGTTTCGAGGTCATCCTGGATAATGACATCGACGAAGTATTGAATCATTCCCCCGTGGTCATCCGGGTCGAGGAAGCCGCCATTGGTCGTGCTCAGGGCGTTAATTTCCGCATTCAGCGGCGCACGGAGCAGATTAGACTCCACGAACGCGTACCGGTTCAAGAGGTATTCCGCGTTGATCCAGGGCAGGCCATGGCGCCAGCCGGATACGTCGAGCGGATTGAAGAGTTCCATACCCATATCGCGCATGCGGTTAACGGGCGACTCGCCGCCAAAGAACTGGGGGTTGTAATCGAAGGTCTCGGGACCCCGGCCCGCCGCGGCCTGGGAATACTTGAGCGCGCTGATGCAAAAATCCACGGGCGGCTTCACGATGGAAAAGTAATTGTCGCGATTCTGAAATTCTTTGGACAGGAAAAGTTTTCGAAGGCATGCCCTAAAATCGTAGGGGAATCGGCGCATTGGGAATTCGGCATCGTCGCTACCGCGCATATAGTCGGCAAGCTCCAGCACGATGGGATCGGGTGGGTCGAGCACGACGTTCTGGTTCAGAAACCAGCGGAGCAGTTTCCAGGACATATGAACGGCGGAGGCGGGAAGGGTGTTGAAAGGCGCTTCCAGTCCGCTGACTTCGGGATTGACGCTGACACGAGCCAGGATAAGGTCCACCACCTGTTCGAGTTCGCCGCCAATCAAGCTTTCAACAACCGGCAAACCGAAGACGGTCTTGATGCCCAGAACGTGATTTCCAACCCGGAAACCATAGTCAAAGGCGTCCGGAGCACCATCGTCGCGGAAATTCGGAAGGGCTTCACCAGTGAAACACTTGGCAATCTCGCGAACGTCTTCCTCGCTGTAATTGTCGACCCCCATGGAGAAAAGCTCCATGACTTCACGGGCATAATTCTCCTGGGCGCGTCCCTCGCCGAGGCCGTTGACCCAGTTGTCGAGGAATATCAACATGGCGGGCTCGCGGGAAATCCGGATCAGGGTTTCACGAAAGCTGTCGACGCCTATTTCGCGCAGCAGCTTGTTCTGATCCATGAGAATCCGAGCCGTGGTCACCCGGCGGTCAAGCGTGGACTGAAACTGAGCGATAACCGTCTCAAGCCGGGTGTAGGTCGAAACAAAGTGGTCATGCAGGAAGAGGTTAAATTGTTCCTGGAAAGGCTGACTCGTGAAAAACATCCGGTAGAAGAGATGCGCTGCCAGAGAGCGCGAGTCCACAGGATTTCGCGTCTTTCCCTCGTTTGAATCGTCGTTCGGCAGGCTTGCGAGAGAGCCGCCGAAACTGTCGGGTCCCGGCGGTCCATCCAGGTGGGGATCCTCGGGAAGAAAATCCACCAGTGCATCCACAGCCGCTTCCATGGCCAGTTGAGAACCATCGCCGACAGCGGCGTCTATCTCCGAAGGGATGCCGCCGAAGGCCGCCCGTCGCAGAAGGTGGGCGGCTTCGCGGGCGGACCATGGTCCGTCAACGTCTACTTCGTAGGGATCTAGCAGTGCCATCTTAATGTTCCCCGAAACCGTTCTGCATACGTCATGACTGATTCCTTACCACAGAGGCTCAGACAGAAAAAACACAATCAATGCGACGAGCGAGGCGCTGATCGCTTGACGGGAGTAAATTATTCACAGTATCTGATCGTAATGATATAAGAGTTTGGTCGAAATTACAATTGGCTAAATATATCCCCATTGAGCGCAATGAAAAAAATGAGATTAGTGCGTGGGGCCGGAGCGGGTGGTGAGTCGTCGTAGGAAGGGGCGGCTCAGAGGTGAACGAGGGAAACACCGCTGAAATAGTGACGCAGGATGTCGTCGTAAGGGTGCTTGTCCAGGGCCATGCCGTGGGCGCCATGCTGACACAGGCCGACGCCGTGACCGAATCCCGCCCCTTTTATCTGCACTACCCCATTCTGAATGGAAAACGTGCACAAGGCGCTGGGCAGGTTCTCGAAGGCACGGCGGATGTTCAATTCCTTCTGGATTACCACACTCTTCCGGTCCCCCGAGACCCGGAGAGACTTGATGCGCCCGCTGACGCCCCGCTCCAGTACGTCGATGGCTTTCAGTTTTCCAATCCCGTGCTCATTGTTGAATTGGGCGGCGAGTTTGGCGACAGAGATCTCGCGGGTCCACCGGTAATTGGCCGTGTCCCGGGCGCAATAGGCGTCGGGTGATTTCACAATCCACTGGGCAACGTCGCCCGGCGCCTCGACTTTCTTCTCACCATCGAAGCGTCCGCGCAGGGCTTCTTCGGGGCCGCCTTCCCAGACATTCTCGTTGCTCTCGGTAAATCCACCGCAATTGGCGGAAAACACCGTGGGTACGATGCTGTTGTCTGGATTTACGATAACGAGGCCGGTTGTCTCGGCCACGGCCCGGTCCGTGGAGGCCTCATGTCCCGCGCGGCCGCCAAAGGCGCGACAGTGCTGTTCGATGCAAAAATCGTAGCCGTCGAAGTAGTGCTTCCCCTTGGCGTGAACGATGATCTCGCTCCGCGCCGCGACCGCCTGGGCTTTCAGGGCTTCGATGGGTCAGGAAGGATACATCTCCGCAGGCAAGATACCGCGTAGGTACTCCTCCAGCGGTAGTTCGCCGCAAATGGCCATGTGGCCGGTCTGGTCGATGCTGATATCGAGCGGGCCGGGCACCTCTACGGGGGCTTGGCCTCTGCGGGCTTCGGGCAGTGCGAAAGTGCCTTCCGAGCGAAATACAACGGGGGCACGGGCCTGTATCACGGGTTGGCCCAGAGAACTGCTTACCGTCACCACGGCCTCGGCGGCCTGGGTCACTTCTTCCTTCACCCACGCCCAGGTCTTCTCACGATGGAGCCGGGTCTTCAGGGCCTCCGCCTCGGCTTTCGTGGGAAACTTTTTGAGGGCGAGCCAATACAGGCGGTTGTCATGTCGGCTTCCACCGGGGCCCTCGATCACCCGTCCCATGGTCGTCACAAGTGGCTTGTAGCCCTGTGCCTGCCAGGTTCGGATCGCCTCCTGAAGCGCACCGGTTTCGTTGTGCTCGTAGGCCTTTACATACACGGGATAGGTAAACCGGGGCGGGGCTGTCTGCTTTGCGGAGACGCGCCAGGCGCCGGGGGGCAAACGCTTCAGGCCCAGGCCGGGCGCGGTGACCACCAGTTCCTGTTTGGCGGTGACATCCTGAAAGTCCGTCGTCTGAACATACTGCAAGCGCACGGGGAACTGTTCGGCCGGCAGGGAGGGCGTTGGGGGGGCCTTGGGCGGCGGTGTCGGTGCCGGTGTCGGCGCGGGAGTCGTGGCCGGCAGCGGCGGGCGGTCATCGTCCACGTCGGCGCGGTGGGCACAGCCGGTCCCGGCCCAACTCGATCCCAGCACCAGCAGCACGAGCCCGATTCGTCGGGCGCTGAAACTTACTCGGAACACGAAAGCGCTTCCCCGTTCAGGATGGCGTGGAGCTGCCCACCGTGAGCGTCGTACAAGGCCTTCGCACGTTCCAGCGTGCATTTACGAAGGACCATGATCAAAGCGAGGGGAATTCGGAATTCGGCGGATTCCAGGGCGCGGCGGGCGTCGTCTTCCGAAACCGATGCCAGTATGGCGACCATGCGCTCCGCGCGCTTCCGAAGCTTTACGTTGGTCGGGCGCATGCAGACCATCTGGCCCTGATACACAAAGCCCGAGAGGGCCATGGCCCCGGTGGAAATTATATTCAGCGCGACTTTGGTGGCCGTGCCCGCATTGAGTCGGGTCGATCCGGGCAGCACCTCGGCCCCGGTGGGCAAGGTGATGCAATGGTCGGCGGTACTTTCGGGGATCTGGGGATTACAGCAAAGCAGCACCGTGGGTATACCTTCGGCCCGCGCGGCATCCAGGGCGGCGCGAACATACGGCGTCGTGCCCGAGGCGGCGATGCCCACGACAAGATCAGTGGGGGAGGGCTTCCGCGCGAAGAGGTCAGCCACGCCCTGACACGCGTCGTCCTCGGCGCCTTCCACGCTTTCGCGCAGGGCCACGTCATCGCCCGCCATGATGCCTGTGACCCGCTCCGGATCCACCCCGAAGGTGGGGGGGCACTCGGATGCATCCAGCACGCCGAGGCGACCACTGGTGCCCGCGCCGATGTAGATGAGACGACCGCCGCCGCGCAAGGTTTGCCCGGCCAGAGCGACCACATCGCTCAGGCGGCTGGCTTGTTGGCGCAGGGCGCGGCCCACCATCGCCTCGTGGCCGATCATGGCATCCACGAGGGTCGTGGGCGACATGAGGTCGATCGGCTCCATCCCGCGGCATGCGCCTTCCGTGGGGGCCACGGCCGACGTGTCGGGCGCAAAGCGATGGCACCAGTCTTCATCCCCCGCGAGGTGGCGCAATTCCAGCACGGCGCGGTGGTTCTTAAAGCGCAATTCGGTCAGGGCCAGGCGGCGCTCGCAACAGGCGCCGTCGAGGTAGGTGTCGCGAAAGAGCCGGCAGTCTTCGATGACGCTACCCTGTACGATCAACGGCACCGGATCCGCCCCGGGCAACTGCCAGAGTGCGGCAAGGGTAAGCGAGGCGAGCTGCCGCGCCTGGGCGGTAATACAGGCCCGGGCCACTGGGTCGCCATCTTGCGCGGCGCGATCCACGACCTTGGCCAGTCCCGCCAACTCCTGGCGCGACGCAACCAGGGACCAGGGGATTAGCGCTTCCGTGTCGCGCAGCTTCAAGGCCTCGGGCAGCATGTGCTGCAAGGGGGTCTTTGCACCCACGCCATCCTCCGCACGGGCAATGGCGCGAAGCGCGGCGACGGCGATCTGGTAGGCGCTGCCTTCGTCGCCCATGACGGGGCCGCGGCCACCGACGCGTACGAAACGATGGGTGCCGTCATGGACCAGGATCGAGGCCCCCGTGCCGGCGATGACAAGCATGCCGGGACTATCGGGGAAATGGGCATAGGCGAGGGGGTGGAGATCGGTGGTAATGCATAGGGCGCCCAGCCGGGGCACGGCGGCAAGTTGGGCGGCGATATCCTGGGCAATGCGGCGAGACATGACGCCCGCCACGCCGGCCAGGACGGTGACATTGTGCACGTCGGGGGGAATGAGTTCACGGGCGAGAGACGCGATGACGCCGGCCGTCGTGGCCACGCCGTAGGCCAGAGGATTTGAGGGGCCCGCGACCGACTCTGCCACAAGCCGATCGTCCTCGTAGAGCCCGGCGCTCGTTCGGGTACCGCCGCCTTCGAGGGCGAGATACCAGGCCATCAGTCCGCACTCCTCATGGGAGCGGAGACGATGCGGGAGGCGTCGCGGAAGTCGTCATATACTATGGGCACGTCGGTCTAGAATTCCCCGGCTGTGAGCACTGCGGTTTTAACTGGCGCGCATTGTACATGAATCGGGCGGAGTCGTGATAATCGCACGCCCGTCGTGGCGGGACAACAAAAAAGGGAAGCGCCCGGAGGCGCTTCCCTTGTAATCGAAATCTCAACGAACTCAGGCGCCGGGGGCGGAACTGAACTCGCCCGTCTTACCTTCTTTGTCCTTGTATTCGTCCGCCGTATCGAGAGGCTCTTTGCCTTCCTCGATCATGGGCCACTCGGCGGCGTACTTTTTGTTCAATTCGATAAAGCTGCTCCACTTCTCGGGCACTTCATCTTCGGAGAAGATGGCCGTTACGGGGCATTCGTCCACGCACACGCCGCAATCGATGCATTCTTCGGGATCGATTACCAGCATGTTCTCGCCTTCATGGAAACAGGCCACGGGGCACACGTCCACGCAATCCGTGTACTTGCATTTGATGCAGGGTTCGGTGACGACAAAGGCCATGGTATTTTCTCCTTGGTTATTGTGCAGACGCGACAATAAGGTCGTTGGCAAGATAAGACTCGGGCTGGCAGTAACCAACTTGCGCGGATTCTAACAACGGACCCGTGCGCTTATCAACGGCGCGCCTATACATTTGTTTACACCATTAAACAAAGTTATGCGCATCGGCGTCAAGGCGATTGGGAGGCGCTGTCCCCTGACGTGCCCTGGATACCGCAGGGATTCTCATACCAGACAACGTCGTGCGTCGAGGTTCCCGTTGCCACGAGGTCCGTCCGCCCGTCCCCGTTGATATCCGCCACGGTCAGACCCGCGACGCCCACGCCGCCGGGGTCGATAACGTGTCGCGCCCAGTGCCCTCCGTCCCAGCGAAAAAGCAGAAGCTCATGTGCGCCGCCGCGCCCGCCCGCGACAATCTCGTCCGAGCCATCCCCATCGGCATCGAGGCAGACCAGACCGTGACCGTCAACCAGACTCGTGTCGATCACGGTGCGGGGCCACGGAACAGCGTCACCGTCATGGCCCATATAAACCACAACTTCACGGCCATGCCATGGCTCGATCGTCGCCACGAAGCGGGTGTCATCTGGCTGGAGGCGGCCAACGCCGACCTCGCTCGAACCCTGCGCAGGCCGCACGCCCCCGTTTCCCGCGCCGAGCTGGGTCTTCACCATGCCGTCGTTGTTCCACTGATAGCGATGTACCCCATCGAAGCTCGCGGTGAATAGATCCGGTCGCGGACTCTTCTCCCACGATGCGACCAGGAGCCCGTGGGCCATGCACAGGGTGTCATCCAGCAGCAGCGAAGTCCACGGTTCCTTCGGATTCACCGGCACACGATAGGCGCGAAACTGAACGCCCACGGCGTATTCCGGCGGAGCGGCGCCGACACCGATGATGGGTAAATTGATGAGTTCTTTCCGCCCGTCGCCATCCAAATCCGCCCAGCGGACGCGGTGCGAGGTTGGGATGGCGTCGATGGGGTGAATGGTCCATTCGGGATGTCCGTCGGGCGAGCCGGGATTCTCCAGCCACTGGAGCGAACCACCGCCATTGGAATCGCCAAGGTCGAATTCACTGGCCAGCGCCAGATCGGCATCGCCGTCGCCATCGACATCATGGGGCGCGGCGTCGATATTCCGCTGCGTGACGGTGCTGATCGAGAATCGCGCCCAATCTGGGTTTCGGTACCACACGAGCTGGGAGGGTTGGGTCGAAAGGGCGATTACGTCGAGATCGCCGTCGCGGTCCAGGTCGGCCGTGTTCACCTGATAGCCGTTGGCGAAATCCGAATCGATGACGTGTTTCTGGAAGGGGAGTGGAGACGGTGGGACATCGCTCCAGACCAGCGAGCAACAGGTGACGCTGATCGCGACGGTCAGCGCATGATTCGCCAGGCCCTTTAGTTTCGCAAAGCTTGTCATTGGTTCCACCCTGTCCCATCATGTTGAGGCGAGGCACCATTGTAAACATTCACGAGCACCAAGGCATAGCGTCGCATGACGATGCGGCGTGGCGAGGATAACCAAGTGCCCGTGGTTCGACCGATGTCGGGCGAGGCAATGAAAGCCATTTTGACCTAATCCATTGAAAAGAGCCTCCAACATCAGTTTTACTTAGGGAGAAGTCTCGTCAAAGCTTGATTGTGGCCCCGTGCCAATACTCGATGAAGGGAGCCATCGATGCCAGTAAGCCCAGAAAATATCTACCTCGTGTTCGCGTTCATCCTTCCAGGTTTCATCCTCCAATCGATGATCGGCTGGTTCGTTCCCCGGAGCAAGCAATCGGAATTTGTCGCGGGGCTTCAGTTTCTGAAACTTGGTGTGCTCAATCTGGCGCTTTGTTCGCCGGTCGTCTATCTGCTCCTTTCAAGCGACTATTTCCTGGAGCACCCGGTTCGTTCGGCACTGGCCTGGTTCGCGGTGCTTTTTGTCGTCCCCGCTGCTGCGGGTCTGTTACTTGGGCACTTACACCAAAATGGCAAACTCCGTACGTTCGTTCGAGCCGTCGGTTTCTCTCTGGTTAGTCCAATACCAACGTCTTGGGACTACGTATTTACTTCGAAATCGGAAGTGTGGGTCCTTGTGACGTTGAAAGATGGAGGCCAACTTGGTGGGTTCAGGGGCAGGCACTCCTTCGCATCGTCCGATGGGCAGGAACGGGATATCTTCCTGGAGACGGTATTCAAGATTACCAATCATGGTGAGTGGAAGAAGACAGACCGAAGTTCTGGTATACTTATACGAGGCGATGAAATTCGCTTTATCGAATTCTTTGACGCCAAGGAGTAAGCAAGAAATGTCCAAGAAGGCGACTTCAGAAGATCCAAGCCGCGAACATCCCGATCCCTCACGTTACGAAATACTGGGATACCAGCCAGCACCCTCCCCAAGGCCAATTTCCGAGATCCTTGCCAATCCTCCTTCCGGCGGGTCAAGTGTTACGTACCCGAAGGTGACCGCAACCACGAAAAAATAGACCCGACGGGGCGCGCGGTTCCGTGCGCACTGCTCCCGGAACAAATTGCGAGAATCCTCCCTCCGATGCAAAAGAAAATGGCGCGCCCAAATTGGGCGCGCCGCTCTTGTATTCGCTTACCATCCCCAATCCCCTCAGGGCTTGGACTTCTCCGTGTCTTCCTTGAACTTCTCGTGGAGCGGGTAGCTCTTGTTGTCCGCAAGGTCGTCGAATTCCTTGAGGAGGTCCTTCTGCTTGCGGGAAAGCTTCTGGGGGGTCTCCACGATGACACGGACGATCTGATCGCCTTGGCGGTAGCCGCGGAGGTCGGGCATGCCAAGGCCCCGGAGGCGGAGCTGGGTGCCGGTCTGGGTGCCCGCCGGAACCTTGAGCTCGGCTTCGCCTTCAAGGGTTGGCACGCGGACGGAATCGCCCAGGGCCGCCTGGCTGAAGGTGATGGGCACGTCGCAAAGGATGGTCGTGCCGTCCCGCTCGAAGAAGGCGTGTTTGGCGACTTCGATGAAAATATAAAGGTCGCCGCGGCGTCCGCCGCCGAGACCCGCTTCACCCTCGCCGGTGACGCGGAGGCGCGAGCCGGAATCGACGCCTGCGGGAACGTCGACGGAGAGTTCACGGACGGATTTGTTCTGGCCTTTACCCGCGCAGGTGGCGCAGGGCTTGGAGATGGTCTTACCCGCGCCGTGGCACTGGGGGCAGGTGCGGGTGACGCTGAAGAAGCCGTGGGCGACGCGGACCTGTCCGGTGCCCTGGCACTGGCCGCAATTTTCGGCCTTGGAGCCGGCCGCCGCACCGGAGCCTTTGCAGTCGTTACAGGACTCGCGGCGGTTGTAACGAATTTTCTTCTTGGTGCCGAAGGCGGCGTCTTCGAGGCTGATCGTGAGGCGGAGCTCCAGGTCGTTGCCCGGCTTGGCGCCGCCGCCGCCCGCCTGGCCGCGCTTACCGCCCTGGCCGAAGAGCATGTCGAAGAAGTCCTCGAAGGGGGCCTCATAGCCCGCACCTCCGCCGCCGAAGCCCTGCCCGCCGAAGCCGCCGAAGCCCTGGCCGTCGGTGGATCCGAAGCGGTCGTACTGGGCGCGCTTCTCGGGGTTTTTCAGGATGTCATAGGCCCCATTGATCTTCTTGAGCTTTTCCTCGGCTTCCTTGTCCCCGCCGGTTTTGTCGGGGTGGTATTTGTGGGCGAGCTTGAGGTAGGCCTTCCGGATTTGCTCCTGGGAAGCCGAACGTTCCACGCCCAGCATTTCGTAAAGGTCAGTCGATTGTGCCATTGCTTATGATTCCAAAAGGGCAATTTACAAGGTAAACCCATGACCCCGCATCGCAGGGTCATGGGTAAGTCTACTACACAGGCGGTCTCCCGCGGTTACTTACTTCTTGTCGTCGTCATCGACCACGGTGAAGTCGGCGTCCATGGCTTCGCCCGATCCGCCGTCCGGCTCAGCGCCGGCCTGGCCGGGGGCGGCCGCTTCGGCGCCCGCGCCCGCGGACTTATACATTGCTTCGGCGAGCTTGTGGGATGCCTGGGTCAGGTTTTCCGCCGCACGCTCGATAGCGCCGGTGTCGGTGCCTTCCAGGGCCTTCTTCACATCGGCAATGGCGGCTTCCACGTTGGTCTTGTCGCCGGCGTCTATCTTGTCGGGATTTTCCCTTAAGGTCTTCTCGACCTGGTAAACCAGGGTGTCGGCGTTGTTGCGAATCTCGATCTGCTTGCGGCGTTCCTTGTCCTCGTCCGCGTGGGACTCGGCTTCGCTCACCATCTTATTGATCTCGTCTTCCGACAGACCGCTGGAGGTCTCGATCTTGATCTTCTGTTCCTTGCCCGTGGCCAGATCCTTGGCGGAGGCATGGAAAATGCCGTTCACATCGAGGTCGAAGGACACTTCAATCTGGGGCACGCCGCGCGGTGCGGAGGGAATGCCCATGAGGTCGAAGTGGGCCAGCGTCCGGTTGTCCGCCGCCATCTCCCGCTCGCCCTGTAGCACGTGGATCGTCACGGCGGTCTGGTTGTCCGCCGCCGTAGAGAAGATCTGACGCTTGGTCACGGGGATGGTGGTGTTGCGCTCGATAAGCTTGGTGCACACGCCGCCGAGGGTCTCGATGCCCAGGGAAAGGGGCGTCACGTCGAGGAGCAGCACGTCCTTGACTTCGCCCGAGAGTACACCCGCCTGGATGGCGGCACCGATGGCCACCACTTCGTCGGGGTTTACGCCGCGGTGGGGAACCTTGCCGAAAATCTGTTCCACGATTTTTCCCACGGCCGGCATGCGGGTCATGCCGCCCACGAGGATAACTTCATTGATTTCGGAGGCGCTCAGGCCGGCGTCTTCGATGGCGCGGTGACAGGGGTTCTTGCTGCGCTGAAGGAGATGATCCGCCAGTTGCTCGAACTTCGCCCGGGTCAGGGTGTAGTTCAGGTGCTTCGGCCCCGACGCGTCCGCCGTGATAAAGGGCAAATTGATATCGGTGGTCATGGCGCTGGAGAGTTCGCACTTCGCCTTCTCCGCGCCCTCTTTCAGGCGCTGGAGGGCCATGGCGTCTTTGCGCAGATCGATGCCCTGTTCTTTCAGGAACTCCTCCGCAAGCCAGTCGATGATGACCTGATCGAAGTCATCGCCGCCGAGGTGCGTGTCGCCACTGGTGGAAAGCACTTCAAAGCTGTCGTCGCCGATGGCGAGGATGGAGATATCGAAGGTGCCGCCGCCCAGATCATAGACCGCGATCTTCTCGTCTTTCTTCTTCTCCAAACCGTAAGCCAGCGCGGCGGCCGTGGGCTCGTTGATAATGCGGAGCACTTCAAGGCCCGCGATGCGGCCCGCGTCTTTGGTGGCCTGACGCTGGGCGTCATTGAAGTAAGCGGGCACCGTCACCACGGCCTGGGTCACCGAGGTACCCAGATAGGCTTCCGCCGTTTCCTTCATTTTCTGAAGGATCATGGCGGAGATTTCCGGGGGCCGGTAGCTCGTGCCCATAATTTCCACCTGGACATCGCCCGATGCGGTTTCGCCGACCTTGTAGGGGACGAGCTTCTCCTCGGACTTCACTTCGTTGTGCGTGCGGCCCATGAAGCGCTTGATGGAGAAAATGGTGTTGGTTGGGTTGGTGACCGCCTGGCGCTTGGCCACGGCGCCCACGAGGCGCTCACCGTCTTTGTTGAAGGCCACGACGGACGGGGTGGTCCGGTTGCCTTCGGCGTTTGCGATAACCACAGGCTCGCCACCTTCCATCACTGCCACGCAGGAGTTGGTGGTGCCCAGGTCGATTCCTATCACTTTGCCCATGATGTTCTATACCTCCGTATGATTCAAGCCGTTACGGCTCTGTTGTGTTTTGTCGATTGGATTCGGTCGGCGCGCGCCGTGCCCGTCAGTCGTCCTCGGATGCGTCTTCAATATTCCCGTTCCCAGTCGGCGCTCCGCTGCTGACGACCACCTGTGTGGGGCGCAGCACGAAATCGCCCAGACGGTAGCCGCGCTGGAACTCTTCCATAACGGTGTCCGCCGGATACTCGACCGACGGCTGGTGGGTCAATGCTTCGTGTATATTCGGATCAAAAGGTTCGCCTTTCGCCGCGATGGGTTCCAACCCCTGCGCAGAGAGAACGCCGGCAAATTGTTTCAAAACCATCTCGACTCCGAGGGCGAGACCGCTCGTCTTGTCTTCCACATGGCTCAGCGCCCGCTCCATATTGTCCACGACGGGCAGCAGGTCGCGCATGAGACTCTGCGCCGCGGTCTTGCGCAATTGTTCGTTGTCGCGGGCCACACGTCGGCGAAAATTGTCAAAGTCCGCGCGAATTCGAAGGAGCTGGTCCTGTAGCGTATCCCGCTCAATTCTCAGCGCGTTCAGCGCGGAGTCATCCTGCGTTTCAACAAGAATTTCTTCGTCGCTTATGACGGCCTCGGGAATGTCGTCGGATTCGGGCGCCGGAGCGCCTTCTTCGGAGGACATGGCCTCCGACGTGCTTGCCGACTCTGCAACGACTTCCGCCGTCTCATTCGCTTGTTGATCGTGATTCTTCATCTTCTTTTTCATCAAGAACTGCTTCTCGTCGCTGGTTTAAGTCGAGGGCGTGGAGCCCCATTTCGAAAGCTGACGTTCTGCGCCGCTTCTATTGGGCGAGGCGGGTGAGAATTCGTCCCACCATACCCGCCGTGTAGTCCACGATGGCGGTCAGCCGCGAATAGGGCATGCGCCGAGGGCCCAGCACGCCAATCATCCCCACCGCTTCACCATTGCAGAAATAGGGCGACGCGATGACACTGATATCGTTCAGGCCGGGCGTTCCGTCGAGACGCCCGATATGGATCGCGCTGTTGACCCGCTCGCGGTCCCCGAGGGATCGACGAAGCATCTCCATCAACGCGGTACGTTCTTCAATCAAACCAAATACTTCGCGCGCCTTGCCCGTGTCCTGAAACTCGGGCTGCTCGAAAAGCTGCGCGGCGCCTTCCAGAAACAACTGGGCAGGACGGTACTGGGGCGCGAGCCCGAGAACCATTAGCGCCATTTCCGCAATCTTCCGCTGCTCGTCGAGGAAGTCCTTCAGCCGCATTTCAATGGTTCGGCTCAGGCCGTCCAGTCGCGCGCCCCGGAGATGCTCGTTCAAGAAACGGCTCAATACTTGAAGCTGGTCCGGAGGGATGTGCTCGTGGAGATTCACGGTCAACGTCCGCACCCGGCTGTAGTTGTCCACGATCAGAAGCGCAACCCGCTCCGGGCCCACCGGCATCAACTCCAGGCGGTTCACAAAAGCGTGATCGTCGCTGGGGGCCTCGGCCAGACCGGCCTGATTGGTTATCAAGGCCAGAAGCTGGCTGGTGTGCTGGAGGACCTCGTCGGCATCATTCAACTTTGCGGCGAACTCGTCTTCGATTCGGCTTCGCTCGCGGAGCGTGAGCTCGTGAACCTGCATCAGGGAGTTCACATAGTAGCGGTAACCCGCGTCCGTGGGGATGCGGCCCGAACTGGTATGGATCTGCTGCAGGTAGCCCATTTCCTCCAGATCCGCCATCACATTTCGGACGGTGGCCGGGCTCAACCCCAAATCGAATCGTTTCACGACGGAGCGCGATCCCACGGGATCGGCGGTTGTAATGTAGCTGTTTACAACCGCTTGCAGGATCAATTGCTCGCGTTCATTTAGATCTCGGGCTTCACTCATAGCGTGTTTCCACCCTTAGCACTCAACCTGTGAGAGTGCTAACAGATGTCCAAAGTCTAACACACCCACCCGCACGTGTCAAGTTAGTGTCCCGTTGCAAGTACCCGCTGCGGCGGTATATAACCATGCAACGCGGGGCGTATTTTCATTCGGGCCAGGGGGCGGATTTATTCGATTGAAGGACAGGTGCATGGCACAGGATATCGGGCAACTTCAGAAGACGATGCGGGCGGCGGGATCACCACGGGAAACCATGCTGTCCCTCATGGCGATCGTGGATATTCAGGAAAATGGGAACCGTCCCTGGGATATTCAGGTGAACGAACCCAAGGTGTACCAACGCTTTATGAGCGAGGGGCGCCTGGGTCTCGGTGAGGCCTACATGGATGGCGACTGGGACTGCGAGGATCTCGCAGATTTCTTCTACCGGATTCTCGTAGCCAATTTCACGGACCGCGTGGACTGGTGGCGCATGATCATTCCCTATTGCCGCGCACGTTTTCTTAATCTCCAGAGTGTGTCCCGCTCAAAGCGCGTGGCCGAGGCCCACTACGATCTGGGCAACAGTCTTTACCAGAAGATGCTCGACCCCCGGATGGTGTACTCCTGCGCCTATTGGAAGAACGCCACCGATCTGGCAACGGCCCAGGAGCATAAATTGGATCTCGTCTGCCGGAAGCTGGGCCTCCAGCCGGGCATGCGCGTGCTGGATGTGGGCTGTGGCTGGGGCTCCTTTGCCAAGTTCGCCGTGGAGCGTTATGGCGTGGAGGTGGAGGGTATCACGATTTCCAAAGAACAGCTCACCCTGGCCAACGAGATGTGCTCGGGCCTGCCGGTGAACCTTCACCTGAAGGACTACCGCGAGCTGACGGGCCAGTGGGACCGCGTGGTCTCCATCGGCATGCTGGAGCATGTGGGCCGAAAGAACTACGATGGCTTCATGGGGCGCGTGCGCGACTGGCTTACGCCCGACGGCCTGGCGCTTATCCACACGATTGTGGGGCGCTATCCGGTCCGCCGCAGCGATCCGTGGATGACGAAGTACATTTTTCCCGGAGGAATGGTGCCCACGCCGGGTCAGTTGGGTGCGTCGGTGGAGGGGAAGCTGGTGATGGAGGACGTACAAAATATCGGCGCAGACTATGATAAGACCCTCATGGCCTGGTGGGCCAATTTTGAGCGACACTGGCCGGAATTACAGGACCAGTATGGTGATCGTTTCTACCGGATGTGGCGCTACTATCACCACTACTGCGCGGGCTCCTTTCGGGCGCGCTATAACCACGTGTGGCAAATGGTGCTTTCGCGCCGTGGCGTGCCCGGGGGATACGAGGCCGCGCGTTAGATGCGCGTCCTCATCAACGGAATGCAGGGTGGCAACCAAAGCGGCACGGGCCGCTATACGGAGGAGCTCATCCGTCATCTCGCTGCTCTTGACCACGATCTGGCGCTTACGGTCTGGTGGCCTTCGTGGATCGAGCCCGGTGACTGGGCTGATTCCGTGACGCTGGAACCCCAGCCCTCAGGAGTTTGGGCGCGGCTCAAACTGGAGCGGCAGATTCAACGCATCGCACCGGAATTCGATGCTGTGCACTATCCCGCCAGTATCGGCCCGCTGGACGGTGGCGCCAATGTGGTCGTTACGGTTCATGATTGTATCTTCATGCGCCATCCCGACTGGTTTCGCTGGGAGCGCGCCGAATATTACCGCTGGGCCGGCAGCCGAAGCGCGCGCCGGGCCGGCCGCGTCATTGCCGACTCCGAAGCCACGGCCCACGATCTCCGCGAGCTGATCGGCGTGCCCGATTCGCGTATCGATGTGGTGCCGCTGGGGGTTGGGGCCCAGTTTCGCCCCGCGGCCGTCGGCGAAATTGAAGTGGCGCGGGATCGCTACAAGCTGCCGGATCCCTGCTTTCTCTATGTGGGCACGCTGGAGCCGCGCAAGAATATCGCCGCGCTCGTGCGCGCGTGGGACCGCATCGCCGGTGAGATTCCCGAGCACCTGGTCATCGCCGGCCGCACGGGCTGGAAGCCGGAGGAAATGCTCGCCGCGATAAACGGGGCAAAACACAAGGAACGAATCCACCTGCCCGGCTTCATTGAGGAAGAGCATCTTGCCGCTGCCCTCGGCGCCGCGCGCGCCTTTGTCTGGCCGAGCCACTTTGAGGGATTCGGCCTGCCCGTGCTGGAGGCCATGGCCTGCGGCACGCCCGTCCTCACCTCCGACGTGTCCAGCCTGCCCGAGGTCGCGGGCGAAGCCGCGCTGCTGGTGAACCCGGAAAGCGAGGAGGCCATCGCCGAGGGCTTGAAGCGGCTCTCGCGGGACGACGTGCTGCGCGCCCGCCTGACGACCGCTGGACTTCAGCGCGCGGCGGAATTTACGTGGGCGAGAACGGCGGAAATGACGCTGAAAGTATATGAACGCATGGTGAATGGGCCAGTGGCGGGGTAGGGGGCACGCGACAGACTTTCTCTCCCCAAGGTCCTAACGAGGCTGTGTTATACTTCAGTTGTTACGTGAGTCCTCATAGAAAACCAGCACTTCAAGGAGAAGCGGCACCTATCAACGCAGTCAGGTGGGGCGCTGCCGGAAGAGTTTCATGAGCGCACTACCGACAGTCTACATTGAGACGACAATCCCAAGTCTCCTCGCGGCGCGACCATCAAAGGACCCGATAATCGCGGGACAGCAGGCCATCACCCGCCAATGGTGGGAAGACCGGAGATCGGCGTTTCGCATGTTTGTTTCAGATTTTGTTCTTCAGGAGGTTTCAAAAGGTAATCCTGAAGTTGCAGTTCGGCGGCTACAGGTGCTTGAGAGTATCCCAGAGCTGGAAGTAGACGGTGAATCAATGGCGCTTGCGTCCCGTATTTTGGAGAGTGGTGTGATTCCACCCAAAGCTGGAACCGACGCAGCCCATGTGGCACTTGCATCCCGACACAACGTCGACTATCTGCTCACCTGGAATTGCAGACATATCGCCAATGCCGAAATAATAAAGTCGTTGGAATTGATTGTGGAAAAGCAGGGTTATGCGCTGCCAATCTTGTGCACCCCATACGAACTACTAGGAGGTCAGAACGATGTCTAACCATCCGATAATTGACGAAGTGCGTCGTGCTCGCAAGGAAATATTGGATTCGTACGGAGGCGATGTTCAAGCAATGATGCGCGACAGCATGAAGCTCCAGTTCGAGCGGGGCCGCGAGGTTGTGAGCTTCATTCCGAAGACGACCCACTACATCGGGCCGGACGGCGAACTCAAGCCATTCTTCCATCCAGAAGAAGCGGACGAATCCGAGTAAAGTCCCCGATCTGTCCGATCACCCTTACAGCGCCGCAACACGCTTGATGTGCTCCCAGGGGAAAATACCGGAGCTGTGGCCGTCGCTCCACACGATGCCCAGCGCATAATTACCCAGGGTTGCGAAAGACTCCACCTTTATGTCCTCGGGCACGCTGTCCGGGTTGAGCAGGGGCTGGCCCGTAAACTCGTTTACGCAAAGGGCGCACTGGCAGGATACCCGCAAGGTCTTGTTGGCCACGCGGATCTCTTTCCCGTTGCCCAGCTTGACGATGATCTCGCCGAATCCCGCCACCACTTCTGGCGGCGCTTCTTCCTCCAGACGGCGCTTGCCTACTTCGCGGTGAAGCTGCTCGGCCATTTCGCGGAAGGCGGCGATGTCCTCGCCCGCTTCCTTGGTGGACGCATCGGTTACGCCCGCCATCAGGGGGAGTTGGGCCAGCGTATCGAGGCCGAAACGGGCCTTTAAGGTCGCCGTGCTGCTGCCGAAGATGAAGTGCTTCTTCTCGCAGTTGTCGCACAGGAAATAGGCCATATTTTCCACCATGCCGAGCACCGGAACCTTTACCGACTCAAACATGAGGATACCCCGGGCCACGTCGACCAGGGAAAGGGCCTGCGGGGTGGTGACGATGATCGCGCCATCGAGGGAGGCCTGCTGTACCAGGGTAAGCTGAATGTCGCCCGTACCGGGGGGCATGTCGATGATGAGGTAGTCCAGCGTGCCCCAGTCGGTCTGCTGGAGAATCTGGGAAGTATAGTTGGAGACCATTGGCCCGCGCATGACCGCGGGGCGGTCGCCCATCACATAGCCGAGCGACATGGTCTTTAATCCGTCAACCATCACCGGCTCAATGAGATTGTTTTTCATGTAGACCTCGGGCTGATGCACCCGGAACAGCGTCGGCACCGAGGGGCCATAGATGTCCACGTCGAGGAGCCCGACCTGATGTCCCTGCCGCTGAATGGCCCGGGCAAGATAGGCCGCAACGGTGGATTTTCCCACGCCACCTTTACACGAGGAAACCGCGATGACGGCGCCCACGTTCTTCAGGGTGTCTACCCGCGGGCCGCTGCGTTCCTTCGGCTTCATGGCGGTCATATTCACCTGGACATTTTTCACGCCCGGCAACTGGGCCACCGAGGACTCGCAGGCCTTCTGGAACTGCTCCTTGACGGGGCAGGCGGGCGTGGTCAGTTCGACGGAGAAGGAAACGGCCCCGTCATCGATTTTGATGTCCTTGATAAACCCAAGGGAAACAATATCCTTCCCAAAGTCGGGATCGATTATATGACGCATGGCGTCGAGCACCTGGCTTTCGGTGATCATGAAAAACTCCTGTATGACGTGTACCGGGACCGATCGGGCAAAGCCCGTGATCTTACGCGCCGGAAGGCGCTAAAGTCTAGAAATCGGCACCCCGCTTGAAAGCGGTGTTCCAAGCCCCGGTGAAAGTAAACAACCGGGATGCCGAAATTATGCCTCAATCATCAAATGGAGACCCGGCCTTCGACGTGCTATCCGAAAAGAGGTTTCTCGAATAGCTCGCCGCAGTAAAGGCACTTGAAGTGCTTGGAGTTGGAAACCCGGTGACAGGTGGGACAGGTCACCGCGCCGCCCCCCATTTTACCGTCGGCAACGCCATCACGAAGGTCGATCTCGTTCGCCATGCGCTCCAGATCCGCGTCCGTGAGGCCGGCTTTGCCGCGAATCAGCTCCCAGAGAGCCTGATTCAGCAGCGACAGGCGCTCGACTTGATGGCGAAGTTCCTTCACGCTCTCCATCGATTCCAGAGACAGGCTCTCGCTGTTGCGGGCGCGTGAGGCGGTCGTGCTGTCTGCGCGCCCCACAGGGAAGCCGCCCAGGCCACCCATCCACAGTTCGTTCATGTTCCATACTCCCAATAGTTCGCGCAATGCGCTCTCCCAATTCCGGCCCGAAGTAGACACCTGGGAACATACCCCTTGGCATCGAAATCTATTCAGCGTCCAAGCTACTATGATTCCATGGCGGAACAGGATTTACAAGTGAAACTCGATGCGTTGCTCGCGGAAGTCCGGAGCTGTACCCATTGCAGGGAAGTATTGCCCCTCGGCCCCCGTCCGGTGCTTCGTGCACACACCGCCGCCCCAATTCTGATCGTGGGGCAGGCGCCGGGCGCCCGCGTTCATGAATCTGGAATCCCCTGGAACGACCCGAGCGGCGTACGGCTCCGCCAGTGGCTGGGTGTCGACCCGGAAACATTCTACGACCCGACTCGATTCGCCATTATCCCCATGGGCTTCTGCTATCCAGGCCGAGACCGACGTGGCGGTGACATGCCCCCGCGCCCGGAATGCGCACCCCTCTGGCATGACCGCCTGCTGGCGATGCTGCCCCATCGTGCCCTCACGATCCTCGTGGGCGCCTATGCCCAGCGTTACTACCTGGGTGACGGCACGGGCAAGACCCTTGCCGACACCGTGTCACGATGGCGCGAATTCGGGCCGACCTTTGTACCCACGCCCCATCCCTCGCCAAGGAACCTGCTGTGGCTGCGGCGGAATCCATGGTTTGAGGCGGAAGTCGTGCCCGCGTTGCGGGGACGGGTTAGTGAGCTTATCGGGGCTTGAACTCAGCAGGGCGACTCCCGCTGGAATCCGGTCGAATTGCGGGATTGGAGACGACTCAGCAGTGCATCATCCACTGTACACGTGTCTCGGCAGGGGCCTGAGCGGAAGATGAAACTGATTAGCTCCGAACATCTGTGAGAATCGACCGGCAATACGGCTGGTTGCCCCTCAATTCAATCTTCGCCGGACTCCAATTCGTCGATGACGCCTTGCAGCGCCTTGCCCAGCCCGATCGCGTAGGGGTGGCGGATGATAACCATGTGGTTCCCCGGCACCTCGACCACGCGGACGCCTTTGCGGGCATACCGGCCCCAACCATAGGTCGGATCCCTGCGCTCCGAACCCCAGGGGTTGTGCTCCGCTCGAAACAGGGTAATCTGTCCCTCAATGGGCTCCATCGTGTATTCCGCGACGGCGTTCTGGCTCGAGGTCACGCTCCGCGCACTGGAGCGGACCAACTGGTCTTCCACCATCTTCAAGCGCTGCTCGCCGATGGTCGGCGTCGCAAGTCCGGCTTGTATGAGATAATACTGTACAGAAGTGTCAAACTGCATCCAACGAAGGTAATCCATGAGGCCCAGGGGCTGAGCGTCGGGTCTCCTTCCGAAAATTGCCCGGCGGAAAAGGAGCACGGTGCCGTCGCGCAAGTAGCCCACATGCATCTTCCATGTAAAAAAGAAGGTGCGCAGACGCGCCCGAACCCGTTGAAACACGTGCCGGAGATAACTGCGCGACAGGGAGCGTTTGACGTGGCTGTGGTCCGGCGCGGCACTGTCCAGCATCGCAACCAGCGGCACGGATTCGCCGGCTTCGAGAAGTTGCCGGGCGATTTCATAGGCCACTATGCCGCCAAAGGAATAGCCGCCGATGTAGTAAGGTCCTTCGGGGCGCACGGTTTTCATTTCACCGATGCACCGGCGCGCCAAATCTTCTATGGTTGCCGGACTGTTATCGTCGAAGTCCAGGCTGGGGAATCCGTAAAACGACTGGGATTCGGACAGTGCCCCGGCAAAGGTGTCATAGGAGCCGCCCACGTCTCCCGCACCTTTGACACAGAAGAACGGGGTTCCCGTACCCGACTTTATTTCCAACAACTTTCGTCGGGAATCCGCCGAGTTGCCAGAGGCGTCCTGCTCTAGCCTGGCGGCTATTCCCGCAATCGTTGGATTGTCAAAGAAGTCCGCAAGTGCCAAGGTGCTTCCGAAGGTCTCATTGATTAAGGCCAGCAATCGGATGGCCAGCAGAGAATGACCGCCGAGGGCAAAGAAGTTGTCATGGCGCCCGGCCCGGCGAACCCGCAGAATGTCTTGCCACAACAGGGCAATTTTCTTTTCGTTTGGAGATTGCGGCTCCTCTGAAGATTCGCCGACATCCACCGCGTCGAGGGGCAGGGGCAGCGCGGCCGTATCGATTTTTCCATTGTTGGTGAGTGGAAAGGCGGCCAAGTGGGTAAAGCTTGATGGCGCCATGTAGGGCGGCAGTGTCTTGAGCACGTGCTCCCGCAATTCCAGCGCGGACACGGGTGACGCAGCCAGGTAGTATGCCGCAAGCCGCGGGTCGCCGGGCACGTCCTCCCGGAGGCGAACGATCGCGCCGCGGACCGCATCATGGCTGTTTAACGCCGCCTCGATCTCGCCAAGCTCCACGCGGAATCCCCGCAATTGAATCTGGCTGTCGTTACGGCCGAGGAACTCCAGGTCGCCGTCGAGTACGCGAACGAGATCCCCGGTCTTGTAGAGGCGGGTTAACGCGCCCGGTGGGGCGAAGGGGTCAGGCAAAAACCGTTCGGCAGTCAAATGAGGGCGGCGAAGATAGCCTTGCCCGACGCCGGGGCCACCGACGAACAATTCGCCGACTTCACCGCTTGCCACGGGCTGCCCGGCCTCGTCAAGCACATGGAGGGCCACTCCGGGTATCGCGATGCCAATGTAACTCGGCGTGCCGGGGCGCGCGTCCGCCGCCGTCAAGGGGCGGTATGTCAACACTACGGAAGTCTCAGTGATTCCGTACAGATTGATAAGTCTTGGCTTCCGATCGCCGTGCCGCTTAAACCAGGACGCCAGGCTGGAGAAAACAAGGGCTTCACCACCCAGTAGGACTATCCGAAGGGCCAATACCTGTGATTTTTCCAGGGGAAGCGACTCGTCGTAGTGCTGGAGCTGGGCAAAGGCCGCGGGGGTCTGGCCCAGGACGGTCACGCGCTCATCGCACAACAATTGGTGGAAAGCCTGGGGCGATCTGCTTACGAGCAGGGGAACGATGACGAGCCTTCCACCTCCGAAGAAGGCGCCCCACATCTCCAACACCGAAAAATCGAAGGCATAGGAATGAAAGAGCGCCCAAGTGTCATCCGGCGCAATCGGGAACCAATGTTCCATGCCGCTCACGAAGAAGACCGCGTTGCCGTGGCTGATCAGCGCGCCCTTGGGCGTGCCCGTCGATCCGGAAGTGTAAATCACGTAGGCCAGATGGGTGTCGGCCACCGGGTTGTTCAGGTCGGCGTCGGGGCCTTCCTCCCAGGGCGTATCGATGCCATCCAGCACAACCATGCGCGAAGCGACGCCAGAAAACTGGCCTGCATGAGCACGGTGGGTGATGACGAGGGGACACTGGGCATCGTCCACGATCATGCGCACCCGCTCCGCGGGGTAGGCCGGATCCATGGGGACGTACGCGCCACCCGCTTTCAGTATCGCAAGGATCGCCATGACCGTGTCGATACTTCGATCAAGGCACAAGCCCACCAGTACGTCGGGTCCGACCCCCAAGTCCTGGAGGTGGCGGGCCAGCCGATTGGCGCGGGCGTTTAATTCACCATAACTTAGGGTCGTGCCTTCGCACGTTACCGCGGGCGCATTGGGTGCGGAATGGACCTTGGCCTCAAAAAGATGGTGAAGACACGGCCCCGGGACCTTCGGGGTGAGGCCGTTATCATCGCATCCCGGAGCCGCGCCGGGGGCTGTGGTCCGATTCGACAGGAGTTTCAATCGCCCGAGAGTACGATCGGGTTCGACTGTTGCGGATTCAAGCAGCGAGGTGAAATGTTCCAGCAATTCCGCCATCCGCGTCGGGGTATAGAGTGCGGTGTTGTATTCGAGATCGAGCGTGTAAGTTCCGTTGTCCGGCGTCACGGAAAGCGTAAAGTCGAACTTGGCGCCACCGTTGTCGAGCCCTTCCGCACTCAATTCGAGGGCAGGACGTTTCGCCTCGTAGCGTGGTGTATTGTGGAGCACAAACATCGTCTGGAAGACCGGTGAGCGACTCTGATCGCGGTCGGGTTGCACTTCCGCAAGCACGCGGTCAAAGGGAATCGTCTGATGTTCCTGGGCATCCAGCGCAACGTCGCGAACCCGCGTCACAAGTTTTTCAAAGGGTAGATCGCGGGCAAGGCGGGTGCGCAGTGCGACGGTGTTCACAAAGAAGCCAATGAGCGGTTCCCACTCCTGTTGGTTCCGGCCCGCCAGCGCAGCGCCCACGATCACGTCTTCCTGTCCGGTGTGCCGAAACAGCAGCGCCTTCCAGCCCGCCAGCAACAAGGCAAAGGGCGTCGCGTCGAGGTTTCGCGCCAGGGCGTCCAGGGCCTCCGAAAGGCCCCGATCCAGCGTCCTGTGGATGCGGGCGCCATTCCAAGTCTGGACTTTCGGGCGCGGGAAGTCGGTCGGGAAATCGAGCACCGGCAATGGCCCCGCCAATTGCCGCGTCCAGTAGTTCAGCTCGGAGGCCATCTCCGGCGACGCGGCACGGTCCTGCTGCCAGGCCGCGTAGTCGGCGTATTGATGGGAGAGCGCGAGGGGCTGCCAGCTTTCCCCGCAGGCTAACGCGTGGCAGGCGTCCGCCAGTTCCTCCAGAAAAATTCGAATAGACCAGCCGTCGAACGCCATGTGGTGAACGAGCACGGTAAGACTGTGCTCTTCCGGCCCGAATTGGACGAGGTCCGCAAGCAGCATCGGGCCTTCCGCGAGATTCATGGGCCGCCGGGCAATCTCCAGAGCCCGGGCCCGATAGCGGGACTCGCGCTCCGCCTCTACAAGGTCCACCAGGGACAAGTAGGTGGCGGTTAGGGCCGTGGCTGGCAGGATACGCTGCTCTGACTCGCCCGATTTCACGCTGAAAACCGTCCGCAAAGTTTCGTGTCGCGCCACTATCAGCGACAGCGCGTGATCAAGGTGCTCGCGCTTCAGCGGGCCGTGGATGCGTATGCGGAGTGGCACATTGTAGACCGACAGGCCGGGTTTCAATTGATCAAGAATCCACAGCCGCTTCTGCGCATGCGAAAGAGGAATAGGTTTGCTCCGGTCCGCATGGGGGATCTCGGAGCGCGCGCCTCCCTGACTTCCGGCGGACTTCGCCGCCTCGATGGCCGCTGCGCACTCCGCGATGGTCGGCGATTCCATGAACGTGCGCAGGGGCAGCGCGACACCGAAGTCGCTGCTGATCCGCGAAATCATTCGGATCGCAAGGAGGGAGTGTCCTCCAATGGCAAAGAAATTTTCGCGCACGCCTATATTCGGGAGACCCAGCAGGCCTTCCCACAGGGCGACGAGCCGCGCCTCGAGATCGGAACGCGGCGCAACCCCCGCCCCTTCGGAAGGTTGGTGGCTCGGCGGTTCGGGAAGGGCCTTGCGGTCCAGCTTGCCCTGCACGGTTCTGGGAAAGGCGGGGATGAAGACAAGCTGTGCGGGCCGCATGTGGCCGGGGAGCCGATCTTTCAGCCATTCTCCGAGCTGTTCCTCGTCCGGCGCTGGCTGGCCGCAGGGCACCAGGTAGGCGACGATTCTCGGATTGTCAGGATCTTTTTCATAGAGGACCGCCACTGCATCGTCTATTTCAGGGTGAGAGCGCAGCACGCTTTCAATTTCGCCGGGCTCGATGCGGTAACCGCGCAGCTTGATGTAACGGCCCATCCGGCGCATAAACTGGATGTTGCCATCGGGCTTGAAGAAAACCAGGTCGCCCGTCCGGTAAAGCCGGGCCGTATCCTTGTTGCTGAAGGGGTCGGGCACGAACTGATTCGCCGTCAACTCCGGATCGTTGTAGTAGCCGCGGGCGAGCCCCACGCCGCCGATATAGAGCTCACCGGGCACGCCCGGAGGCACCGGATTCATAGACGGGTCGAGGATGTAAATGCGTGTATTGTGGATCGCTTTGCCAATGGGCGCGTTGCCCGCTGGCCGGGGATGGGTGTCGTGCGCCTGATACAGGGTGACGTAAATCGCCGCCTCGGTCGGGCCATAGAGATTGAGGAGCACCAGACCGGGTGTGGCTTCCACGATGTCGCTGAGTAGCGCCTCGGACAAGGGTTCCACACCGACGAGCAGCCTCCGCCACGGCAGGGGAGCACGCCGCTGGGTTTCGAGCAGTGTGGGCAGCATGAATCCGGGAATATACCCCGTGACGACGCTCCGCGCCCGGAGCCATTCGAGACACGCATCGGGATTGGCCCGCACGCGCTCGGGGATGATGTGCAGGGTTGCGCCCGCCAGCAGGCTGGTCCAGGATTCATAGACGGACACGTCGAAGCTGAAGGCGGTCCAGATACTGCACGCGTCGCCGGGCCCCACGGGAAGGCGCGACTGCAAGTCCTGGTAAAGGTTGATCACGCCCTGGTGGGTGCAGCACACGCCTTTGGGGTCGCCGGTCGAACCGGACGTGAAGATGACATAGGCCAGGTTCTCGCCGCTTGCCCCGATGCAGGGGGAACCGGCGGAAAAGCCGTCCAGCAGCCCCGGTTCATCCAGGCACACGCATTCAATCGAGGCGCCGCTCAATTGGGGAGCGAGTTCGCCTTCGGTCAGGATCATGCGGGGCTTCAGCACGGAAAGCACCCGCTCGCGCCGTCCGGGGGGATCGAGCAGGTCCAGGGGCACATAGGCCGCACCGGCTTTGAGAATGCCAATAATCGCCACAATCGCGCGCACCGTCCGGCCCAGGAAGAAGGGAACCGGTTCCTCCGTGACCACGCCTTGCGCCAGCAGGTAGTGGGCCAGTTGGTTGGCCCGCGCGTCGAGTTCTCGGTAAGTCAGCGAGACCTCGTCGTCTGCGACGGCAACGCAGTCGGGGAATTCCGCCACGCGTGCCTCAAAGAGTTGGTGCAGGGACTGGGTCCGGTCCAGCGGAAAGGCCGTATCGGTCCAAGTCTCCATAAGCAGCTTCTTTTCCGCCGCATCCAGCATTTCGAGCGCGCCAACAGTCGCCTCGGGCGACGCAACAGCGGAGGTCAGCAAGGTGCTGTAGTTCTTGAGAATCTTCTCCGCGGTGGCGGCCTCAAAGAGCGCCGTGTTGTACTCGAGATTGAGGAGCAGTTCACCGTCCCTTGGCTGAATTGACAGGCTGAGATCGAACTTCGCACCGCCGTTGCTGATTTCTTCGCCGCTGATGTGCAGGCCCGAAAAGGTCGCCTCGAAAGGCGGGGTGTTGTGCAACACAAACAGTACCTGAAAGAGGGGCGAGCGGCTTGGATCGCGCTCATGATACACTTCGGCCACAACCTGCTCGAAGGGGATATCCTGATTCTCCTGCGCGCCCTGAACGACGGATTCGACCGCGTCCAGGCAGTCCCAAAACGTTTGATCGCTTGCCACATTGGTCCGCAGGGCCACCGTATTCACGAAAAATCCGACCAGATCTTCCAGCCCGGGGTGATTGCGTCCCGCAACCACGGAGCCGACAACGATATCCGTCTGTCCGGTGTAGCGGTGCAGCAGAATGTTCCACACCGTCGCCAGAACGACGAAGAGCGTGCTGCGTTTGCCTGACGCCAATTGCTCCGTGGAATGGGTCAGCCCCGCGTCCAGGGTGCGCTGTGCAACTTGCCCGCGCCACGTCTGGCGGGGTGGACGCACATGATCCGCCGGAAAATCCAGCGGACTGATCGGGCCGGCCAATTGCGCTTTCCAGTAGAGCAGTTGCCGCGTATAGACGGTCGTTCGCGCCTCCTCACGTTGCCACTGACTGTAATCGGCATATTGATACTTCAGGGGCGGAAGGGCCGCGCTTTCACCCCGTTCCTGGGCCGTGTAGCTGGCGGCGAGGTCATTGAGCAGTACGCTAATCGACCAGCCGTCAAACACGGCGTGATGCACAATGATCCCCAGGAAGCCGCGTTCGGAATCCACCTGGAGCAGCGCGGCTTTCAACATGGGCCCCTGTTCCAGAGAGATGATCTCACGGGCGGCGCCGGACAAGAAGTTCCGGGCAGAGCTTGCGGGGTCTCCATCTTCCGAGTCAAGATTGATAATCTGGAAGGGCACGCTTCCGATCGGCAGTATCGTCTGGCGAGGGCTGTCGTCGACCACGGTGAATGCGGTGCGCAGGGCTTCGTGCCGCGCCACCACCGCATCCAGCGCACGCCGCAGGCGTTCCGCATGCACGGCGCCGCGAATATCGAACAGCAGGGGAACGTGGTACGTGGTGTTGTCGGGGTCGAGGCGCTCGACGATCCATAGGCGTTCCTGGGCGAAAGAAAGGGGTATAGGCGCGCTCCGGTCGGCCAGCTCCATGACGGTCGTGGCGTTCGCACCATCCCCGGACGCAATTGCCTCATCGATCCCATGCGCCTGGGCCGCGAGAGTCGCGTTCTCCATGACGAAGCGCAACGGCAGCGCCACGGAAAAACGCTCCCGGATTCTCAACAGGAGGCGGGTAATGAGGAGGGAGTGGCCACCCAACTGATAAAAGTCATCGTCCACCCCCACCCGGTCGGCGCTAAGCAGCTCCTGCCACAGCGCGGCCAGGGAGTGCTCCGTCTCGGTTCGGGGGGCGGTGTACGCGGCGTCAAGGGCCATCGTATAGGTTGGCGCCGGCAGGGCGTCGTTCTCGATCTTGCCGTTGTTGTTCAGCGGGAAGGCGTCGAGGTGCACAAAGGCCGACGGGACCATGTAGGGCGGCAGCGTGCGCAGCAGGTGGTCCCGCAGCGTGCTTAGGGCGATGGGTTCCCGGGCGAGGTAATAGGCCACCAGGCGCGGATCGCCGGGGATGTCCTCGCGCAGGCGCACTATCGCGCTTCGGATGCCGGGCGCCTCGCTGAGTTCGGCCTCGATTTCGCCCAGTTCCACGCGAAAGCCACGCAATTGGACCTGATTGTCGTTACGCCCGACAAACTCGAGATCGCCTTCAAACAGCCGGACCAGATCGCCCGATTTGTACAGGGTCGGAGGAAAGGCCGAAGTATCGAAGGGGTCGGGAAGGAAACGCTCCGCCGTCAGGTCGGGGCGATTCAAATAGCCGAGACATACCCCCGGGCCGCCGACGTAGAGTTCGCCCACCTCGCCCACCGCGACCGGACGGCGGTTTTCGTCCAGGATATGGAGGTAGAGGTCGTTGATCGTCGTGCCGATAAAGCTGGGCGTGCCCGGGGCAGCATCGGCTTTGGTCAAGAAGCGATAGGTCACGAAGACCGTCGTCTCGGTAATGCCATAGACATGGACGATTCGGGGCTTTTCATCCCCGTGCCGTTCGAACCACGGGGCGAGGCTGGGCAGGGACATATATTCACCGCCCACCAGCACATAACGCAGCGACAGACGGCGGGACATTTCCAAGGGGAGACTTTCGTCGTGGTGCTGGATCTGTTTGAACGCGGAAGGTGTCTGGTTGAGGACCGTGACACCTTCGTCAACAAGCAACTGATAGAATTCGTCCGGGGTGCGGCTGAGCAGGTAGGGGACCATGACGATTCGCCCGCCGAAGAACAGGGCTCCCCACATCTCCGAGACCGAGAAATCGAAGGCATAAGAATGGAAGAGGCTCCAGACATCGTCGGAGCGAAACCCGAAATCCGGCTGCATCGCCTCAAAGAGACGGTAGACGTTCCAGTGCGTAACCAGCGCGCCCTTGGGCTTGCCCGTGGAGCCGGAGGTATAAATGACATAGGCCAGATCGGAAGGGGAGACCGCCACGTCGAGATTTTCCGCCGACTCCCGCTCCCAGGGGCGATCCGCGCCATCGAGTACGACCATGGTCGCCCGACCGTCCGAAAAACGATCCTGGTGTTCGGCGTGGACCACCACGATCGGGCACTGGGCGTCTTCCACAATCATGCGCACCCGTTCCGCAGGGTAAACCGGATCCATCGGCACATAGGCGGCCCCGGTCTTCAAGACGGCCAGAATGGCAATGACGGGGTCAAAGTTGCGGTCCAGGCACAGTCCCACCCGCTCGCCCGGTTTCGCGCCGCAGTGGCGGAGGTGATGAGCAAGCCGGTTCGCACGGGCGTTCAAGTCGCCGTACGTCAGTGTGTCCCCCGCGAAAGTCAGTGCGGACGCCTCGGGCGCCGCCGCTGCCTGTGCTTCGAACCGCATGTGAAGACAGTTTGAATCTCGGATCATAACGATTGGTTTCTGACTCTCTCAACACAAGGCAACTGCCCAGGCAGTGCCTGACTCCCCCACTATTCTGATCATCTCGATCATATCAGGACCAACAGGTAGCCTGCCAGTATCACGACGATAAACCTTTTGGAGATCGAAGCGGCGTGCGCCCATCGAGACGGACTGGGAATATCGCGGGAAGTGCCCACCGGGCCCGGAGGGCGATATCATGGGGCTTCAGTCGCTTGTACCCCATCGAGACGCCGGGTTACGGCACGGCGCAGGTCCGCAGGAGGACGATTTTCTCCCACTCGCCATGGTAGTATAGGATTCGAACTGGCCGCCAGCGACATTGAGGAATCCAATGAGTTCAGCCACCCAAATAGCGCCCGTGCGCGTGCTTGCCGAAGACGTGGCGAACAAGATAGCCGCGGGCGAGGTCGTGGAGCGTCCCGCGTCGGTGGTGAAGGAGTTGCTGGAGAACGCTCTGGACGCCGGATCGACCCGGATCACGGTGCGGGTCGTGGCCGCCGGGCGTCGCCTCATCGAAGTGACCGACAACGGCCACGGGATGTCGGAGCAGAATGCCCTCCTCTCCATTGAGCGCCACGCCACGAGCAAAATCCGATCGGCGGAGGACTTGGAAGACATCCGCACCATGGGCTTCCGGGGCGAGGCCCTGGCGAGTATCGCGTCGGTCTCCCGCTTTGAGCTGGTCACCCGGCGCGAACAGGACGACAACGGCACGCGCATCCGCATCGATGGCGGCATCCTGCGGGAGGTGGAGCAGGCGGGGGCCCGGCCCGGCACGAGGGTGACGGTGAATCGACTCTATTTCAATACGCCCGTCCGCGCGAAGTTCCTCAAGGGGCTCACGACCGAGCTGGGCCACTGTATCGACGTCGTCCAGCGCCATGCCCTGGCCCGGACCGGCGTGGGCTTCCAATTCCTGCACAACGACAAGATGCTGCTGGACATTCCGCCCCACGCCACCCTCCGCGAGCGGGTGGCCATCATCTGGGGCCTTTCGACGTCAAAGGACATGATCGAAGTACAGGGCGAGCAGGCGGGCTACCATCTCCACGGCATTATCGGCCTGCCGGGGCTGACCCGTTCGGCCCGTTCCCACCAGTTTTTCTTCATGAACCACCGCCCGGTCATCAATCGTTCCCTGCAATACGGCTTCGAGGATGGCTACCGGGGTCTGGTCACCATTGGCCGCCACCCGGTTGGCGTGCTCATGCTGGAAACGAATCCCCGCTTTGTGGACGTAAACATCCATCCGGCCAAGCGGGAAATTCGCTTCCGCGATGAACGGGTGGCCCGGGACGCCGTGCGCGACATCGTGCGGAATTGCCTGGCGGAGGCCCATGCGCCCGCGCAACGCGGCCACGTGGAGTCAGCGCCTCCCCAGACGCACTTCGAAGTCTTGCACCTCGCGGAGGTGGAGGCAGAAACCCATTTCCCGGCGGACGATACGCCAGGTGCGTCCGACGTGCAGCTACCCATTCCGCCCGCATCGGCAGCGCCTGCTCGGATTTCCGAACCGGTGCCCATAGCGCGCCCGGAACCCGTCGCGCCCCGCCACATCCCGCCTCAATCCGCAGAGACGCGCGCGGAAACGCCGCCCCCCGAAAAGGCGGATCGAGTGACACCGGTGGAGCCGCGTCGCGCGGAATTTGCCCTCGCATCGCCGCCGCCACCTCGGCCGACGGCCCGCCAGGGTGAATTCCCCGAAATGGCATCACCCGCCACGGAAAACGTGGTGCCCGAGGCGGTCTACCGGCCCGTGGAAGGCATCGGCGACGCGCCCATGCAGCTCTTCGACACCTATCTACTGGTTCCCGGGGATGAGCGGTTGCTGATCATCGACCAGCACGCCCTCCACGAGCGCCTGAACTTCGACAGCCTCATGGCGGAGCTCGCGGATCACAGCTATGAATCCCAGCAATTGCTGGTGCCCATCGTTATCGAAGTGGCCCCCGCGCAGGTGCGCCTGCTGGAGAGCAACCTGCCCATTTTTCGCAAGATCGGTATCGAGCTGGAGCCCTTCGGTGGCAACACCTTTCAGGTGACCGCCATTTGTCACCTCTACGAAGAGGCCAAGGTGCGCGATCTGGTTTACCACGTGCTCGATGAAATCGGCCAGGGCGACCTCTTCGACAGCGCCAACGCAATGGCCGACGCCCTGCGCATGGCCACGCGCGCTTGCAAGGCCTCTGTCCGCGCGGGTGACCCGCTCACACCCCAGGAGCGCCGCGGTTTGCTGGAGGGTTTTCAGCGCCTGCGCCCGCCCTACACCTGCCCCCACGGCCGCCCCATCATCGTGGAACTCACCCAGAACCAGATGGAAAAAAGCTTCCGGAGAATCCAGTGAGCGATGCCTCGGGCGGCGCGCTGCCCCTGATTGCCGTCGTGGGGCCCACGGGCTCGGGCAAGTCCGCTCTGGCCCTCGCGCTGGCGGAACATCTGGGCACGGAAATCATCTCCGTCGATTCCATGCAGTTCTATCGCGGCATGGAAATCGGCACGGCGGCGCCCAGCCTCGCGGATCGCGCCCGCGTGCCCCATCATTTCGTGTCCTTTCTCGATCCCGGTGAAGAAATGGCCGCAGGCATCTACCAGCAGATGGCCCGGGCCGAAGTCAGCCGCATCCACGCCACCGGACGCTCCGCCGTCGCCGCCGGGGGCTCGGGCATGTATGTGAGCGCGTTGATCGACGAGATCTTCGATGGTCCCGGTCGAGATCCCGTGGTGCGTGCGCGCTTGGAGGAGGAAGCCCAAATGCTGGGCAACGACGTGCTCCTGGAGCGGCTCCGCGCCGTCGATCCCGACTACGCCGCCAACCTCACCAGTGTGAACGACCGCGTGCGCATCGTCCGCGCGCTGGAGGTTTATGAACTCTCGGGCCGTCCCTACAGTGAATTGCACCGGGAGCACCGCCAACATGCGGCGTCACTCCCCTCTATCCAATTTGCCCTGCGCTATGACGACCGCCAGGATCTTTACGAGCGCATCAACCGGCGCGTGCTCCAGATGATCGACGAAGGATGGGTTGAAGAAGTTCAGGTCCTGCTCGATGCGGGGCAGGGGCCCTACGTGGAACGCCTGAAGGCCCTGGGCTACCGCGAGATCATGACCTGCCTCGAAGGCAAGCAGAGCCTCGACGCCGCCATCGCCGCAAGTCAGATGCACCACCGTCGCTACGCCAAGCGCCAGCTCACGTGGTTCAATGCCGACCCGAGGATTCACTGGCTACCCGCCGGACCCGACGTCGGGCTGGACCAGCAACTGGAAGCCCTGCTGGCGCTCCTGGAAAATCGAGGCGCGCAAGAAACGGGATTGCATCGCTACCTCCAAGCGAATGCGAGTCGCGAATGAGCAATTAAGAAAAGCTGAACCACGAATGGACACGAATCAACACGAATAAGAAGAATCGGAATTCCTCTTGAATGCTAAATCATCCAAGAACGCTCAATGCAAGACTGACTGCGCAAAACAGGCACTTTTCGTCCGTGAATATCCGTGTAATCCGTGGTAAGAAAATAAAGATTCTTTACCACGGATTACACGGATATTCACGGATGGAAAGCGCGTACAAGCTGCGTGGAATGTCTTAGGGAATGCGACGCTGTCAGGGGCGATTCGATTTCCTATTCGTGTAAATTCGTGTCCATTCGTGGTTGAAATCTCCAAAAGGAATGGCGGGGATAGAAGGTAATTTACCATGGAATTGACGACACCATTGGCCAAGGCGCGCTCCAATGACTAAGGGGATGCTGCGACTCGTCTGGCGCTGCATTGTCTTCGCCCTGCTGAACGCCGTGCTGGCCGTCATCGTGTTGAAGTCGCACGAGTCCACCCTGCACTACACACGCTGGGAAACGGATTCCAATTTACTGGTTATGCCCGAGTCGGAACATCGCGATGTGGTGATTCTCGGCACCTCCCACGCCTACGTGTGCGCCCGATTTCAGGAGCACCAGGAAGCCACGGAGCGGGAGTTGGGCCGGACCGTGTTCAACATGGCCATCGCCCAGGGCGGCGGTATAACACCGGCCCGCTTTTACCTGGAAACCTACTTTGACCAAGGCAACACCGCGGCCCACGTGGTTTACCTGCTCGATCCCTTTGTCTTCTTTACGGTCGGGTCGAACGAGCAACACCGCTTTGTCTACATGGAGCCCTTCCGCTTTCACTTTCTTGCGAAGATGATCCGCAACGGGTACAACTACCAGCAGATTGTCACCTACAGCCGGTCGAAGTTCAGGGGTCAGTGGCTGTTTCAGAAGCCCGACGTGCTGATCCATCACGTCAGGGGCTATCCACCCGAACTGGTCACGCCCGAGCGCATTGCAAAGCGTATGGGCACCCTGTACCCCGATGGGCTGCACGACGAAGTCTTCCGACGATATCAGGCGGAGTTCCTCAAGATCGTGGCGCTGTGCAAAGAAAAAGGCGCGCAGCTCAATGTCGCCGTGCCACCCACCATGCTCGGCCCGGAGACCGGACACGCCGCCATGATGGCGTGGTTGGAGACGCTGCGCGATCGGGGAGACATCACGCTGAATGACTGGTCCAACGCTATTAAGTCCCCCGAGCGGTACTACAATCTCGATCACCTTAACCTCAGCGGCATCGAGGAATTCATGGGCCAGTACTTGCGGCCCATGCTGGACGCGGAGGATACTAAGGTCCGTAGTGTGGTTGGAGTGCGGTCACGATGACGCCTGAACAATTCCAGAAGCGCGCCCTGGCCTTTCCCGAGGCCACGGAGGAGCCCCACTTTGAGAAGACCTCCTTCCGCGTGCGAAAGAAGATCTTCGCCACGATGGCGCCGGAGAAGGCGGAGGTGGTGTTGAAGTTACCTCCTCTGGAGCAGTCAATTTTCTCCGATGCGGGTGGCGGCGCCATCTATCCCGTGCCGAACAAATGGGGACAGCAGGGGTGGACCGTGGTGCAGTTGAAGAAGGTGAGGGCAAGCCTGCTGCAGGACGCGCTTACCTGTGCGTATCGCTGTGTTGCGCCGAAGACGCTGGGAGAGCGGTTGGAGTAATGGGGCCGGTGGTGTGGTACAGAGGTGACGCCAATCACGAAGTTGGCAGCGACGTGACTCAAAAGGACAGACGTGCCACACGATCGCGAGGTACGAGCGTTCGTGTGCGGATGGCACAGGATCCCAAGATCCTTACAAGGACCAGAAGGGGCGATTTGTCGTACCAATCCCCAACCTTCATACCGCACATTCAAGCACCCCGTGCGGTGTCCAGTGGCTCCGCGAATCACGCACGAACGCTCGTTCCTCGCGATCGTGTGGCACGTTCCAGAACGTCCAGTCGGCAGTGGAAGGTCTACTGTCGCGCCGCCCACCTCGCCGCTGTAAGCCGCAATTTCTCCACCATGAGCGTGGCGCGGTCCCGACAGGCGCGATAGATCTCCAGGGTGGTCTTTGCCAGGAGCTTCGGGTCGGCGCCGTCCAGGTTGTCCCGTTCGAATCGGGCCATCAAAATCAGGGGTCGGCACGGCGGATTGACCTCGCTGAATACCCGCGCCTCTTCGTCCAGCGCCATCAACTGGGCCACCAGCGTCCGGGCCTCGTCGAAGCGGTCCCGTTTGAGGGCCTCGAGTAGCCGTGAAGTAACGGACTCGCCGCGCACGGAGATGGCCGCAAGTCCTTCGAAATGCATAGCGGTCTCTTCCGCCCAGGCGTCCACGGTTCCGGCATCCGGACCGCCATAGTGACGGAGCATCTGGTCGAGACTCTCCACTTCGCCCTCGGGCGTGCCCGTCCGCGAAAGGTGGGCAACCCACATGGCGCGGTAGGCAATCCGCATGAAATCCCGCTCGTCCATCGCGCGCTGGATCACCGGGTAATACTCCAGAAATCCGTCGGGCGCGAAGCGCGTGATGTAGAGATCGACATTGTCCAGCGTGCCGTCATCGGCAATCGGGGGAAGGGGGCGATCCTGTCCATGATGGCGCGCGTAGTCGATGGCGGCGAGTACCTGATTCGCCTTGATCAGCTCGCGCTCCTCTTTGCCCGAGGGTACATAGTCCGAGCGGCCGAGATTCGTGCGGCGTGCCTCAATGGCGCAGTGCCCCTCGCCGTAAGGGCCCGTCTCGCGGTAATGCACATTGCCCACGGATACCAGGGTAATGGGGCAGCCCACCGACGCGGCGATGTGCATCGTACCCGTGTCGTTGGTCACCAGAATCGTGGCGCGCTTGAGCAGCGCGGCCACCTGCGCCACGGAAGTCTTGCCGAAGAGGTGGGTGGCCGGGCCGGGGGCGAAGGACTCGAAGCGCTCGCCCAGGGGTTGCTCGGACTGCACGCCGAGGAGGAACACCTTTGCCTGGTGACGCTCCACGAGGAGGCGACCGAGGGCGGCGAAGTTCTCGATGGCCCAGCGCTTGCCCTCTTCGCTCGCGCCGAGCTGGAAACAGGCCACGTAGTCGCCATCGTTCACGCCGTGCTCCGCGAGGAGCGCCTCGGCGAACTGGTGGTCCTCGTCGTGGAGGTCAAAGTGTAGTTCGCGCGAGGCCGGCGCGTCTTCCACGATGTTGCGCGTGATATCGCAGAGATTCAGGTCGTTGTATTCCCGGCTGAAGACGCTGGTGAAGAAGTAAGTTGTCCAGCGACCGCGCAGGATGAACTGCCAGTCGTCGCCCAGATGCGCGCCATAAACCTCGGGGATCTCCGCGATCTTGATGAGCATGGCGGAGCTGACGCTGTGGGTTACATTGTAGGCGATGTCAAAGTTGCACGCCTTGATGGTCTGAATGCGCTTGTCCGTAAGCTGATAGGCTTCCAGCAACTGGTTCGAGTCATCCGCGATGAGCCGACGATACAACTCGTCCTCGTCGTAGATCATCACGTCGTTGATGTCGTGATTCCGGTCCGCAATCGCCCGGCTCATCTGGCGCACCAGCAGTGTGATTTGGGCGTCGGGATGCTTCCGGCGCACCATGTGGATCAGGGGCGTTGTCTGGAGCACATCTCCCAGTCGTGTGGTCTGTACAATCAGAATCCGCATCATCGCACCAGCTTCAGGACCGCATCGGCATCCTGCTTCACTTGCCGCATATAGGCGATGACCTGCTCGGGATAGAGGTGGCCCTGGCCTTTTTGCAGCGAAAGCTGCGTGAGGGTGTCGTAGGTGAACGGTGTCTCTTCCGGGAAGTGCTCCAGCCATTGGCGCAGCGCGTCGGACTTGTCCATCCGCGTTTTGATCTCGCCGATGGTGTGGCGCGCCCGGACGCCCCGCTCCAGCATGGCCGCGCCGTGGACCCGGTAGATGTGGCGCAGCATCGACGCGGCGCGGTGCACGTAGGTGTGCTCCGCGAGAACCCGGCGTTGGGCCGCCTCCGCGATGGCCTTCCGCTCGTCCGGGCGCGCGAGGAAGTAGTCGATGCGCTCCCGCAGTTCTTTCAGGTTGCGGTAGACCGGCAACTCCGTGTCGAAGTCAAAGAGCGTTTCCAGGCCGATGCAGGGATCGCAGAGCTGGAAGCCGCCAGCCGCCGCGATTTCGAAGACCCGGGGATTGATCGCATCGCAATCGGGATCAACGCCCGGTTTGCTGCTGCTCGAGTGAAGGTTCAGATTGATGGCGCTCCCCGCCACGATCTTCATGAAGGTCTCGGAGTCGAATCGCGTCTCACCGTCGACCAGACGCTGGGCCACATAGCGGTCCGTCCAGTTCACGCCCCAGATCTTGAAATTGTAGTCGCTCAGGCCCTTGAAGAGCTCCACGCGGTTGTAATAGCCCGCGCCCGCGAAACTCAGGTCGCAGCCATAGTGCTTGACGTCCTCATCACTCAGCGTCACCCCGCGGTGCAGCGCCGGATCGCAGGCCGTCTGAACATAGGCGTGATGGCGGCATCCAGCCTCGTCGAGCTTCGTCTCAAACTCGCCCGGCTGAATGTGGAAAAAGAAATCGTAGTGGGGGGCGATGTCCCGCCAGTAGGGCAGATGCCGCCAGTTCTCCACATACCAGAAGGCCGTCACGATGCCGTTTTTCCGCAGGCGGTCGGCAAAGTTCGGGGCCACGGGGGCCTGGGCGAGCACGATGCAGATTTCCGGATTGAACTCCGCCACCTGGGCATAGGTCCACTCCGAGAGAAAGTTGGTGTACATGCCCGTGAGCTGGCTCTGGGGCGTCGCTCCGCTAATCGTGGCCTGAAGCTTCTCGTACAGCGGCCACGCGGCTTCATGGTCGATATAACGCACATGGTGCCCCAGCCCTTCAAAGGCCCGGGCCAGGTAGCCCGCGATGGGGAGAGACCCGCCATACATGGGGCCGACCACGGCGATGTTCAGGTGCTTGTCCAACAGGGTTCCGGCGTAAATATCTCCAAGAAGCGCATCGACTTTTTCCCGATGGAGTTGGGCCGTGGGCGGGTGAGTCAACACATGGGGTTTTCGCGCCATGAAGTCCACGAGCGCCATTGGAAAATCTGATTCGGGCAGGGAGCCCGCACCGATCAGGCAGGAGGCACCCGAGAGCGGGCCGTCAATCGCAAGTTTCACGATGTCCAGATCGGGCTCGATAACGATGACTTCGTGGCCCCGGGCAAGGAGCTCCAGCACATGGTAGCCCAGGCCACAGCCGAAGACGAGCACAGGACACGCGTCTTCAAGCTTGGCGGACTCCACCAGGCGACGTGCTTCCTCTTCGGGATTGTAGCGGCTGTGCATTTGGATGCTGCCCACCCGCAGCGTGGGCGATCCGGCGCGTCCGATCTCCACCACGCGATCAGGCGCAATCGCGTGATCGGCCAGGGCCGCGCGCCATGCATCGGGCGATCTGAGATAGGGTTCAGTCATGGGGTCTACAATGTTGAAATAAGAGCTTTACCACGAAGGACACGAAGGCTCGGAGAAAAAAGAGTGCAGAGGCACTCGTGCCGAGTGATAGTACGGTTACTTTCGATAGGCTCTCTCAAATTCTTCTCTCTTATGAGTCTTCTCCGTGCCTCCGTGTGCTCCGTGGTCGATTTTTTTCTGTTGACCACAGAAGGTCACGGAATTTCACGGAAAAGAAGAATAAATAAACGGCATCAACCTGCCTTGGCTTCACATCCAATTTCGCAAGCCCGCAGCCTGACATCCAGAGAATAAAGCAGAGAATTTATCCAAAGAACTCAATAAGTGCGAGAGTGAACCTATTATCGTTCTATTTGAGTTCTTTGAGGTTAAATCCCATTTCACATTGCCTCGAACCACGTTAAGTGGCCCCACTTATTCGTGTTTATTCGTGTCCACTCGTGGTTCGCCTTCCTCCCGCATCACCATCGCCTCCGCAAGCAATTTCGCGCCCGCGTGTTCCGGGTCAAAAAGCAGCACCAGCTCCACCAACTCCCGCGCGCCATCAAAATCATTCAGTTCGCACAGGACCCGCGCATGGGTTACTTTCAGGTCCAGATTGCCGGGATAAAACTCCAGGTACGCCGTCATCGTCGGCAGCGCATCCTCCAGACGATTCACCCGCTTGGCCACGTCCACAAAGGACTCCAGCAAGGCGCGGTTCGCGAAATTCGCGTCGAGCGCTCGTTGCATGCGCGGGAAGGCGGCATCGTGATTACCCGCCTGGTACTCGATCAAGCCCAGCGCGCCATCGGCCCGATCAAAATCGGGCTGATGCGACAAGGCGTGCTCCAGCAGCGGGCGGGCCTCGGTCGGCTTGTTCATCGCGAGCAGCAGAATGCCGTATTCCCCTTCCAGTGTGGGGGAGAGGTTCGTCTCGAGCAGCTTGCGATAGGTCTCCGCCGCTTTTTCCAGATGACCCAGTCGCGCCATGCCCTTCGCCACGATACTGTAGCGGTCCACGTCGCTCACGCCCACCGCATCCAGGGCATGGGCCACCGCCGCCTCGTACTCGCCCGATTCCAGCGCCTTCCGCGCGAACTCCAGGCGGTCAATACCGGGTTTGCTGGCAATCCCAAGCCACTGGTAGGTCAGGAATTCGCCGTAGGCCTCATCGTCCACCTTTTCCATCGTGACCAGTCCCAGCGTGATGGATCCATCTTCGTTCTTGGGAAGAAAGGAGGGCGGCCGCTGGTTCAACGGGATAATCTCCACCGCCTCCATGCCGCCATTCTCGATCATGGTGCGCAGGCCGCTGCGCGTAAAAAAGCGCAGGTGCGTCGCATCCATGATGCCCTGTTCGTAATAGGTCCAGGCCCCGTTGGAAAGCATATGGATGACTTCGTGAAAGCGAATATTGGGCACGGAAATCACAATGACGCCCCGGGGCGCCAGCACGCGGCTCAGCTTCGCCATCACTGCCAATGGATCGACCAGATGCTCCAGCACGTCGGCGCAGACGATACAATCAAAATAGTCATCGTCCCAGGGCAGCGCCATCTCCTCTATATTGCCGTGGAGCACGCGATCCAGCACCGTCCGGGCCCGCTGGTAGGCTTCCTCGATGAACTCGATGCCGCAGACTTCCTCTACATTGCGCTCTTCCTTGAGCACGCGGCCCAGGGCGCCCGCGCCGCAGCCCACATCCAGCACGCGCTTCGCCGACAGCGGAATGGCGGGCAGTAGTTCCCGTCGGGGGTGTTCGTAATAGGCTTCGGCCGTCTTCGGGTCGTGGTGCAGTTGGGGCTTTGGGCGTGTTGACGCGATATGGCGGGCTTCCGTCAGGATTTTCTCGGCACGGACCTCATAACTATGGTACTTCAGCGCCGTGGCCTGGCCCGTCGCGGCAATCTGCTCCCGCGCCGCGTCATCGGCGAGAAACTTCCGGATCAGCGCCAGGGCCTCGTCCACGGTCCTGTAGATGACAAGTTCCTTGCCATCCGTGAACAAATCTTCCAGCCCGATGGCGGGGTCCGTGATCAGCAGCGCGCCGGAGGCCATGGCCTCGAACACGCGCATGTTCACGTCCTCGTTGAGGCACATGTTCACCACAATCTTCGCGTTCGCGTAGTATTCCGCCATTTCATGGGGCCAGGCGTAGCCGATGAAATGGTTGGGAAAAGCGTCGCGCACCGCCTCGATGAAGTGTTGTCGCTTTTCGCCGCTGGCGCTCGTAAGGCTGCCTACAAAGGCAATATCCAGATCGCGCGGACGCGGCGTTATGTCGTGGAGTTCGGACGAACAGCCCAGGGGTAGCCAGGCCACCCGGGGAATACCCGCCGCGCGGAATTCATCGATCTGGGCTTTCTGCGCCAGGTACACCAGGTCGAAGTGCCGCGCGATTTCGATGCGGTGCACCGTCGAGATGTGGGTGTCGATAAACCAGGCCACCTTGACCGCGTCCAGATCGCGATAGGCGGGTGACAGCGTCGGCTGGCCAGAATCCACCCACACCAGCAGCTCCGGCGAGAATCCCGCTGGCAACGCCCGCATCAATTCGGGCAGCGTCGGGTCGGGCGAGGTCTCCACGTCGAGCCGGGCATAGTCGGGCACCGGCGGGTCGAATCCCCAGCTAAGGACCACGCTATCCGGCACCTGAACACCTGCCGTGACCACCGTGTTTGCTTTCTTCAGCGCATCCCGCACATACCGTCCCGTGGTGTGTGGGGTCGACGCAAAAGTCACCAGCGTCGAGAGGCCCTTTGGCGTTGTGGCACTCCGGCCGGCCCGCCGCGCGGTTGCGTTGCGATCGGCGGCTTCGAAAATAGCCTCGCGCCAGCGATCACGAAAAGCGTCCAGCGGAAACGTCCGGGCGATGCACTCGCGGCCCCGCGCGCCAATTTCCCGTGCCAGATCCCGGTCCTTCAGCAGCGCCTCAATGCGCCCGTGGAGTTCCGCGCTGTCGTAGGAGGTATACCCGTCCACGCCATCCGTAATCGGGCAAGTGGGGTTCGCCAGAGCGACCACGGGCATACCGCAGGCCATCGCTTCCAGCATGGCGAGGTTGTATCCGTCTTCATAGGCCTCGCGCGATACATGGAGGAGGCAGCGGTGACTCCGGTAGATATCCAGCAGGTCTTCGAAGGAGCTGCTCGGTTCGCTGCCGGGGATCAGCGGGTTCATCCCCACGACGCGGTTTGCCAGGCCCGCGCAGCAGGCCTCCTGAAAGTCTACGTCGAACATGAGATCGCGCTGGCGCATGGTGTTGCCCACGCGGATCACGCAGGGCGTCTCGCCCGTGTAGCCGCCCCAGGCTTCCACGTCGAAGCCGGGCGGAATCACGCGACCGGGCAGGCCGTAGTCCGCCCGCTTGGACTCTGAAATGAATATGAACTCGAAGCGCTCCGCCAGGGTGTCCACCACTTCGGCATACGCCGCCTGGGCCTCATCGCCGCCCGAGATGGTCGTCTTGAGAAAGGTGCGGCGGTTGTGAGCGATGAGCAGCCGGGCGGCTTCGGCCTTGGCCACGTCCATCGCATTGCTCTCGTTCTGGGCGATGACTACATCGTAGAAGCCCGATTCCAGGCGCTCGCGCCACGCGGCCTCCCGGATGAAGGTCAGGTTCGTCGGAGCCGGGCGGAACTGGGCGTGCCAGGCCCGCGCGAGCGGGCCGTGTTCATAGACCCCTACGTCGATGGGCAGGCCCGTTTCCGCCATGAGGCAAAGGTAGGGCTCATGAAAGTTAAAGGTCAGGATGCGCGGCGTGGCCATTGCTACTCGGCGCGGGCGGGGATGTGCGCCTGCAACAAGGAGACGATGGCGACTTCCAGCTCGGCGCGGGGCGCCAACTCATATTCCAGCAGGTCGGCCAGCAGAATAATGTCCCCGTCCTTCAAGGCCTGCTCGGCTTCCTCAAGGAACTGGTTTAATTCGGCATGAATCGACTGGACCGTCTTGCCGTCCACATCGAGACCAGCCAGATCCAGTTCCAACGCATTGGCCACGAGGACTTCGCGGGATTTGATATGACCCCAGATTTCGGCCAATTCCACGAAGGGATCGAAGCCCTCATCGGGCTTCTCACCTTGAAAAACTTCCGCGAGATTGCGGCAGACCTGAGGCAATTCGGGGAGAATCTCCTGAAGGCCCGAAAGACACTCCTCCACAAGCGTGGTGGTGGACTCGGAGCCAATTTCAAGCCGCTTCACATCGGCCAGCGGCTTTCCCTGCAGTCGTTGAGCAATATTCTCCGGGGACACTTCCGCCCCATCCACCTTCACGGAGAGAACGGAACGGCCCTGGCCGCGAAGAAACTCGCTGACGGCGCCCACCGCGCCGAACACATCCTCGGGGGTGCCTTGCAGACTGTAGTTGCTGGTTCCGTCTACGATCACGTCCATGTGTCGAACCTTCCTAACGGGGAATGAGGTTGGAGATGCCGTCCAGTGGGGCGGCCGTCGCCGCCTGGGCATTCTCGGCCTGGATGGCAAGATAGACTTCCCGCCGGTGCACGGTTACGCTGCGCGGGGCCACAATGCCGAGCTTCACCTGATTATCCTTAAGATCGAGAACTTTTACCTCGATCTCATTGCCGATCATGATACTTTCATTTTCCTTACGCGTCAGCACGAGCATGGCGAACCTCCTCCGGCCTGGCCGCCGCTTCCCGCGCTTTCGCGAGGAAAAACTGAATCGGGTAGTCGCTTTTTTCCAGGACGGTCTGCTTGCCCAGACGCTGCCGGGGATTGACCAGAATGGGCGCCTTCAGGTTCGTGCGAACTTTGGAAACGTCTTCGGAAACGACGAGGATGGTGTAGACTTCCAACTCTGCCACCGCGGACACGGCCAGCTCAGAAAGTTCGTGCTGCCCCAGTTGGACTTTGTAGTCGGGTACCACGTCCCTGGGATTCATCAGGAGAAAGGCGAGCTCGCCCGATTCCGTGGACTGAAGCCACGTTACGGCGCTTTCCGCCGGCCCCGGCAACAGCACAAAGCGACGGTACTCCTGAAATCCGATGATGGGCTGGGTAAACGTGACGACGGATCCGTCCGACACGTCGATATCCCCAAACCGTGATGTTCTCAACTGCATCTGTTCACTCCGCAATCCCTGCTTTGAGCACGGACAACAGTATGCACCAAGGTGCGGCGGGCGCGCAAGCGAAAAGAGCGAAAAATGCAGTTTCACGTCAACGGATAAAAGGCGTGCCGATGCGCGCGCCACAGTGGGTTTATGGGCAACCTCCGCAGCGATTCCGCAGCCACTGCGCGCCATGGTAAGTGGCCTGGACCACGGCCCCAATCAGACCCAGACGCTCCACGATCCAGCCGAACTTTTCAAAGGGCGGGTAGGCCGCGAGGATGGCGGCCCAAGCCGCCTGATCTTCCAGAAGCTCGCCTTCGTGAAAGGTGCGCAGTCGCGCCGGAGGCGCCTGGCGCTCTTCCTCCGAAAAGCGCAGGGCGGCCTCGTCCGTCGCCGCGTACTCCGTCCAGGGGACGAAGGTGAGCCTCCCCTCGGATCGCGTGCGGCCATATTCGGCCAGGCGGCGACAGAGACCGCAGTTGTCATCATAGAGTACCTGGAGGGGGGCCTCCACGGGGACTCCACTCACGGCTTGGGAGCCGCGTTGGCCTTGAAGGTCGCCACCGAGGGCGGGTCGGCCAGAGGCGGTTCCGCCTCAGAAAAGACCTCCTGCACGCCGTTGGTGCAGATCCAGATCTGAAGCTTGTCGTTCACGGGATCCGCCAGGAAGGCCGCCATGTCGACACCGCCCTGGTGGGGCTTGTTGCCCGTCACATAGAGCAGTCCGTTTTCCTCGGTCAGAGGACCCTGTACGCGCATGTTTTCCAGGAAGGTCTGATACTTGCCGCCGAGCAGGGTGTGAAGGCGCTGAGCGAGGAGCTGGTGGCCCCAGAGGCCCGTGTCGCGGGGATATTGGCCCAGGTGCAGGCGGAGCTGCGCCAGCGATGGTGCGTCCTTTTCTTCCGGCGCCTTCTTTGAGTAGCGCAGGGCTTCATCCTTACCGTAGCGCAGCACGAGGTCGCCGTTTTCAAACCCATAGGTCGTTGCGCCGCCCAGGGCCTGGGCCACGGCACTTTCCTGGGCGCCGAGCCCCTCGGGCGTCGGGCACAGACGCTTTGTCATGGCAATCCGGCCGAGGGTAATCTTTTCACCCGAAAGGGCATAGCTCCCCGTGAAACGGTTGCAGCCCGCGAGCCCGGAGAACTGAAGCGTGCTGGCGTCCAGCAGCAAAGTTGCTTCGGTGCCCGGGATAAGCGCGGTCGGGCCCGATATCGGTCCATAGGCAAGAAGATACCAGGTGACACCGGTCAACGTGTCCGCCGGTTGCTGCGTCGGTCGCGCCAGGGGGATAGGGATGGGCTCCGAGGCGCACCCGGCAACCAGCGGGGCCAACGCCGCAATCCATATCCACGCCGCTTGATGCTTAATCACGTCAATTCTCCAGGAAGCGGCCGAAGCCGTTCAGGCAAAGAAAAACGGGCAGCAGGCATGGCGCCAACACTGCCCGTGGAACACACTAACAATACAATCGCCAGACGTAAACGTACGCGGCCCCTCGGTACAATTAATAGCTGATGTCGGTGGTCTTAATCTTCTTTACGCCATCAAGCTCGAGCGTTTCCACGCTCTTCTCTTCTTCAGCAGGCATCTCCACCAGCACATCGCGCGTGGCGCTGTCGTCCAGCGCCGAAACATCGCGATCACGTCTCGAGGGGCGCTCCAGCCGGACACCCGATTCGATATTCATATCGCCATCGGCCGCGACAACATAGGGGTCCAGACTGCCGTCCGTCTTCCCCATGGCATGCTCGGGCGTGTTAATGGCGGGTAAGAGGATGGCCGCCAAGACCACCGTGATGGCCAGCACCACCAGTAACTCCGCCAGGCTAAGTCCTGACTCTTTTGCTTGTTTCCACATGAATCTTTCCTCGCTTCTGCCGCGAATTGGATGTTCAGCCGCGCCGTTCTGTTTGGGGCGGGTGCCCGATTCCTCCCCCCCCAGCGGTGAGGACGTCAAGCACCAGCACACAACGCATGCAGCTCTATAGACGCGTAACGACTTTCCTTATTCAATTAAAATTTCAAAACCCCGACATGGCTGCGACACGTGGTCAAGTACCCCGAGTCACACCATAGAAAGTATACACTATCTATACATTTTACAACAGAAAAGTTTCATTTGAGGGGCCATAATAAGTGTTTTTCGCACTATGGAGACGGAAATTCAGCGATTTCATACCGGAATTCCGGCCAAAGACCGTACTCCCGCAAAAAAATATACCCCTCACCCCGTCATTCCGGGCTGCGTCCCTACCGATAACTCTGCAACCGCACCGCCAGCGGCACCCAGACCACCGGCGCAAAACAGGCCGCGATCCACCAGAAGAAATCGGGGTCGCCACCTACACGGTACAGGTAGGAGGCAAGGACCATGCAGACCAGCAAGTGGACCAGCACCACGCGCGCCGCCCGTTTCCAGGTCACCACGCCGATACGCCAGGCAAAGCTCAGGCCCGCCCAGAGGAGGAGGAGCGGCGCGAGAAACGCAATTTGAAGCTGGAACGGAATGGACTCGCCCACGAACCGCAGTTCATTGCCGTTGATCCACCAGGCCAGCGAGCTGGGCAGAAAGACGAGGATGACAAGTCCAAACTCCCAGGGGACGGGCACGCCCCGGCGCTGCAGACGGCGGAGCCCGACGATCCCCACCACGGTGGCCAACAGGGCATAGGCCCAGGCCAGCGGAAGAAACAGGGAGGCCAGCCCGGCAATCGGCGCGATCACCAGAATTCCGAAAACAAACCAGAGGCCCATACCGGCGACAAACACGGGCGCGGAGCTCAGAGCGATCCACAGGGCCGCAGCCGCCATGGGGTATACAATCCAGAAATCCGTATGCCAGATATTGGCACCCACTCCGCCTTGGATTTGCGCCGCCGCCGTCCCTACTATCGCCAGAGTTGCGGCCGTCAGCGCGATCGTGGCGATCATGCCCGCAAGGGCGGCCAGCAGCTTGCCATCGACCAGCGCCTGAAAGGCGCCGGGCCGCGCAAGCACGAAACGCGCTTCCGATGGTGACAAGCGGAACAGAAAGTAGCTGCAAAACACCGCCGGAATCGCCACAAAAGAAACAAGCACCATCGAAGCGAACCCACCCTCGCCTTCCAGGAGCATCACGACACAGAGAATCGACGCCGGCGCGGCGACACGGGGCACCCAGCAGACCACGCGGCGCCATTCGTGCCAGGCGTGGGCCCAGACCGGGCTGCGGAACTCCCAAACGATCGATACGGGCTTCCACGATCGGGCGCGCGCCTTCGCCGTGGCCCTGTCGCGTCCCTGCCCGCGCGAAAAGCCTGCCCCGCGCCGCGCCAGAGGAGCGAGGGTCAGCGAGGCCGCCCAACCCAGCGCAATCATTCCACCTGAGGTCCATCGCACCGCTTCCGGGTTACTCATCGGCCCGGAATGGTCCAGCGCGATATAGAACCCGAAGGCGGACACGCCCGCCAGCGCCCCCGCGCCCAGCGCCATCCAAGGGCCCGCGAAGGAGGCCAGGATACCCAGCGCCTGCGCCACCGCGACCAGCGCCACGAACAGATAGACTGGAAGGAACGAAAAAGGCTCCTCCAGCAACACCCGGTGGTACAGGGCGATCAGCAGGCCCAACCCCGCCGCCGCCAGCGTCTTGAACACCAGGTGGCTCAGCACGATGGGCATCGTGCGACACGGCAGCGCAAACCGACGGCGGGGAAAATAGAGATTTACTTCGCGCACGCGGTAATTCACAAACATCAACCCCACCGCCGTGAAGCCCACGACCCACGCGAACTTGTCCAGCTCGAAGGGGTCATTGCGAGACTCCCGCATGATCCAGTCGTGGTTCAGCCACACGCTCAATGTCATCAGCAACAGAAACGACGCCGCGCCGATAATCCAAAGGCGACTCTGATTCCAGTGTTCCCAGAAAAGGCCTTGGTAGGTGTGCATGGGGAAGTCCTCCGTGGTCAGGGCTAAAGTTTAGGGTCAGGGGGAATGGGTCTTATGGGTCGGTCCACCGTGTCCACTGTGTCCACCAGGT
>JBHEKR010000047.1:0-7655 GCA_041859365.1 Candidatus Hydrogenedentales bacterium
CCAGCACGCCCGCCTCGGACGCCAGTATCACCTGGTTGTCGCTGGTCACCCAGAACCGCGAGGGCCGCAGGCCGTTGCGATCGAGCACCGCGCCAATCTTCACGCCATCGCTGAACGCAATGGACGCGGGACCGTCCCACGTCTCCATCGTGCAGGCGTGGAATTCATAGAACGCCTTCTTGGCGTCGCTCATCGACTCATGGCCATCCCACGGCTCGGGGATCATCATCGCCATGCTGCGCTCGACTTCGCGGCCACCGCGCACCAGCAGCTCCAGCGCGTTGTCAAAATTAGCCGAGTCACTCGAACCAGGCGAAAGTATCGGCGTAATCCGGTGCGCGTCCTCGCCGAAGATGCCCTCACTCAGCACATGCGCCCGTGAGTCCATCATGTTGATGTTGCCACGCAACGTATTGATCTCGCCATTGTGCGCCAGAAACCGGAACGGCTGCGCCAGCGGCCACGCTGGCAGCGTGTTCGTGCTGTACCGCTGGTGCGCCAGCGCAATCGCGCTCTCCACGCTCGGATCGTTCAAGTCCAGATCGTACTTGTCCATCGCCTCCGGAAGCATCAGCCCCTTGTACACAATGGTCCGCGCCGACATACTCGGCACGTAGTACTCCGACTTCCCCTGAATGACGGAGTTGCCCACCGCCTGAGAGGCGCTCTTCCGAAGGATGAAGAGCGTCCGCTCAAACTCCTCCACCGTCGCACAACCCTCCCGCCCCACAAACACTTGCATGATGAATGGCTCATTCTCCCGCGCAAGCCACCCTATCGCCTCCGAGTTCCGCGGCACTTCGCGCCAGCCCAGCAGGGTCTGCCCGTACTCCGCAATCGCCCGGTTCAAGATCTGGCGGCACGCATCCCGGGATTCCCGGTCCTGCGGCAGAAACACCATCCCCACGCCATACTGGCCCGGCTCGGGTAGATCGAAGCCATGCTTCGCCGACTCCTCCTGGAACAAGCGGTGCGGCAGCGTAATCATTACGCCACAGCCGTCCCCCGTCTCCGGATCGCAGCCGCACACACCGCGGTGCGTCAAATTCCGCAGCACCTGCAAGCCCTGCTGAATCACCGAATGCGTCCGCTTCCCGTCAATATTACATACAAAACCAATGCCGCAGGCATCGTGCTCATACGACGGATCGTAGAGCCCTTCGCGCGAGAACGTTCTATTGCCCAATGTGTCTACCTCCAGCGTAGTCTACGTGTAGCGGCTGCGTGCGGCCCACCCAAGGGAGAGGGGCGATGGACGGCGCGATTCCGAATCCCGGGGGGGATGGATAATCGGTGCGCTTCATTCCAACGGGTATGTTAAACAACCTCCGGAAGGGGTGTCAAATTCAAAGTCAAATTCGAGCAAGGGCGGTCAAACCATTGGCCCTCGTAAGTTTCTGGCGTTCATGCGCACTTTGGCGCGCCTTCGCGCACTCCCAAAATTCCTACATTTTGGTAGCTATTTGAATTTACGGTCCAGGAAGGACCCATGTTAAGCATCGTAAACTTGCCAGGCTCCGCGCTAATGTCCACGCAATAAAGGGCTTCGGTAAATCCCGGGGGTGGTATGGAATATGCAGTAAGCGCATTGGGTTCACTTTTCATAAAAGGTCACCAATTGGTCGCCTCGCCATACCCCGCACGCTCCCCCCAGCCGAACTGACTTGACAATGCTTGGTGTAACGAATACATTCACAACAGCAACCACAGCGCACGCCAACGCGCGCGCAAAAAAATCACAAGGAATCCGCCCATGAAGCCCTTCGCCCTCGCCGTGCTCTTCGCCCTGCTCGCCCCCCTCGCCACCGCTGCCACCTACGAAATCGATCCCGCACACAGCACCGCCCTCTTTCGCATCAACCACCTGGGCTTCAGCTTCACCCACGGCACCTTCAGCGACCTGGCCGGCACAATTGAGTTCGATGCCGAGAAGCCCGAAGCAGCCAAGGTCGACGTCACCATCAAGACCACCAGCATCGACACCCAGGTCGCCGCGCGCGATGAGCACCTGCGCGGGGAAGACTTCCTGGACGTTGCCAAATACCCCGAAATGTCCTTTAAGAGCACCGCCTGGAAGAAGATGGACGATACGACCTACTCCATTACGGGCGACTTCACGTTGCACGGCGTAACCAAATCGATCACCGTGGACATGAATAAGATTGGCGAGGGCAAAGACATGAAGGGTACCGAGCGCATCGGCTTCGAGGGCTCCTTCACCATCAAGCGCAGCGAGTACGGCATGGACAAGATGCTGCCTGGCGTGGGCGATGAAGTGCTCATTGTCTTCGGTACCGAGGGCGTAAAGTCCTGAGCCCTGCCCGCTCCCACCGTCCCCTCCTTGCGCGTCCGCGGTCCACTCCCTGCGGGCGCGCTTTTGTTTGACCTTGGATCCAGGGAACCCAATCCAGTTCCCCGGGGATACACCCCTTGGCACGGGGCCGAAATGCTGTAACGCAACCGTTCCCCAGCCAGTATAGTCTGAAGAGCGAGGTCGGCCCGGTGGGGGTCGCGCCTTGGTTCTGGTTTGACCGCATACAGGGTGCGTGCTACGATGCCCACGGCTGAACCGGCCCTCCGGGCACGGGCATCCGCCAGCGGCTTCGACCCATCCAATGCACTGGGAGTTTGTCACATGAAGCATCTGCATCTGGTTTCGCGAACACCGGCCCACGCCCAAGACGCCACCCTCGGGCAGATCCTTGCCGTCGTGGCGGGTATCCTGCAAGTGCTCGCCTCGACCCTGACCGGCAAAGAGCCCGACAAGACCGCAGCCTGATTTCGTTCCACCCGCAACGAAAGGAAGTCCCCTTGAAACACATTCGTACCCTGAGCCAGACCCCGGCCACCGCCACCGCGCCCACGGTCGGTAGTCTCTTCACGCTGATCGCCGGTATCGTGCAGGTGCTGGCAACGGCCATGTTGGCCAAGGAAAATCAGCCCGCGCCCACTTGGCCGAATATCCCGACGACGCCAGAAACCTGATCGCCGGCAACGGCCACGACCCGCAGGAGAATCCGCCGATGCGTCACATCCGGCCCGTGTCTTCCATGCCCGCCAAGGCCACCTCGACCTTGTGCAGTGACTTTCAGAGCGACTTCCAGGTTCAGCTTTGCTTTATCGTCGAGCTGCTCACTGGCCTGTTTCTCCCCATCTTCGAGATCAAGAATCCGGTACCGACCGACGCCGCGTAGCCCGCGGGAGGAGAATACGGGATGCGGCGCATTCGCCCCTTGACCCGCACCGGCCTGCCCGCCATGGGCGCCGGACCGGACGTGAAATTGACCTATATCCGGGACGTCCTGGGGGCTACGACCCTGGAAGAGTTCATTGATGCGACGATTCCGCTGTTCGTAAACAAGGATCCGCAGACCCCCATCCCCCCGGGTGAAACGACCTGATCGGCTTGGGACTTGTAGTCTGGGCGCGATTGTGATTAAATACCGTCACTTCTTGAGTTTAAGCAGCACGGAGCCATGGCATGAAGCACTTGAAAACGATCTCGATTGCCCGCGCGGACGCCTTTACGGATTTCACCAACGCGATCTACCGCGCGTGGCGTGACTTCCGATTCGCTAAAAAGAACGAATTGGGCTTCTGAGGATTCGCACAGGCCGGACGCTTGCCGGGCGCCCCAACCGGGCCGCCGGCAGGCGTTCTTCTTTGCGGCCCTTGCCCGCCCCACGCCATGCACACCGGTTCGCACACGGTCATTCGCAATACCGACCCCGACGACAGCGTCCTGCTGTGGCCCCTGTACGCCGGGGCAGCCCCTCGGTCGGCCCTGCTGGATCAGCGCCGCGAGCCCATTCGCCCGACCCGCGCCGAGCTCCGCGAAATCTTCACGAAGATCGAACCTTCGGCGCAGTTCTTCACCGTGGAGAACCGTGCTGGCGAGCTCTTGGGCCAGTGCGCCCTGCGCGGCATCGGGCGTGAACAGTCCTACGCCGAGGCCACCCTGCTCCTCTTCGACGAAGCGCTGGCCGCTGCCGCGCCGGGGGCCGAGGCCGCGGCATTCTTGAAGGAGCGCGCTTTCCGCCGCCTCGGGCTGGTGAAGCTGGTGACCCACTGCCTGGACACCGAAGGCACGATGCGCGCCTATTGGGCGGCACACGGCTTCGTGCCCTGCGGCACGCAACGCGATGTGCTCTGGGCCAATGGCCGCTGGCACAACCAGGATGTGCTCAGCTGCTTCGCCCCCGAATACGCCTGACCGGATACCGCCCATGCCCATTTCCACCGACACCTACATACGCCGCGCCGAACGCGAAGACCTCGACACCGTCGTCGCGTGGATGCAGGAACCCGACTTCCAGCAGTTCCTCTACGGCGATCCCGCGCGTTCGCCGCGCCAACTGCGCGAGCAGATCGTCTCCATGCTCGGCCGGACCGCCGGCCACACCATGCCCGGCGCGGTCTACCTCATCATCGACAGCAAGGAGCACGGCCCCATCGGCATGCTCTCCCTGCAAAACATCAGTTGGCGCAACCGCTCCTGCTCGATCGACCTCTACATCGGCAATACCGCGCTGCGCAACGGCATGATCTCCGGCGTCGCCACCTACCGCGCCCTCGAGTATTGCTTCGACGAGCTGAACCTCCACCGCGCAGCCGCCTTCATCTATGCCTTCAACGCCCCGTCCTGGCGGCTCTTCGAGCACTTCGGCGGCGTGCGCGAAATCGTCATGCCCAAGCATGTCCTGCGCGATGGCGTCCTCCACGATGGCTACGGCTACGGCTTCCTCCGCGCGGAGTTCGACACGCTGCGCGAGAAGTTCGGCCGGCAACTGGGCGGCGTGAATCTGGAAGCCATGATCGAAGGCCTCGCCAAGAACGAGGACGCCGCCCCATGACGGGCGCAAGCCAGGCCTTCCTCGTACTCTTCGGTCTGTACCTGCTCTACGCCCTCGTCACCAACCCCCGGCGCGACGCGCAGACCCAGAGCAGGCCGTCCACCGCGGGCTTTCTTTTGCAAACCCCGCTCTTCGTCCTGGCCTGCGGGTACGGCGCGGCCCACGGCGTCTTCTCGCGCGATTGGTTTTCCCCGCTCAGCATCGGCCTCGGCCTGTTGGGCGGCCATGCAGTCTTCGCGCTGTCCCTCCTGGTCACCCACCGCAACACCCGCGAAATTGCCGGGCACATCGGCGACCTCGCTGGCTTTGGCCGCTTCGTCCGGGAGCACCCGGACACCTTGTTCCGCCTCCTGCTGGTGAGTATTTCCGAGGAAATGATCTACCGCGCCACCGCCCAGCCCCTGCTCTCCGCCTGGATCGGGCACCCCGCCGCGGGCATCGCCCTCGTCGCCGCAGCCTTCGCCATGGTCCACTGGCACTTCTTCCGCAACCCGCCGCTCCAGTCGCTGGAGTTCGCAGGTTTCTCGGTGCTGCTCGGCGCGCTATACTATGCGACCGGCAGCATCATGCTGGTCATTGTCATTCACACCGTGCGCAATCTTGAGATTGCCTACCTGGAATACCTCATCGATCTGGAGGAACAGGGGGATCCCGGCGCCATCCCGGCGCAGGCCTCCCCCCACATAGCATGAGCAACAGCCCACTCGTCGATCTCAATGGCATCCATAAGACCTTCTCCACGCGGCACTTCCTGCATGTGGACGAGGAGACTCGCAAGCGCCGGTGGTACCGCCGCCGTGACGTCAACGCCGCCACCAACATCTCCTTCAACATTCAGCCGGGCGAGATCTTCGGCCTGCTCGGTCCCAACGGCGCCGGAAAGACCACCACGGTCAAGATGATCTCCGGTCTCGTGAAGCCGGACTCGGGCACCGTGACCGTCGACGGCCTGGAGGTGGAGCGCCACCGGAAGAAAGTGCTGGAGAAAGTCGGCGTGGTGCTCGAGGGAACCCGCACGAGCATCTGGCCGTTGACGCCGCTGGAGAACCTCTACTACTACGGCAACCTCAAGAACGTGCGCGGCAGCATCCTGACCCAGCGCGCGCATGACCTGCTGGACTTCATCGGCCTGCAGGACAAGAAGAACGTGCAGGTCCGCCACCTCTCCCGCGGGCAGAAGCAGAAGCTGGCCATCTGCATCGCGCTCATCGCCGACCCCAAGGTCTTGCTCCTCGACGAACCCACCACGGGGCTGGACGTACAGAGCAGCCGCGCCATCAAAGACCGCATGATCGAAATGACGCGCACGCAAGGCAAGAGCGTGCTGGTGACCACCCACGACATGCACGTGGCGCAAGAACTCTGCGACCGTATCGGCATCATCGACAAGGGCGCCCTGGTCACCTGCAAGCCTACCGACGAATTGCTGGCCTTCTTTTCCGAGCAGACCTTCCTCTTCAAGATTGACCGCAAGCTCCCGGAAGACGCGCTCGCACAAATCGACGGCGTGCTCAACTGGCGCGTGGAAGACGAAGACGACGGCCCGACCCTAATCGCCGAAACCGTGGAAGAACCCGCGGTGCGGTCCCAGGCGCTGTACCAAATCATGGAGCGCCTACGCGCGCAGGGCGTCGTGTTGCGCGGTATCTCGCAACGCCAGACGACCCTTGAAAGTGTGTTTCTGCGGCTGACCACGAGCACGATCTGAGGCGTGCACAGGCCGCGAGGCCGAAGGAGTAGACACGGTGCTGGGCTTTTTCCTGGTTATGAAAGCGGAGTTGGTCCGCTCGTATATCATCACGCGGCGGTACTGGTTCCGCACGCTCATTGGCCTGGGCATTGGCTATGGCATGCTCATGGTCCTGATCGGCGGTTTCATCTATAGCGGCCAATCCATCGAAGGCACCATGGGCAGCATGGGCGACCCGGCCAAGGCCACCAACTTCGTCCTGGGCTTCATCATCGGTCTCTTCGCCTTTGGCATCGTGGGCATGTTCAGCCAGGGCCTCCAAGGCATGGCCAGCACCGGCGTGCTCGAACAGCTCTGCATGAGTCCGCACGGTCTCATCACCAACTTTCTGGCGCGCACCGTCGTCAGCTCCGTCACCACGATTCTGAGCTCGGGGGTGCTCGTATGGCTCGTGGCCCGGTCCGTGGGCGGCGAGTTGCACTTTGACCTGCTCCCCGTGCTCACCATCCTCATACTCACGTTCATTAACCTGCTCGGATTCGGCTTCATGATCGGCGGCCTCGTACTCGTCGTGAAGCAGGTGGGCCAGGTCGCGATCATCCTGCGCATGCTCCTCTTCGGCCTGGCCATGTTCGCCCGCGAAGATGTCTACGGAAAGAACATCCTCTTCGACGTGGTCATGCACGCCCTGCCGATCACCGATGCCGCCGTCTGCCTCAAGTACATCCTCATCAAAGGCCAGATGAACGCCAGCGGCGAGTTCGTCTCCCTCTTCGCCTATCCGTATTTCTACTACCTCATGATAAGCTGCGTCATCTGGACCACCATCGGCGTGGCAGTCTTCAAGTACATGGAAAACTGGAGCCGGTACAAAGGCACCCTGGGGTCCTACTGATGCAGGCGCCCGCGCTGCACCGCTTCGAGCACGCCGGCAAGCGCTACGTCATCGATCCCGAATCCTGTTTTTGCTTCGAGTGCGACGCCATCTCCTGGGACGTCGTCGCGCTCTATCCGCACACCCCGGCCAATCGCATCCTCCGCCTGTTGGAGGAAAAGCACAACCGCCGTGAACTGGAAGAAGTCCTCGGCGAGCTCTCCTGGCTGCGCGCCGC
>JBHEKR010000559.1:0-9190 GCA_041859365.1 Candidatus Hydrogenedentales bacterium
CCCATGGGAAGGGGCTCCACGCCATCGGGCCGCAGACTGTTCACATCCAGGGTGACGTCCAGGCGAAAGCCGCGTTCCGTGACGGAAATTAACTGGATTTCAAGACTCGACACGAAGCGACTACCTTCCATAAGGCGCAGAAACGACGAAGTCTACCAAACAAGCGCCTGTCCAGTCAAACACTTACGCCATCTTCCGAGGTGGACCGCCCCAATCAGCGGGGCTCCAATAGCGGCACGGTGACCGATGCGGAGGGCATGACCAGACAGGAGGGGCGTTCGATGCCCGACCGGACAAAGTCCCGATGCAACAAAGCCAACCCTTCCGCGAGGCTGTCTACGCGCCTCCCACCCATGGCCTCAACCAGTCTGGCGTCCATACGGGTCAGAAAAACGGTTCGACGCGCCTTCTCCAAGGTTGAAAGGGCGGTCTGTCCATTGATTTCGGCGTGCTGTCGAAGCGCCGCGATGATGGCGCTTCGGGTGCCGAGGGCGAGCCAGTCGGCAAACTTGTTTCCTCCGTAGCCCTCAGCCGCCGGGGTGATCAGGAGGATGAGGCCGTCGGGCTTCGCCGCCTGGCACGCATTATAGAGCGACTTGTGGCTCTGGATAAAATTCTTCGCCGTACCCGCCGAGGCAATGACAAGATCCGCCCGCTCGTAAATCGGTACGGCATACAGCGACGCGGAGAAGGCACAAGCCGCCTCATGGGCCTCCACGAGGTTTCCCACGAAGATTCGGGCGATCCGGCCGCTGCGGTCCAGCACCGTATTGATCAGGAAGGCCTCTGGACCGAGCAGAGCGCCCTCGAGCATGTCCTCCGCCACCGGATTGCCGGCCATTCGCCCGATGGCCACATTGGGGTTCAGCGTGTCTTCCACCGGATCCAGATTCAGGGCGTGGTTCGCAGCAATGGTTTCCAGGCCCGCGAGTCCCGGCACGATTGACTTGCGACCGCCGCCAAATCCCCCAAAATAATGGAGCACGACGGTGCCGGTGACAATAAGCGTGTCGGCCGTCGCGGCGATCTTGTTCAGGGAGACGGGGGTGCCGCGCGAGGTCGTTCCCAAGTCAATCAGGTTATCCCGATCCAATGGATCGTGGGCATGGATGCGCCCCACAAACCGACGGTGAATCGCCCGCCCCAGTATTTCGTCGAGCTCGTCGGGCGTCGGGCCCCGATGGGATCCCGTTGCGACGAGAAAGGTGATGGACTCCTCCTCCACGCCCCGATCCGCGAGCCAGCTCAGGAGTGCCGGAAGTACCTGGTCAACACAGGTCTTGCGAAAGCTGTCCGATACCACGATTACAACCGAGCCGCCGGGACGCAGTCGCCCTTGGAGCGGCGGACCGCCGATGGGATTCGCGAGGCCTTCCAGCAAACCGGCGCCGACATCGGTCAAGGCTTTGGTTTCGCCAACATCCAGGGTGCCCAGAGGACGAACCCAGTCCGCGAGGGCTTCGAGGCTTGTGTCACCATAGGGAATTTCGATTTTCACGGGGATACCATCGCAGAACGTTATGTTGTTGTTTTAAGGGGGCGGTGCGCAGGTGAATGGGATCATCCCACGGGACCACTCCGGGGTTCAACAGCCTCCTTCCGGCGAAAATCGGTGGTTACTTGACAAAAATTGTCATCTTGAGCAAAAAAATGTGGCGCATCCGGGCATTTGTCATCGTGTGCCTTGAGAGTCTGAGCACCACAAAACCTTTAAAATGAGTAGGTTAAAAGCACGAGGCCGCATGATGGCCCAATTGGCATCCCTATTGCTTAGAGATGCGCAACAGTTGAAAGCAACGCGGAATCGGCCCCCGATGGGGCGTGACCGCAAGAGATTGATCAAGCCAACGGTACACAACAGGAGGAAATGCCCATGAAAAACTCGAACAAAGGTTTTACGCTGATTGAATTGATGATCGTGGTTGCCATCATCGCCATCATCGCCGCTATCGCTATTCCGAACCTGCTCCGTTCGCGGATGCAGTCGAACGAATCCAGCGCCATCGGCAACCTGCGCACCATCGTGGGTTCGGAAGTGGCCTACCACGCCGCGAACTATGAATACACGGCGGACTTCGCGGACCTCACCGGCGCGACCCCTTCGTTCCTCGACGGCAACTGGGCCGGAACCAAGAGCGGATATAACTATGTCCTCGGCGGCGACGCCAACAACTTCACCGCCAACGCCAACGCGGCCGTATACGGCACCACGGGCGGCAAGGGCTTCTTCACCGACTCCAGCGGTGTGATTCGCTACGCCGACGGCGCCGACGCCGACGCCGCCAGCGACCCGATTGGCGAATAATCCCTCCTGACAAATTGATAGTTCGCTGCGCCGGGCCCTCGGGCCCTGCGCCCGTTTTTTTGACGTCCACCTCATGATTCCGCCCTTCGAAATCCGGACCCGCCCTGTGCTACTGTTCCCGCGCTGTCAATGTCGTCGGGGTCAACCGGAGTAAAGTGCATGTTGAATCGATCTTGTTCATTGGCTCTGGGCCGGGTCAGCCTTGGCCTCGCTCTAGCGGGCGGGGCCTTCCTTTCGTCCGCTACTGCGGTCGAACCCGTTAAGGACACGCCCTTCGTTCAGGAGTACCACGAAGCCTTCCCCATCGTCGCCGATGGCCCCGAGAACAATGTGCGGGCGGTTGCGGTAAGTCCCGCGGGTACGGTTTATGCCGCCACGCCGGAGGGCACCTTTCGCCTCGACGGTCGGACGTGGGTGAAACAGGCGGGCGTGGCCGCGGGGGAAACCTTTGATCTTGTGACGGCCGATGGGGCCGTGTGGGTTGCCGCCTGGGATGGGGTCTATCGCATTGCGGAAGGCGGCGCCGCCAAAGTGGGCGATCTCAATCATCCGGTCAGTGTGATCTCGGATTCGCCTGCGGGCGTCACGGCCATGGGTCCGGACGGCGCCTGGACCTATGACGGCAGCGCGTGGGCATCCATGACGACGGATTGGTCGCTGAACCTGCGCGACCTGACCCTCGCCCCCGATGGAACGCTCTGGATCGCCACGTGGCTCGGTCTTTATCACAATGGACCGGCGGGTGTACGCCGTTACTTTGAACCCTGGGAGATAACTTCGGGTGCGGTGAACGGTATCGCCTTTGCGCCGAACGGCCAACTTTGGGTCGGGTGCTGGGGCGGCATCACGGTGCTGGAAAACGGCGCCTGCGTCCGCAAGGTCACCACGGCGGACGGACTGCCCTGGTGGGATGTGCGCTCCATGGCTTTTGCGCCCGACGGCACCCTCTGGGCCGGCACCGCAGAAGGGGTGGCGCGCTACAGCGAGCGACCGGACTGGATCGCGCAGAACAACGGCAGCTCGTGGTCGCTGCGCCACAGCAAGCGCTGGCTGCTGGACGACGAAGTGCGGGATATCGACTTTGATGCGGAGGGCACGGCGTGGATCGCCACGGCGAAGGGCGTAAGCGCGATCAAGCGGCGGATGATGACCCTGGCGGAAAAGGCGGATTACTATCAGGCGATATTGGAAGAGCGCCACGTGCGCCCGCCGGGCTTTGTGGAGAAGTGCAAATTCAAACGGCCCAATGACCTGACCGAATGGGACGGTGTGGACGATGACAACGACGGGGAGTACACCTCCCTCTACACCACCATGGAATCGATTCGCTATGCCGTAACCGGCAGCGAAAAGGCCCGGGCCAATGCCACGAGTGGCTTTCAGGCCCTCTCCTATCTGCACGAGGTCACCGGTGGCCAGGGCTTTTTTGCGCGCACAGTCGTTCCCTCCACCTGGACGGAAGTGCACGACAAGAACCAGGCTTTTACGCCGGAAGAAGTGGCCGCGCAGCGCGTGCGCGATCCGCGCTGGCGCTATGTGGAGCGTCGCTGGCGACCCTCCGCCGATGGCAAGTGGATCTGGAAGGGCGACACGAGCTCGGATGAAGTAAACGGCCACTACATGGGCTTTTACTACTTCCACAAGCTGGTGGCGGATGACGCGCAGAAAGCCAAGGCGGCGAAGGTCATCACCACGCTGACTGACTATATCATCGCAAATGACTACACGCTGGTCGACCCCGAAACGGGCGTCTACACGCGCTGGGGCATGTGGAACGAAGAGCGTCTTCAGAATAACGATGACTGGTGGGTGGAGAGCTTCATCAACCGCTTCGAAGTGCTCGCCTACCTGCGCATCGCGTACTACATGTCGGGCGATCAGAAGTACCTTAACGAACATGACCGTTTCATCAAAGAGCATGGCTACAAGGAATTCCTGCGCAGGCCCAAGGCCCACCGGATTTCGGAGCAGAGCCGGATCGACGACAGCATGATCTATGAACTGGGTCCGGTGCTTTATGAACTCGAGACCGACCCCGAGCTGAAGGCGTTATTGCTCGAAGGCCTCACCTGGGTCTACGGCTACGTGGCGGACGACCAGAGTCCCCTCTTCAATTTCTCCATGGCTCAAGTTGGCGGCGCCGACACGCAACTGGATGAGAGCATCGCCTTTCTGCGCGATCAGCCGCTGGACCTGCGCCAGTGGATCGTGGACAACAGCGTGCGCGAGGACATTGCGCTGGTGCGCAAGCCGATGCAGGACAGCCTGCAGACCAGCCGCATGCTTCCGCCGAGTGAGCGGGGCGTGATGCGCTGGGACAAGAACCCCTGGGAATACATTTCCGGCGACTTCCCCCACGAAGATGGTCTGATGGAGAGCAGCGGTGTGTTCTGGCTGCTGCCCTACTGGCTCGGCCGCTATGTGGGACACATCGAAGCCCCCTGATACGGAGACATTACAGCATTTCGGCCTCCCCGCACCTCGGAGCGGCGGGGCCGTTCCTATTTGGAGCCAGCGAAAGTACGCCATTGCGCCGTCACTCCCTTTGGGCTATGCTATCATGCGGAAAGAGTGTTATCGGTGCAGTGCCGACCACCTGTTGGAATTATGATCGGGGATTTTCCATGTTCGCCATTTGTCGCTTTGCTTTACCGTCAATTCTGTTGACTGCCGCAGTCCTCTCCGGCGCTTCGGGCGTGGCCCAGCCTCTCCCCGCTGGATTGCCGAAGATATCGGGGGAAATAATCGCCCGGCAAACGGAAAAGGAGCTGGTGCGCGCCCTCGCCGGCCCGGCCCAGGCCAAAGCCCTGGAATCGGTGGGTAGTCCCGTCGCCGGACTCGACGCCGAACTTTGTGCCCTTTACGTGGAACGCCCGCTGTCGCCCGCCGAGATAGGCGAACTGGCGACCCGAGGCATCGATGTGCACGAGGTCTATGTCCCCCCCGTGCCCGGGCGTCACCCCCACGGTTTCTATCTCGCTACAGTCGCGTACAACAGTCTGACGGCGGTGGAGACGGATATACGCATCGTGCGTCTCGAAACGGCCGAGCTTCGCTCCGAGCCGCTCAATGATGTGGCGGCAAACTTCACCGGCGTGGACGACGTGCACGCGGGTACCGGCGTCACCGCGCGCAGCGGCGCGGGCGTGAAGATCGCGGTGGCCGACTCGGGCGTGGACCTGACCCACGGCGACATTCCCACGCCTGTGGAGGCCTTTGATGTAACCGATGGCGACGGTCTCGTTAACTGGGGCACGGATGTATCCAATACGGTTTCCGACCACGGCACCCATGTGTCCGGCTCCATCGTGGGCAGTGGTGCGCTTTCGGGTGGAAAGTATGTGGGTTCGGCGCCCGGTGCGGACTTTTACTTTTACAAGATAGGCGATGACTCCACAGCCAGCGCCACGGAAGCGGATGAAATAGAGGCGCTGGATCGGGCGCTGACCGTGGGATGCGACATCTTCTCCATGAGCTATGGCGGCTTCGGGGTCTTTCAGGACGGCTCCGACGCCATGAGCCAGGCGATCGACGCCGCCACGGCTGCGGGCATGACCTGCTTCATTTCCGCAGGCAATTCTCAGGATGATAAAGACCACGATTCCGTTACGGTGCCGGCCCTGACCACCTCGGGAAGCTTCTCGTTTACCATCAGCAACTCGGGGAACGGCAGCACCTATACGTCGCAGGAGCATATCCGCGTCATCTGGGTTGACGGCGCGCCGGGCGATGGGAACATGACGCTCAGTTGCACCAATTTGGGGGGGGGCGAATCCCTCACCCAAGCTTTCAACAGCTTCAGCGTTCGGGGCACGGAAGGGAAACGCTACGTCTTGCTGCCGAATGTGGCTGCGGGCGCCTCCAAGACCTACACCTTCACCGTCACCAATGGCGCGGCTTCCGGCGCCGCCGTGAAAGCCCACCTGTTCCGTACCTCGGGCAAGGGCACCTTCGACAGCCCGGATCCCAGCTCCACGATTACGATTCCGGCCCTGGCGGACAGCGCCATCGCCGTGGGCGCATGGACGCAGCGCAAGAGCTGGACCAACTACCAGAATTCGGGGTTCCAGTTCAGCAACCTGACCGTCAACACCCTGGCCCCCTTCAGCAGTCTGGGCCCCCGAATTGACGATGTCATGAAGCCGGATATCGCGTCACCCGGCGCCGCCATGATATCCGCGCGCGATTCCGTCAGTGGCCTTGCCGCCGTGGACGCGCTTATCGTGGACAACGATGGACTGAACCTTAATGGGAGCGGTCCTGCGAACTACTATGTAAAAACGGGCACCAGCATGGCCTGCCCTTTCGCGGCGGGCGTCGGCGCGCTCATCCTGGAGGCGAATCCGACCTTTACGCCGGAGGATATCAAGAATGCGCTGTTCGGGACTGCGGCCAACAACGCGGCCCCCGACAATAACGCAGGCTACGGCCTGATCAATGCGCTCGCCGCCGTACAGTCCGACACCGAGGCGCCCGAGATCACGGCGATTTCCCGACTCACCCCGGCCACGGAACTTACGAATGCCACCCAGGTGGTCTTTGCCGTGACCTTCAGCGAAGATGTGACGGGCGTGGCCTCCGGAAACTTTTCCCTGAGCACGACCGCGGATCAGAGCGGTGCAGCCATCGCCGGTGTGTCGGGATCGGGTCAGAGCTGGAGCGTTGCCGTGAACACGGCGGCGGGGGCGGGCACATTGGGGCTGAACCTGAATCAGAATCTCAGCAGTGTGGAAGACGGGAGCGGAAACAACCTCGCTACGGGACGCTCGGGCGACGAGAGCTACACGATTGATCGGGTAGCACCGACCGTTCAGGGCATTCACCGGGCCAACGCCGCCGCCGCCCTGACCAATGCCGAAACGGTTACATTTACCATCACCCTTGACGAGGCCGTCACCGGTGTGTCGAGCGCGAACTTCTCGATTGTCGGTACGGATGATCAGAGTGCGGCGACCATTGAAAGCGTTACCGGCTCGGGCGATACCTGGACCCTTACGGCAAACACGGTGTCTGGGACCGGTGACCTTACGGTTTCGCTTGACCAAAGCCTCACGAATATAACCGATATCGCGGGCAACGCCCTGGCGACCGGAAGAAGCGGCGACGAGTCCTTCACGGTGGATCGGGTGGCGCCAACGGTAGCATCCATCAACCGACTTACACCGGCCCAGGAATTGACAAACGCGGCGGAAGTCACGTTCGCCGTGACGTTCAGCGAAGCGATTACCGGACTGGCGTCCAATAACTTCACGCCAAACGGCGCGGAGGAGCAGGTGGGCACCACGGTTGCCAGCATCGGTGGTTCGGACGAGAACTGGACCGTTACGATGAGCACCAGCATCGGCGTGGGAACCATTCAGGTCAATCTCGACGCCAATCTTTCCAGTATCGTCGATGCGGCGGGCAACAGCCTGGCGAGCGGTCGCACGGGAGACGAAACGTACAGCGTCGACCGTCTCGGGCCCCAGTGCACTGCGCTGCTCCGATCCACGCCCACCGGTGAACTGACCAATGCATCACAGGTCACCTTTTCCGCCGAGTTCAATGAGGCGGTTGCGGGCGTGGACGTCAGCAATTTCTCGTTAAACGGCACGGACGATCAGAGCGGTGCAACCATTGACCTGGTCACTGGAAGCGGAACCACTTGGAACATTGCTGTATCAACGGTCGCCGGAAATGGCGCCCTGGGGCTGACGCTGGACCAGTCACTGAGCAGCATTACCGATGCCGCCGGCAACGCAATGAGCGCGACCCATTCGGCGGACGAGACGTATACGATAGATCGGGAGAATCCGACTGTGACTTCGATTACACCGGACGACGCGGGGCCGACGAATGCGAATACGCTGAATTTTGCCGTGGTCTTCGGTGAGCCGGTCATCAACGTTGACGTGACCGATCTGGATATCACCACATCGGAAAGTGTCGCAATTGCGGAGTCTCAGCTTTCCGGTAGTGGCTTCGAATACACCCTCACCCTCTCCGGACTATCGGGAGACGGCACCATCACGGTGAACGTAGACGCTTCGACAGATATCGCCGATCCGGCGGACAACGATCTTGACACGGGAGCAAGTCCGGCTCAGGTCACGATTGACAATACGGCGCCCGGTGTCACGATCAACACACTCGCCACGAGCGACCCCTCGCCCGACCTTTCTGGCACGGTGAATGATGCCCAGGCAACCGTAACCCTCTCGGTACCGGGTCAGACTTCGCTCATTGCCGTGAACGATGGGACTGGTAGTTGGAGCGCCACCGCAGGCTTGATCACCACACTGACAGAAGGCATCTACGATGTTAGCGCTACAGTCGAGGACGCGGCCGGCAACTCGGACACCGACGCGACCGTCGATGAGTTGATAATCGATATGACGGCCCCGGTCATTACCTTGAACGGAGACAGCGAGCCCAGTTTGACCGTTGGTGATGTTTATGTTGAAGAGGGAGCGACCGCAACGGACAACTTTGACTCCAGCGTCGATATCGTTACGGACAATGCTTCGGTCAATACCGCGCTCGTGGGAGACTATGAAGTAACCTACGATGCGTCGGACGACGCTGGGAATCATGCTACGCGCGTGATCCGCCTGATCCATGTGGTGGCGGCTGGTGAAGGCGAAGGCGAAGGCGAAGGCGAAGGCGAAGGCGAAGGCGAAGGCGAAGGCGAAGGCGAGGGCGAGGGCGAGGGCGAGGGCGAGGGCGAGGGCGAGGGCGAGGGCGAGGGCGAGGGCGAGGGCGAGGGCGAGGGCGAGGGCGAGGGAGAAGGAGAAGGAGAAGGAGAAGGAGAAGGAGAAGGAGAAGGAGAAGGAGAAGGAGAAGGAGAAGGAGAAGGAGAAGGAGAAGGAGAAGGAGAAGGAGAAGGAGAAGGAGAAGGAGAAGGAG
>JBHEKR010000070.1:0-18802 GCA_041859365.1 Candidatus Hydrogenedentales bacterium
TCGGCGCGGAAATTGGTCAGGATGCGGTGGCGTAGCACTTCGTGGGCCACGGCGCGGATATCATCGCCGGAAACGTGAAATCGTTCCTCCAGCAGGGCTCGTGCTTTGGCCGCGAGCACCAGGTACTGGCTACCGCGTGTACCGGCGCCCCAACCCACCCATTGCCTGACGAAATCGGGCGCTTCCGTCGAGAGAGGACGGCTGGCCTGCACGAGGCGCACGGCGTACAGGGCGATGGGCTCCGCAATGGGCACCATACGCACGAGCCGCGCGAAATCGAGCATGTCCTGCCCTGAAAAAACGGGGTTCAGCGTGTGTTCCGAAGGCGCCGTCGTCTGGGTGACCACCGCGAGCTCTTCCAGCTCGGAGAGATAGCCGATGTTGATACTGCACATGAAGCGATCCAGTTGCGCTTCCGGCAGGGGGTAGGTGCCTTCGAGTTCGATGGGGTTTTGCGTCGCGAGCACAAAAAAAGGTTTATTCAGCGGACGTAACTGTCCCGCCACCGTCACCTGCTTCTCTTCCATCGCTTCCAGCAGGGCCGCCTGGGTCTTCGGCGGCGTGCGATTGATCTCATCCGCCAGCAGCACATTGGTGAAGACCGGCCCCGCCACGAAGCGCAATTCGCGACGTCCGCTGCTGCGGTCTTCCTCGATCAGCTCCGTGCCTGTGATGTCGCTCGGCATGAGGTCGGGAGTGAACTGGATACGCTTGAAGTCCAGATCGAGAATTTGCGCAACGGTGCGGATCAGCAATGTCTTGGCCAGTCCCGGCGGGCCGGTGATGAGCCCGTGGGAGCCGGAAAAGAGCACGCGCATGAGCGAATTGACCGCCGCATCCTGGCCCACGATTACCTTGCGCAGTTCTCCCAGCAGGGCGGCCTTGCCTTGTCGCAATTTTTCCAGTGTCACCTGTTCAAACGGTTTGTCCGTCGCTACCAGGGGTGGTTCCATTCATTCGTCCTTTCCGTGCCGCCGCATCAGTGGGTCATGGCATAAACGACAATATTGATACCCATGGGATAGGCCTTCTTAACCGAAAACTCCTTGAAGTACTCCTGATTCTCGCCTTCGCGTTCCCAGCCGTCGCCCAGGTCCGTGTTGTGACAGATCACGGCCATGAGACGGCCCTCTTTGTCATTCACCCCCCAGAGGTGGGGCGTCTGGGCATCGTATTGCTCAAAGGTAAGCCCCGTGCTGTACCAATTGTTGATGGACGGCACCTGAGGCACTTCTTTGATGTCGAAAACCATGTGGTAGATGGGGTGGTCCAGGGGGATCTCGAAGCGCGGATACTCGTCCGGCGGCAGGACCTGATCAAACTCGTAGACCCAGTTCGCCCATTCCTCCTCGCCCCAGAAATCGTCCACCATCAGAAAGCCGCCGCGCAGCAGGTAGCTCTTCAATCCGTCCCGTTCCGGCTGGGACAGCGTGATGTTGCCCACTTCGATCATGTAGATGAAGGGATAGTTTCGCAACTCCGGTTGATCCAGCCGAACGATGTCGTGCCGGAGCGTGCCGTCGGGATGCTTGTTCACTTCGATGCTCGTGAGCTGGGAGAGGCGCAGCGTGAAGTTGTAGTCGGACTCGGGATAGTCCGTCTGCCACTTCCGACGACCCCACCCGCGCGAGGAGTAGCTGTCGTATTGGATCCGGCAGAAGGTGAAGCAGTTCTGAGGAAAGGGCTCCGCGCTGGCTTGCACCTCGGGCTCATCCCGCCACATGCCCCGGCCCTGACCCCAGGAGAGGTCAACAGGAAGAAGGAGGCCCATTGCAAGCAACAAGGCCGTGCCACGACTACGAGTTTTCATCGGATGTTACCTCCCCTTCGCCGTGGAGGCGCAAGAGCAGATTCTGCGCGGCGCGGAATTCCGGGTAGGCTTCCAGGAGCGTCAGAAGCAGTGTGCGCGCTTCGTCGTTGCGGGAAAGATCGAGCAACAGCGCCGCTTTCTCCAGGCGGAAGTCGTCGGCCTTCGTGCCGTCGACCGCAATCAAGGTGTCCAGCGTTTTCAGCAGCCCCTCACGATCACCCAGGGCGGACTGGGCTGCCCGTTGCGCCTCGTGGATTTCCCGGTCGAAGGGATCGACGCTATAGCACCAGGCGCTCAGTTCGAGCACGGACGGCCAGTCGGCCTTTTCCTTAAGGGCCAGCAGCAGGGCCCTGGTCTCGTCGTAGGCGGTCGGATCCACCTGTTGGAGCCGCTTTACCGCCGCGGTCCATGCCGCCGGGTCGCAGCGAGTTGCTTGAATCAGCGACAGCTGGCGCAGGGGATTGGCCTCGCCCGGAAACGCGGGATAGAGCGTCGCCGCCGCTTCGAATTGGGTAATGGCTGTATCCACGTCCCCCGCCGCCTGGGCCGCGAATCCCGCGTCCAAGGCTTTCGTAAAAGCACCGTCGCCTAAATCGAGCAGCGCTACCGCGCCCTCGGGGGCTGCCTTCACGGCCAGGTGTTTCAGCGGTGCGCAGGCTATGGTCAGATGCTCGCCAAAGCGCGCATTGAGCCCGGCGCGATCCGTGCCCGCTGCAATCAGGAGAGCTTCCTCAGCAGGTGTGCCCGTGCCGATGGCGTCGAGCGCGGCGACCAGCGCCGGCTTGCCATAGGCCGCTACATAGGCCTCCACGAACTCCCCTGCGAGGTAATAGCCCAGCATCAGGTGGAGGGGCGTCTCGGGACTCACGAAGTACGCTTCCAGCGATTCCACGCCGGGCCACGCGCCTTCTTTCAACAGTGGCGCGAATTCCGGGTCGAGGGGCTGGCCCCAGGCGGGATCGCGCTGGCCCTCTTCATAGACCGAGATGCCCTCGGAGAGCCAGCGGGGGATGCGGTTCTTCGTTTTCTGCAGAGTGATGACGTGGACGAATTCGTGCCACAGCACCGAGCGCCAGTTCATAGTTTGCGGTGGTCGTGCACGGGGAGAATCGAGGGTTACGAGATTGCCGAAGCAGATCCCCAGGTGCCCCGGATTGCCCGGCAGGCCCACGGAGCGCACCATGAACTCGTCGTGGTCGTCGAAGAGCTGTACCGATACGGGGCGTTTAACTTCGGTGGCGTACTCGGCGCTGTAGCGTTGCAGGGCCTCGTCGAGAAAAGTCACCAGCTCCGCCCCCATGACCGCCGCCTCCAGATTGGGCAGGCGAAGCTCGAAATCCGGAGTGGTCAGTGTCGTGAAGTTGTCCAGGCTGTCCATCACTTCGAGCATGTTGTAGACCTGGACATTGAAGGCGTCCTCGGCGAACACTTCTTCGAGCAGGACGCGCCCCGTGGCGTCTTCACCCGTGCGCAGCAGGTTGAGGCCCAGTGAGGCTTTGGCCTGCCGATTGTTTGGATCGAGCTGCAGTCCGGCCCTGAGGAGCGCGATAGCCTCGTCAAAACGGTAGCGGCGGGCCGCCAGATCGCCCACGATGCGGTGACCATCAGCACTGCCGGGCCTTATTTCATCGAGCTTAGCCAGAGTCGCCTCCTGCTGGGTCGTGTCGCCATCGAGAAAGGCGGCGGCGGCCAGCCAGGCGAGCCCCTCGAAGTGCAGGGGATTGACCGCCAGCAAATTATCCAGTTGCGCGGTCGCGGCGTCGCCCTCACCCGCGGTCAGCAGGCGCTCGATCACGAGGCAGAGCAGGCGGGGATGGTTGGGATTGAGCGCCTCGAGTTTTGCGCGCACCTCGTCAAAGCGGGAGTCGCCCGATTGGTGGTAGGTCGCCGCGAGACCGGCCAGGGCGGTCTGGCGTGTTTCGTCGAGTTTGAGCGCCGCCAGGAAATATTTCTCAGCCAAGTCGTAGCCATAGCCCTCCAGGGCGATCTCGCCCGCCGCCTCGAAACCGGGGGCGTAATCGGGAAAGCGCCCGAGAAGGCGCTCCTGATAGATCTGGAGAATACGCCGGGGATTCTCCCCCTGCAGGCGGGCAACCCGGCCCATGGCCAGAAGATTCTCCCGGCTGAATTCCTGTCGATACCCGCTTTGACTCTGCTGGATAGCCAAATCAATCGCCTGGGCCGCGTCGTCGGGCTTGCCCATGGCGCGGTACATCTCGGCCAGGCGCACGGTGTACAGGGGTTCATAGACCCGCCGGACGGCGTCGCTCATTTCGGCGATGGCTTCCTCGTAGCGCCCGACGATAAAGAGAAGCTCGGCATGATCCGCAATCCATTCCGATGGCACCACACCCAGTTTTTCGCTGAAGGCAGTTTCGGCGACCTCGATGGCTTCGGCATAGCGGCCCGCAAGATAGGCCTCCGCGTAGGGTGCCGCCCGGTCATGGGGATTGGCGGAAAAAGCGGGAGCGCACAGGCACAGCAGCAGGGCAGAGCACCCCACGAGGCAAAGGGCGCGCCGGAAGCCGCCGCGCGGCCCTGAACGCGGTGGCGCTAAACACAGGATAGGACTCACCATCCCTCCATCATCGGCGGAATGCCGTCGCAAGTCAAGGCACGTACCCCGGCAACTCGCTGCAGGTTGGCTGACAACCATTATAACGATTGTATTCGGAGGTCGGCAGGTTTTGATAGCAGTAAGGAGTCTGGAAGTCTTATGGGTCTTAAGGGTCCTATGGGTCTTATGGAATTTCAGTTTTCACACTGAACCATAAGACCCATTTTCAGCCCAAAGCCCAAAGCCTGAAGCCCAAAGCCTGAAGCCTGAAGCCTGAAGCCTGAAGCCTTCCCTTTTGCACCCAAGCGCTTCCAAACCGTACACTTCCGGTCTCGCAGCCAGCCCAGAGGAGAGATTGGCCCCCATGATAGAACTCGAAAAAGGCTTGGAGATTGCCGCTTCGCAGGAGATCCAGGATGAAGCTTTGCCCCGATTTGAAGATCAGATCCACGCCTGGGATGTTGCACTGCCCGAGATTCCGCCGCTGGTGCTCGATTTCGGACTGGGCGACTTCTACGAGACCGGTTTGATCGAGTTTTGGATTGCCAACGAGATGGAGGCGGGCTACTGCGCCAAGTATCTCTTCGTATTCAATGGCCAGACGTGCCCCATGCATCGGCACAAGACCAAACATGAGACCTTTTTCCTGGTCAAGGGCAAACTCGACGTTGTGGTTGATGGACGTCGGCACTGTATGAATCCCGGTGACGTACTGCCCATCGAACCCTGGACCTGGCACAGTTTCACCGGGGCGGGCCCCGCTTTGCTCCTGGAAGTGTCCAAGCCCTGCATCATCGATGACAACTACTTCGAAGACACCCGCATCCCCATCGGAGGGAACCACGCTTCCTGACGGGACCGTCCCGCGTAGTTACTGCGCAGGACAGTCCTTGAGTCGCGTCATGAATCCGGACTTCCTGCCACCGACCGGATCTGCTTGTTTTCGAGCGGGGCAGGGGCTGTTGGACAGTCCCATTACTCCAGTCGCAGCGGGTTGCTGTAGATCCAGGTGACCCACTTGCCGAGGATATTCAGCTCCACTTCGACGCGGTAGTTGCCCCGTAAGGTGGGTTTGAAATCCAATTCCGCGCCATCGACCTGATGGACCACGGCTCCGTCTCGCAGCACCTTGATACGACCCGCGCTGGGCGAGCCGACGCGCAGGCGCACCGAATCGCTGAAGGGCATGCGCTCACCCATGACGGCCTTTTGCGCGCCGTCTTCCGCGAAGAACACAAAACCCCGGGCGTCGGCAATCATGTCGAAGGCCACGAAGACCCGACCCTGTTCGAGCCCGTCGGAAAGGGCGGCTTCGGTCAGTTCATTGGCGAGGATATGGGTGGCGGAGTAACGCACCATGCGTTCGTAGGCGCCCAGCTCAAATCCGCAGAGCTTTTCCCCTGGGGTGGGCTTGCCGAAGCAAAGGCGGACCAAGGCGCGCGTGGCGAAATTCAGTTTGAATTCCGCCAGCGTCTGGGGGCTGGTGTCCTCGATGCGCAGCGTGTCTTCCGCGGTGTAGATTGCCCGAATTCCGTTGTTCTGGTGGGCGTCCGTTCCCTGAATACCCACAATCTTGCGGGTCTTGTTCATTTCATCCCAGCGGGCAATGATGTCCGGGTGGGGATCGTAGAGCAGGCGGACCACCTGATCGGGATAGGCGTTCAGGCTCAGCAGGATATCGGGTAGAAGCGACAGGTAGAAATTACCATCTTCATCTTTCGTGTCGGTATGAAGATTGTAAATCTCCATGCCATTCAGCTCGGGCAGATCCCAGCGGCGCTCTTCCTCGGAGTGGGCGAAGAACAGCAGACCGCCCAGCGCGTCGATCTGTTGTGCCAGCACCTCCGGCTTTTCGTCCTTCTTCAGCTTCGTATCGTCCGGCAGACGCCACGGCATGAAGCCATAGTCCATTTCATAGCCGCGCACAAAGAGCTTGCCGTCGTACAGGCCCTTCCATTGAATCGAGTAATCCGCAATGTTGTCCACGGTGTGATCGGACATGAATATGAAGTCGTGATCGGCGATTTTAAGGGCTTCGAGGATCGTCTCAAAAGGCACTTCGCTGTCGTGCGAGATATAGCAGTGGCTGTGGCAATTGCCCCGGTACTCGCCCCAGCCGTCGTCCAGCGTCACCGGCTGGCGCGCCGCGCGGATGGCATCCCACGCCGCCGCTTCTTTGGGGAAGCGCACAAAACGGTTGTAGATCGCTTCGCGGCTGAAAAACGCGAGGACGAGGGAAACCAGGACAAACGCGATGAATCCAGTGAAGAATATCCACCGAATCAAGCGACGGAAGAGGGGGCGTTTCTTTTTCGTGTAGGAGGTGTACATGGCCGGTAGTGTAGCAGTTGACAGTTGACAGTTGACAGCGAATGCCCAGTGGACCAGGACTCCATACGAACCGAACCAAACGACCCGTAAAACCCATAAGTTCTCCGCTATCAACTATCAACTATCAACTATCAACTATCAACTATCAACTATCAACTATCAACTATCAACTATCAACTACGTTGGAACCTTTCCCCCTCTCCGTGGATTACCTTGTGTGGGCGCATCGGAATCCATAACACCTGTTGCCATACCAAAGGGAGTCTTGCTTTCATGGGCGCAATATCCAGATTGGCCATTTTCGTTGCCGTCGTCTTGCTTACCATGGTCTCCATGTGGACCACCTACGCGAGTTTGAAGGACTCCATCATGCCCGAGCCGATGGTAACCATCCCGCTGGGGCGGGGTTATACTTGGGATTGTTCCATTTTTGCACTGGGGCTGTCCGTCGCCATTGGGCTCATGCTCTTCGCCTTGAAGCTCGCTATTATTGACGGTCAGAAGCGCCTGAACATCTTCGGGCTCATCGGGATGACCGTAGTGGCCTCCATTTCCATCACCTTCAACATGGACGTGCTCTACCGGGTGGGGGATCGCGAGTTTTTCCTGCGCCACTCGACGGCCAAGGTGAAGAGCACCTACGATACCTACCTGGCCGAGGTACGGACGCAACTGTTGTCTCAGAAGCAGGGTAGTGAAAAGGCCCTGGCGCGCCAGGAAGGGGAACTTGAAGCCGAAATTCGGGGATTGCGCGAAGATCCGGCCGGCTACGGGCGGCGTGCCAAACAAGAAGATCACCGCCTGACCGTGCTGGAGAAAGAAACCGCAGTGGAGGTATCCGGCATAGAAGAGGCCCTCATCGCCCAAGAACAGGCCGACGCCCTTCTGGCCAGCAGCCAACCAAGAACCATTGATGAAGTGCTCCAATTGCAGGATCAACTCCGGGTGGCCGTAAAAAATGCTGGCGCGCTTGCCGGTGTGGAAATGCCCCAGCCCGTGTCGGTCGAGAATCCCCTCTTTGCCTTCTTCGAGAAGCTTTTTGACTTCGAAACGGTAGGATGGAAGGAGCTATTCTTCCTCGCGTTGGCCTTCCTCATCGATCTGGGCGATATCATCGGCTATTGCATGGTGCCTGCGGCGGCGGCGACCAAGCCCGCCTACGAGGCCTTTAATCCGAATACACTGCCGTCGCGCAGGCGCCGCGTGGCCGGGCCGGAGCGCATACCCGAAGCGTACCTGCCCTTCCCCGAGCCTTCCCCGCTGGCGGCGGTCACAGGACCAATCGACGAGCCCGCTTCTGATCGGGAAACTGGCCCTGAGCACATTCCGTCCGTTCCCCATCAAGGCGCCACCATGACCTTTCGACGCCGGGGCAGTTCGCGGTTCCGGATGTAGGGCACATCATGGCTCAGGGCTCGCAAATGCCGCGGGGCGCAAGTCCACGCCCCACAGCATCCGACTTTGAGACCGCCCGCTTGCTCTTCTTCAGCGAACGGCACGTGCTCCGGTGGTATTTCGAGCCGGTCTCGGTGATGTAAACCTGACTCGCATCGCCGTTTTCTGTGGGCGGTGCTTTTGTGGCGCGGGGAGCGGCGGAGGGTTTGTCGGGCGCTGTCGTAGTCGGCTTGCGCTTTTCCTTGCGAAAGTCCCAGGGCGCGACCGTATCCGACCGCGACCAGACGCCCCGTTTCGCGGACTTCGCCTCCTCCTGCAGCCCTTTGAGCGTGGCGTCCTTCGCGGCATAGGCCTCATACCAGTGGGCGAGCCCAGCCTTCACAAGTTCATGGTTCAGCACCCGGCCATCGGGCAGTGTCACGATGCCCACCTTGCGGCCATAGCGGTCCGTGTCCTTTACTTCGACGGTAACCTCTTTGCCAAAGCAGGCCTCGGAAGTGAAGGTGCGAGCGGCCGTGCCAAAGTCCTGCGCCTTCTCCGGCGCATCCACGCCATGGAGCCGCACCTTGATCTGCTCCTTGCCATTGAGCACGGTGATGGTATCTCCATCGGCGACGGAGACCACCTTGCCCTCGATGCTCTCCGCGGCGAAGAGCGGCGGCGAGCATAGTAACGCGAGAAACAGCAGTAGGCAGGAGAAGCAATGGCGCACGAACAGGGCCTCCGGGGGCAGTTGACGATTGACAATTGACACGTTATCGGACGATCCAGTCGTTGTGATTGAAAAGGACGGATAAGACGGATAGGACCGATAAAGCTAATCAGTCCAATCCGTCTTGTCCGTCGTATAGTTATCAATTGTCAACTGTCAACTGTCAACTAAATATCGTATACTCCCGCCATGGACAATCCAAGCCCCAAGACACCCCGGCTTTCCGTCATTATTCCCTCCTGGGATGGATACCGCGACGGTTGTGTTCCCCGCTTGCTCGAAAGCGTGGAGCGACAGTCCTTTGCGGACTTTGAAGTCATCGTGATCAAGGGCGTCTCGCCCCAGGGAAAGGCTATCAATCAGGGTGCGGCCCAGGCCCGGGGCGAGGTCCTGATGATTCTCGACGACGACAGCCTCCTGGCCGATGACGACGTGTTCGCGCGTATCGTACAGACCCTGGACGACGACGAGAGAATCGGTATGGCGGGGGCAAGCATTGTGATTTTTCCGGACGCCAATGATTTTCAGAAAAAAGCCGCCCTCCAGTTTCCACGCTTTCACACACCGGTGGTAGACACCGTGACCGACAGCGACCTCGCGTGTCACGGTTGTTGTGCCATTCCCCGGCGCATATTCGACGCCGTTGGTGGTGAGCGGGAGGATCTGCTGCGCGGTCTGGATCCCGATTTGCGGGTGCGCATCCGCGAGGCGGGCTACCGTGTCGTGCTGGCGCCCCAGGCGCGAATTTATCATCCGCTGCCATCGTGCTGGCGCAAGTTGTTGCGCATATTCTTCCGCAACGGCTTCGGCTCCGCATACGCCTACAAGTTTCAGCGCGAGTCCGTTTTCGAAACCCATGAGGACCTCCATGATGAGTCGTTCCAACCGCGCACCACGCTGATCTACCGGCTTGGCCGTTATCCGCTGCGTCTGCTCAAGGCCCTCGCCGAGGGTCAGTTCATGCGCTTTGGCGCCTACTGCAGCTACGCCCTGGGTTACGGCTGGGGCGTCATGATGGCGAAGGAACTGCCCCGTGGCTAGGGGCCAGATCCTGAAGGACGGGCTAAAGCGGGGCATGAAGTCCGCCCTTGGCGCTTTGGGCCCCAGGCTGGGAACTGGACAGGCCCAGGCCCGTATTCTCACGTACCACAGCATCGGTCGACGTCGCTATGAAATGAACGTGACGCCCGAAGCTTTCGCGGCCCAGATGGCTTGGCTTGCGGCAAATCAGACCGTGATTTCCCTCGAATCTGCCGCCGCGGGTGGGTCGGGGGTCGCCCTGACTTTTGATGATGGCTACCGGGACAACCTTATCAATGCGCTGCCCATTCTGGAGCACTACGGCTTCCCCGCAGCCGTTTTCGTGGTCTCCGGATGCCTTGGGGCAACCTTGCCCGGTGAGCAAGAGCCGGAAAGCGGAGCCTTGATGGGCCCGGAGGAGCTACGGGAGGCGGCGTCGCGCGGGCTGGCGATTGGCGGGCACACGCGGCAGCATCCTCGGCTCTCCACCCTGACGCCGGAACGCCAGATGGAGGAGATTGCCGGGTGCAAGGCCGATTTGGAAGAAATCCTGGAAGCGCCCGTCCGCACTTTCGCCTATCCCTACGGTTCCGCGCTGGACTATGATGCCGAAAGTGTTGCGGCGGTGCAGCGTGCGGGCTTTGACCTCGCCTTTTCCAATCGTTATGGTCCGGTCGACGTTGCCGATGGGCCCTTCGCATTCCGGCGCATTTGGATTGACAGCACCGATACGCTTAAGTCATTTGAGGACAAGGTTTCCGGGCGTCTTGACGGGCTTCGGTTGCAGGACTCCGCCCTCGGAATTCGCGCGCGCCGCCTGCTGAACGCGTGGATGGGAACCCGCTGATTTGGGAAAAAAGGAACACGGACCAAGTCTTCAGGACTTGGTCCGTGTCGGCGCCCGAGGGTAAGCAGGCGCCAAAACCTGAAACAGGGATGTGATTCATCTTCAAGAACGTCACCGGGTGCGCCGGGGTTGACGGGTCGGGATACAATCATTTCCGGCGGTGGTTTCGATCCCCGCTTGACCCGCTGTATCTAACTCAAAATAAATGCCTTATCCCCTCGGGGGTTGTTGCGCGGCCCCCTACCCTGTGCTATACTCGCCTGACATTGGACCCACGCGGAACTGAAATCGGGATGAAGGGTTAGCATGGCCGATATTCTCAGCCAGGACGAAGTCGATCTGCTTCTCGGCGCTGTCTCCGAGGGGGAGATTGGCGATGCCGAAGAGGAGGCGCAACAGGAAGTCCACCTGGCCGCCTACGACTTCCGCCGACCGGAGCGCGTATCCAAGGAACAGCTCAAGGGGCTTCAGAGTCTCTTCGAAGCCTTTTCCCGCGAAGTCAGTATTCTCTTTCCGCCCTTTCTGCGCACCGTCGTCCGGGTGGATCTGACCTCCATCGACCAGTTGACCTACGACGAGTTTATTCTCTCCGTAGCGCGGCCCACGGCGCTGTCCATTATCAATATGTCGCCCCTCGAAGGGACTGCGGTTCTTGAGATGAGCCCCTCCATGGTATTTCCCATTGTGGACCGGGTGCTCGGAGGCAAAGGGATGACCCTGCCCGAGCCGCGCGAACTTACCGAGATCGAGAACCGGATTATCCAGCGCATCGTCATGATGCTCCTCGACAGTCTGCGCCGCTCCTGGGAGCAGTTGATCGAGTTTCGGCTCAGCGTGCTCCAACAGGAAAGCGACCCGCTTATCGTGCAGATCGTGGCGGGCAGTGAAATGGTGATCCTGGTGGGCTACGAGGTCCACATCGGGGAGACGGTGGGCACGATGAATTTTTGTATTCCCCTGCTGGTGTTGAACCCGATCCTGGATCAGATATCCCAGCAGGCCCATTTCTCGCGGCGCATGAGCGAGGAGATGACCATCATCACCCAGCGCGCCATCAAGAAGACACTGATGAAGAGCAAAGTTCCCGTGGAGGCTATCCTCGGGCGCGCGCGCCTGTCGATTCAGGATATTGCCAATCTGAGCGTGGGGGATGTGATCCAGTTGGACACCTCGCCCCACTACCCGCTGGAGATCGATATTGGGCACAAGCCCAAGTTCCTCGCCCGGCCCGGTCGGCGCCGCGAAAGTTCGGCGGTCCAGTTGACGAATTTTTACCAGGAATAAGTGAGACGGCATGAACCCAATCGCAGCCAACATCGTAGCCACGGGCCTCCTCAAGGGGGCCTTCGACGTGCTCGATGCCATGTTGAGCACGTCCTTCGACTACAACGTCGGAACGCCCGCCGTGCTGGACGAGCCGAAGGCGGTGGAGTGCCTGACCCAGTTTCCCGTCATCATGCAGGGCCGAATCCGCAACAATCTGGGCTCCGTGGCCCTGCTTTTTACCGTGACCGACGCGGCCCGCTTTGCCGCCATGATCCAGGAGCAGGATTTTGTCGCGCGGGACGCGCTCACCATGGACGAGCGCTCCATGTTGCAGGAGATTGCCGACCCCGCGCTGGGCGGCGGCGTGACAAACCTCATGGAGCGCTTCGGCCGTAACGTGGAGCAGCTCGATGAAGTGCTGCTCCTCGACGATGGCGTCGACGGTGCGGGGCCGCTGGTCGAACTGCTCGGACCTGGCGGGTCCGTGGTGCCCTTCACCTTTACGGACAATGCCGGGTTGTCGGGGGCTGGCATGGCCCTGCTCAGCCAGAGCCTCGAGGCCATGGTGCCTGCGGACCAGCTCAAAGCGAAGCCCGGCGCGGAGCTGGGCGCGCAGGCGGAGCTGAGCCCCGCCGAGATGAACGATATCTTAAGTGGATTCGGCGGTGGCGGCGCGGTTACGGGGGCTCCCGAGCCCGCACCGGCGCCCTATATTCCCCATGGCAATCTGGACATGGTGCTCGACATCGGTCTGATTGCCACGGCTCGCCTCGGCCACGTGGAAATGCCCATCGGCGATATTATGAAACTGGGTCCCGGCTCCATCATCGAGGTCGGGCATATGGTCGACGAGCCGGTGGACCTGCTGGTTAATGGAAAACTGATCGCACGCGGCGACGTTGTGGTGGTGGACGAGAAATTCGGCCTGCGCATCACCGAGATCGTCAGCGCGCGGGAACGCATTGAAAGTTTGCGGTGACGGAATCCGACGAGAAAGAATTCTGGCGACGTTACAAGGAAAAAGGCGACGCCACGGCGCGGGACGCCCTGATCCTGCATCATATGCGTATCGTGAAGTACATCGCGGGTCGTATGGCGATTCACGTGCCCAGCAACGTGGAAATGGATGATCTGGTGGGCTGGGGCTGCATGGGCCTCATGGACGCCGTTGAAAAGTACGACCATACCCAGGACATTAAATTCTCGACCTACGCCTCGATTCGCATTCGCGGCGCGATCATCGACCAGATTCGTTCGCTGGACTGGGCTCCGCGCTCCCTGCGCACCATGGCGCGCAAGGTGGGCGCGGCCCGGGAGAAGCTCCGCCATGTGGAGGGGCGCGAACCGTCCATCGAATCCATCGCCACCGAAGTCGGCACGACCCCCGAGCACGTGGAAGACACCATGGCCCAGCTCCAGACCGCCCAGGTCCTGTCGCTGGACGACTATCTGCCCTCGGACGATCACTCCGAAACGCGCAAGCACGAAGTGGTGGGCAGTTCCAACGCGGCCCATCCTTCGGAAGGGCTGGAACTTGAGGAGCGCAAGACCGCCCTGGTCCACGCAATTCTCGAACTTCCCGACCAGCAGCAAAAAGTGCTAAACTTATACTACTATGAAGAACTGACGTTGAAGGAAATCGGCGTGGTGCTCAATGTATCCGAATCCCGGATCTGCCAGATTCACAGCGCCGCCATGAAAGCCCTTCGAAAGGCCGTTAACGAAGAGCGGTAACGGCGCCCCCGCGAGAGGTTCCCATGCCCCAACCGATCGATCCACAAACTGAGATGGGACGCGCCACGGCGGCGGAGCGCATCCAGCAGATTGCCGACCGGGTTTCCCTCGCCGCCCAGGCCCGCGCCTCGGCCGAGATGGCCAATGCCCGGGCCAACGCGGAAACCCAGGTGCATCAGGCCATGCAGAAGAATGAAGAGGTCGATCGGGAATTGCGCCGCAGAACCCCTTTCAGTGGGCGGCGGAAGCGCCAGGGGGACGGTTCGGCGGAGTCGGAAGACACGCGGACCCGCCACTTCTACAATGCGGCCGAGAAAGAGGTGGTGGCGGATGATGAAAGTTCGCACCGACTCGATATAGAAATTTAGCGGCGCCACGACCGGCACACATCCGTGCGGTCCGCGTGCCACCATACGGAACGGGTAAACAGGCAAGTCGATGACGGAACTCCTACAACAACAAGGCGCCATGATAATCGTGTTCCTTCTGGGCGCGGTAGGCCTGGCTGCGGCCGCGTTTTTCGGTGTCATGTTGCGCCGCAACGAGGCCAAGACGGAACAGCGCCTCAGGCAGGCCCGGGCCGATATCACCGACATGACCATCCTGTTCCAGACCATGCGCGACATCATCGGCCAGCAGAAAGCATTGGCCAAGGACTTCAACGAAGAGTTGGAGCACAAGATGGGCCAGGTGAAGCACATCCTGAATCTCAGCATGGAGAAGAACAAGCAACTCTACGAGAAGCAGCAGCGTATCGTTGCCGAGCTGGAAGAGGCCCAGGTCCAGATCGACGGGCTCTTCCGGCAAATCGGGCACGCGGGCAAAGCGGCGGTCGCGGTAGCCGCCCCGGTCCGTCCCGTAGAGCGACCCGCGCCCCTTCCTCCGAAGCCGCCGGAAGCGCCGCGCAGCGAACCTTCCCATCGCGTCACCACGACGCCGCAGCCCTCGTCAATCCTGGTGCGATCGGGCACGCCGGACGTGCGCGATATGCCGGTGACGCCGCCCCGTCCAGCACCCCGCCCCGATAGCCCCATGCCGCCCCGACCCGCGCCGACCCCCAAGGCGTTGGCGCCTGCGGAAGAAGCCAAGCTGGCGGATACGGGCGTAACCAAGGCACCTTTTTCATCATGGATAGCCGAGGACTTGCTCGGCTCCGGTGCGAGCGGCGCCGCCAATGGTACGCCGGCCGAAGAGCGCCGCGCCGCGCCCGCGCCAAGGCCCCCTGCGGACGTGACGCGCGCCAGTGCTCCCGTTGAGGAAGACGAACCGGAACTCGAAGTCTCAGGCAATGGAGAAGCGGCCCGCGAGGCCTTCCGGGCGCTGCTCAATTTGCCCATGGGGCACGACGCCCCCCTCGCCCCGGTGGAGATGCCCGGTCAGACCCGCGCCATGGCCGAGGCGATGCGGGGGAACGGCGGGGCCGTGGAAGAGGTCCAGTTTTCCGCTCCGCTCCAGCAGCGCGTGCTCGAATACAGCGAAGCCGGCATGACCGTCGCCGAAGTGTCGCGGGAACTCGGCATCGGCAAGGGTGAAGTGCGGCTGATGCTCAGCCTCGCGCGCCAGGCCCAGCCAGGGCAGCCGTAAATTGCCAGCGCCGGAAAAGCGACGTTTCGATTCCGGAATGATCGTGATGACTGGAGCCTTCTCACGTATTTACCCCCCCTGCCCCCCCACAAGCGGGGGGGACCACGGCGTGAAGTTGGATTTATACAGTCCGAGCCCCTTAAGACGAGAATCGGGATCACGAGGGCACGTGGCGACTAACGCCATGCAATTTTCTTCCCCACGCTGGCCCTGGGAACCGATCCCGAATACTCCGACGCTCTTGCACGTTCCCCCCCGCTTGCGGGGGGGTAGGGGGGGTAAAGCCTTCCAAAGAGTCTTCGAGTCCAGTTTCTTTGATAGTCCGGACCATCAAGGGGCTTGTACCCCATGGTAGGCGGGATTCCACAGTTCTTTCAGTCCATAGCGGCCCTGCCCGTGGCGAAATCGATCCAGCCCGGACAGACCTATGCCGCCGTGGTCCGCCTGCAGGACAATGTCCTCGTGCTCACCTCGGGACGACTCCAGATCCCCCTCGATGACGGCACGGGCCTGCTGCCGGGCCAGCGCGTGACGTTTCAACTCACGACCACGGCGAGCGGGCCCCAACTGACCATCACGCCGGAGCTGGCCGCCGGGTCGTCACCGGGCGCAACGGCCCAGCCCAACCTCGGCCGCGTACTCGCGCCGATCCTGGAATCTCTGGGCAAGCTGGAGCTTGCCCCGCGGATTCACGGGATGATCCCGCGCCACGCGCCCGCGACGCTCTCTTCCCTTCAGCCGCTGCTGACGGTATTGCTTTCCGAGCGCGCGCCCGGAGCGGACCTCGATCAGTTCAGCCAGATCATCGCTTCGGCCGCAAACCAGAGCGGGCTCGGGCAGGGGGCCGTCCAGGCCATTGCCCAGTGGCTCGGGTTGGTGCCCGCGACCGACAGCGCCGCGTGGCATGCCCTCGTGTTGCGGAGCCGGGCGGAGCAGATCGCCACCGCGCGGATCGCCGCCGCCTTGAAGGCGGGGGGGGATCAGAAGGGGCTGGCCTCCCTGAAGGAGACGCCCGGGAGCCTGGCGGATCGCCTGCTTTCTGATCCGGCCTTCCTCCAGTCGCTGAAAGACGATGGCGAGGTGGAGACCTTTAAAGCCCTCGCGCAACGCATCCAGGAGCGGGCCACGGGCGCGGAGCTGCAAAACCTGCGCGGGCTGGACCAGTCCTACCAATTCATTGAACTCCCCGTGCGCGAGCGGGACGGGTTTCATCGCGCCCAGATCCACACCTTTCAGGAGCGGTCGGGCGGACGCGAGGCTGGCGGGGCCGTGTCCCGCACCGTGCTGGATCTCGACACCACCCAGCTCGGTCCCCTCTGGGTGGCCCTCCAGAGCGCGGGAAACCAGTGCGGCTGCCACTTCCGCGTGGAGGACCCCGAGGTACTCGCGCTGCTGGAAGGCGAGGCGCCCGCGCTGGAAGCTGCCCTTTCGGAGGCGGGTTTCGCGAAAGCGACGGTCACCGCAACCCTGTGGGATGGCAATCGGGACGAGGCGCTCATCACCCTCCTCGCGCCCTATCAGAAACTGGACCTGGAGGCATGATGGATCCCGCGCCTCCCGAAAAGCGCCAGCAGGCCGTTGCCATCCGCTACAAGGCCGAGGAAGATGCCGCGCCGCGCGTGGTCGCGAAAGGCCAGGGACTCCTGGCGGAGCGCATCATGGAGATCGCCCGCGCCGAGGGCATCCATATCAAGGAAGATCCCGATCTCGTGGGCCTGCTGGCCAAGCTGGACGTGGATACGGCCATTCCCGAGGAGCTCTACAAGGCGGTGGCCGAGGTGCTGGCCTTTGTTTATCGGCTCAACAAGGGCTATGGGAAATGAGGCGCAGTTCGCGTTCATAAGGGAACGTATTTCACGATTCTGGGTATTGATCCGACATTCGGGCTAACGCTCTAAGGAGAATTGAGATGAATCAGAGGACGTGTGGGCTGTTTCTGGTGGCTTCTTGCACCCTGCTACTTTCCGGTTGCATAACGACAATCGCATGCGGTGGCAGGGAGGTCAGTGTTGATGGGAAGGTGAGCAATCGGGTGACTTCGGAGCCGGTGGGAGATGCTCAGTTACTTTTCTCTCTGAAGTACGGAGCCAGAGCGCGCATTGAGGACGTGGAGTATGCAACCTCCGATGAAGCCGGGAAGATAGCGTTCGACGGGTGGGTGAATTGGAGCGAACGATATGGACTCGGGAATCGCTTGAAAGGAACTCTCAAACGTGCAGACGGCGGCCCTGGAATTTTCTCGGTCAAGGTGGCCGCTCCCGGGTTTGAGCCGCATGTTGTCGAGTACTCCACCGAAGTCGCGTTTGCCTCGCAGAGTAGCCCATTTCGTATTAATCTGGGCGATGTGATGCTTGAGCCACTTGTGGATGGCGAAAAGACGACCCCATGAAATGCCTCTGCGGGCACCTGTTCACGTCCGAGCCAAAGGTTCGTCAGCGCACTTCCTTCGCGGTGATCCCCGACGCCAAGTTTGGGCGCTTCCTTGCGTCGGAGCGAAAAATCCGCGAGGCGACGACGCGTGAAGAGCGCCTCACGGCCGTCGCTCGAAGCGCACAGCTTGTGGGCAGCTTACGGGCGTGTCCGGCGTGCGCGCGGCTGGTGTTCGTTCATCCGGGCGGTGAAAAAGTGGAATACTTCAAACGGGAAGACGATCAGGATGTTTGAAATAGCGTTCTTCCGAAACGTCGCGACGCGTTGTGATGCGCGGTTCAAAGCAGTGCTTGAACGCAGTGCGGATGGCATTTCCGAGGGGCTTATTCACGGATCGTCGCTGGCGAACGTCTGGGAAATGTGCGAGGACGTCGCCCGCCGGGTTGCTATTCTGTCCGACATGGAGCGGGGTTTCCCCCTGGCCGGGGAGTATGACAATGACCTCGAATACGACACCGACCTGAAGCCGTGGACCTTCTCCAACCTCTTTCTCGCCCTCGCCCAGGTTCTCGTCTATCAGCCCGACCGGACTTCCGACCACATGGGCCTGTTCGCATCGACCATCAAAATCGAGCGCCTGCTCTTCAACGATCGACTTGACTCGGATTCCGTTGCCGGACGCTGGCCGACCGATCTTTATCGCCAGTATATTGGGATACGCGGGTATCGATTGGAGAATGACCCGCTGGGTCGATTGACCGTGTTGCCGCTATCAGATTTCGACGCGCGCGAAGACGACCTGTACCGCTCTTTCAGGGAAAACTATATGTTTTTGAGCGATCTGGATGAAGAGTACGAACTGTACATTCGCCAGTTTTGCCGACTGACCTTGGAGCTGGCGGGTTATTGCGCTGGCTTCTGCGAGGCCATGACGGCGTGGGTGGGGGATGAAAGCGATGGCGACATGGATGCCGAATCGGAGCTTCAGGTGATCGCCCGAATCACGCTTTACGCAAGAGCCATCGCATCGTTCGGGCTTCGTTTCGGCTATGCGTCCTGGCTGGAAACACTTGATTCTCGATAGAACGGGAAAATTTCTACTGGAATTGAGGGTGTCGTGAAATTGAAAAGCGCGGGACGGTCCCGCACGCCTGGTCGTTGCTGCTCTTTCGCGGG
>JBHEKR010000286.1:0-8154 GCA_041859365.1 Candidatus Hydrogenedentales bacterium
GGAGATATCGCCCTTGGTGTAGGGCTCGCCGCAAAGCGTGTAGGGCGAGGTCCACGGCGGGTGAGCGTGCTCCATGCCCGCGAGATAAAAAATAGTGTCCACAGTGTGACCGCCTGTCGGCGCGGCGCCTTCGGGCGGGAAGTGGCGGATGATTACATGGCTCACCGGATCGATGACGCCAATGAAGGCCATCACCGCGAGCGCCCACAGGGGTGGCAGAGTCAGGATGGGCGGTATGTGTGATCGATCAGCGATGTTGAAGAGGCTCCATAATTTGGGGCGTCAGAATGTTTAACCACGAAGGCACGAAGGGCACGAAGGAAGAAAGGTTGGCAACTTTCTCGTATGCCAAGGGCATCGCCTTTCTTCGCGTGAGATCTAATAAAATGGGTCACACAAAGGCGCTGAGACGCAAAGGATTGCGATGCGATAGGCGCCAGCTTTTTCCTTCGTGCGCTTCGTGCTCTTCGTGGTGAAAACTCTCTTTTTCGAGAAAGTGCTTCGTCAGCTCCGTCCGAACTGAATGTCCGCAAAATCGAGGATGGCGTTCCAGTATTCCTGCGTGAGGACGTGCTCCGTGTTCAGGCGATATTGGAGCAGATTGCCTGTGTTTTCCCTGGTGAGTTTTGCGGGACCCTGGATCATGCCGCCGCCCTTGATGCCGGGTGCGCCCAGCAGCTTATAGACGCGGTTAGCGGCCATGATGCCCTTCAGCGCGCTTTTTCCATTGGCCCAGGTGTCCTGCAGCCCTTCGGTGTCCAGCAGCGGACGTGGGGCCACGAGGGCCACCAGCAGGTGCTGGTCGATGGGCAGCTTGTCTTCCTTCAGATCGAACTGGACGAAGTTATCGCAAAACCAGTGCGGGAAAACACGGTTGATCCGTTCGGTCGTTTCCTGATCGTTGTCCCGGCTCAGGGCCATGCCGCCCGTACCAGACTGGTGGGGCACCACGAGGGCCACGCGCTCGTCGAGCGCGGCCGTGAGCAGGGCGGTCTTGCCTCGGCGCGAATGGCCGAGCACCGCCACCTGGGCAGGGTTGATGGCGGGATCGGTCACGAGGTAATCAATGCAGCGGCTCAGGCCCCACGACCACGCGGCGATGGTGCCCCAACTATCGCCCGAAATTGGGTGCTCGGCTCCATAGGCGGCGTGGACGCCGTCGGTAAAATCGTGCTTGTCCGGATCGATGTCACTGTCGTGATAGGTGGCGAAGGCGTAGCCCCGATCGAGGATGGAGGCCACGCACCAGTAGTCTTCATTGGCCCCGCGGCCCTCGGTCGCGGGGTCCGGACAATTATCCGGACACCACGTCGCGGCGTCATATTGGATAGCCGGATCGTGCAGCACCTCATAGTTGCCGCACTTGTTCGGCGCGAGAAAAACCGGCACCGGCCCCGTTGCGGCGGTGGGCAGAAACAGGGCCAGGCGAATGCGCGGTGCATTGTCACCCGGCAGATTCTTGAAGCGGATGGTAAGCTGCTTCAGCAGGCCCTTTCCCTCCAGAACGGGCTGGGGCGGCACCGTCTCGGAGACTTCGATTTCCGGCGCATCGGGGGCGAAGCCGTAGACATAGTGCTTGAAGAGGGCGATCAATTCGGGACGGCGCTTCTCGGTCCATTCCTCGGCGGTGGTTATCTTCGTGCCGTCCATCATGGTGAAGGCATCGGGCAGCGCGGTCTGCACCGGCAGGGCGTCGAAGGCGGGGAACTCGGTCGCGGGTGCGGAGAGGGCCACAAGGGTCGTCGCGACCAGGGTCAACAGGGACTTATGCATTCGGGTCTCCTCCTTTCCGGCAGAGGTAGATCACCTGGCTGTCCGGAATCTTGTATCGGTCCACATCGCCCGGCGGCAGCATGGCCGACGGCACGATCTCCTCATAGTCAAAAGGCGCGAGGCGCTCTTTGAAGTCCAGCGGCGAATAACCCCGAACGTGATCGAACAACTCCGGGTCCGGGGCGCCGTACTCCTCCGTCTCCGTCTGGTTCATCATGAAGGGCACCATCAGCACCGCCTCGCCGCCCGACCGCGTGACGCGATAAAGATTGCGGATGGCCTCGCGATCATCCCGCACATGCTCCAGCACGTGGAGGCGGAATATACCGTCGATCGCATCATCCGCCAGCGGCATGTGGTGAATATCGGAAATAAAGAGCGGGCCGTCGACGCCATGAAGAATGCGCTCATAGACGCCTCTTGCGTAGTCCGTGGAGATGCAGCGGGTGTCGGGATTCTGATCAATGAAGCGACGCACGCTCGCTTCGGGTGCGAAATGGAGGATGCGTCCCGGCGCGCTCATGAAGGCCGGCGGGCGACGCGTGAGGAAAAGGTGGAGAAAGCGGTGCCGCTCGTGGGCGCCGCAGTGGGGACATTCCACTTCGTGCACCAGAAACTGGCCACAGTCCAGGGCGCGGAATCCCGACCCGCGCCAGCCGCAGCAGGGACATTCCACGCTGTTCGCGGAAAGGAAGCGGTTGCGCAGGCGCAGACTGCCGTTGTAGAGGTGAACCCGGGCGCAGATCCACGCTGATCGGAGGCCGTGGCCGCGTAAGCGCCGCCCGATTTCGCGACCGATCCGGAGGGCGATCCCCGAAATTCGGGCCATGGAATGCAGCATGGTTTATCTCTGAAACGACGGAAAACGCCGCTGGTTGCGCGTCAAGCTTGATGATTGGGCCATTGTGGCAAAGGTGGGGGAAGGGATCAAGTGGAGGATGAAGGCTGTAGGCTGTAGGCTGGAGGCTGGAGACTGGAGACTGGAGACTGGAGACTGGAGACTGGAGAGTTGGCGCGGAGGATCGATTCTGCTTTTGAACTTCAAACTTTGGGCCTGCTTCGGTTACCATAGCGGTTGAGTCGCGGTAATCTCTGGAGTTTCGTTGTGCGTACGCCCAAGCTATCAGCCTTCATCCTGTTCCTTGCGCCCACCCTGTTGTGTGGGTGTCCAGACGACGGGGAAGATCTGCGCCGCTACGCCATTGAAGTACGCAATATCAGCAATCACCCCATGAGTCCCATCGTGGCGGCGGCCCACGTGCCGGACGTGGCCATGTGGGAGGAAGGACAGCACGCGGGACCGGGCATCGGCGGGCTGGCCGAGGCGGGCGAGCTGAGCACGTTGATCGACGACCTGCAGGCGCGCCGTGGCGTCACGGAGGTGGCCTACACGGTACTGCCCATGCCCGCCATGGGTCTGGTGGTGCCTCGATTTGGCGTTCATGTCGGCTCGGGCCCCGATCTGACCGATACCCAGACCCTGGAGATCGATGCGGTTCCCGGGGATGTCCTTTCTCTGGCCGGGGGGCTCCTGGGAACCAACGACGGCTTCTGGGGCATTGATCGCGCCGTGCTCCCCGAATCGGGCTCCGCAGTCTATTTCGCTTTTGGCTACGACGCCGGTATCGAAGAAAACAACGAACTGGAAGACTTTATCAACGACGACGCCTCCCGCCTTGGGCCGGAGCCGATTCCCGGCGACGAGCCCGACGCCGAAGTGGAGGAGGATAACCGCAGTCTGGCCACGGCGCCCCCCAACGGCATTCGCCGCCACGACGGCGTGCTCGGCGTGGGAGACGTGCCGGCATCCTATGATTTTGACGATGTGATCCTTCGGATAGAAGTAACCCGGGTGCCGCTGATCGAAGAATGATACCCTCTCGCGGTCGTCGGTAACGTCAGCGCGCCCCATCGGGCATGAGAAAATCACCCACGGGACCCAGGAGGCCCCACCCTTGAAACCACGTTACTATGTGGCCGTGCTGGCCTATTGTGTGTTCATATTCTGGCTGTCGAATCAGAGCATGCCGCCCGGGTCAGGCTTTAAGATCCCCCATCTCGACAAAATGGCCCATTTCGTCCTTTTCGGGGGGCTGGCGGCTGTGGTTTCCGTGGGCTTGCACCGATCGGGCAAGCCCCATCTGCCCTGGGTGTTTCATGTGGTCCCCGTGTTGGCGGTGTTCGCGTACGGCACCTTCGACGAGTGCCATCAGTACTTTGTGCCCAACCGCTCACCGGATATTGTGGATCTGATAGCGGATGTGTCGGGGGCCATTGCGGCGCAGGAGATATTTCGAATCTGGTTTCGTGGTGGCCGCTGGGGCGCCCTGCCACAGCCGGATGAAACCTGAAGGCTGGTCCGGGGATAGATACCCGAACAGGCAGTGCTCTTTGCCCCGACGGAAGGCCGGGTGGTAAACTGAGGGCACCCAACTCAGGCCACCCATACCCGGCCCGCCCACCTTTCCGGGTATCGCACCACAAGGGACGCACAGCAGCATCATGGCAGAAAAAGCACCCTCCAACGAGAAGAAGAGCACCGTGAACCGCGGCTGTGCGGGTCTGTTTTTCTTTCTCATGCTCGTCATGGGCGGGGCCTGGGGCGCGGGCCTCGGGGTTTTTGTGTGGGTGCTGGAAGATGCGAAGACCACCATCGAGACGCTGGAGGAATTCCGGCCCAACATCGGGAGCAAGGTCTACTCCAGCGACGGCGTCATGCTGGGTCAGTTCACCATTGAAGAGCGCCAGCTTGTCCCGCTGAACGAGATGCCCCTCCACTTGGTCAAGGCTTTCCTGGCCACCGAAGACCATACCTTCTACGCGCACAAGGGCGTCCGGCCCGACGCGATTCTCAATGCGGCCTTCCAAGGATTGCAGACGGGCAATTTTCGCGGCGCGAGCACGATCACCCAGCAGGTCGTCCGCAATATTGAAGACCTCTCCGTCGGCAAGGAAGTCACGCCCGAGCGAAAGATCCGGGAAATGATCACGGCGCTTCAGGTGGAGCGGGAGTTCACCAAGGACGAGATCCTGGAGCTTTATCTCAACCAGATTTTCCTGGGCATCAGCGCCTACGGCGTCGAGGCGGCGTCCCAGCAGTATTTCGGCAAGAGCTGTCGCGAGTTGACCATCGCGGAGGCCGCCACCATGGCGGGGCTCACCCGCGCGCCCAATGCCAACGAGCCCATCCACAATCCGGTAAATGCGAAGACGCGCCGGGATATTGTGCTGGGTCAGATGCTCGATCCCGAGAATGCCTTCATCACCCAGGCGCAGTATGACGCGGCAATGGCCGAAGATCTGGATGTGTCCGTCATTACGCCGGAAGAGCGGCTGGAGCGAGAGAAGTCGGGCCAGGGGGTCTGGTCGCCCTCGAAATTCAAGGCGCCGTATTTCGCCGAGGAAGTGCGCAAGTTCATCTACGACAAGTTCAATAAAGAAGAAGTGCTGGAGCAGGGCATGGAGATCAACACGACGATCGACATCCGCATGCAGCGGGCGGCGGAGAAAGCGCTGCTGGGCGCGCTGGATCGCTTCGACGAGAAGAAGCTGGCCTGGCTCACCAAAGTCGGACGCGAGGAGGAGTTTGTGCCCGTCTCCGGCGCCCTCGTCTGCACCGACAATCGCGAAGGCTCCAAGGGCTTCGTCCGCGCCATGGTGGGCGGGCGCGACTTTGACACGGTGAAGTTCAACAGCGCGACCCAGGCCAAGCGCCTCATCGGATCGAGTATCAAGCCTTTCGTCTGGGCGGCGGCTATCGCCTCGGACATGACGCCTTCCACGATCATCGTGGATGCGCCCTATGTCCGGGTCAACACAGCCGGAAAAGCGTGGGCTCCCAAGAACTTCGATGGTAAGTTCCACGGCCCCATGCCCATCCGTCAGGCGCTGGAGCGTTCCATCAACATCGTGTCCATCAAGCTGGTGGAGCAACTTGGCGCGCCTTTTGTGCGCTCCTATCTGGAAGGCTGCGGGATCCAGACCGATCCCCAGCAGGGCCTGACCATCGCCCTGGGCACGCCCCACGTCACCGTAATGGAAATGTGCACGGCCTACTCCATCTTTGCGAACGGCGGCAAGCGCTACAGCCCCATCCTGATTACCGATATCAAGGATCGCGATGGGCACACGCGCTATGACTACAACGCAAATCCCCAGGTGGACGAGGCCATGCCGGCCGATGTGGCTTTTGTGGTGAACCACATGCTCCAGGGTGTGGCCACGCCCTTCCCCGGCGGCGGCTACAGCCCCACGGGCGCGCGGACCCACGTCATCAATCGCCCCCGTGGTGGCAAGACGGGCACGACCAACGACAGCCGCGACGCCTGGTTTGCCGGGTTTACACCCGAGTTCACTTGCGTGGTGTGGCTGGGCTATGCCGACAACCGCCCTCTGGGCGAAGGACGGGATCGCGATGGCCTGACCTTCACCGGCGGCCATCAGGCGGCACCCGTGTGGATCGAGTTCATCAAGGCGGCGGAAGACGGCATGCCCGTGAAGGACTTCGAAGTGCCGGATAATATCGAGTTTGTGGAAATTGACCGGCGCACCGGCTATCGCGGCGGCAAGTACAAGGAAGCCTACATCAAGGGCAATGGCCCGCCTTCGTATGCCGCACCTGCGCCAGCCGAAGCGGCGATTGTGACGGAAGAAGTGGCGCCGCTGGAATCGCTGTAGGGCGCATAAGACCCATATTCAGCCTTCAGCTTGTTCCCTCAAATGCCGCAGTATCGTTCGCTGGCCGTTGGTGTCGTGGCGCAGGGCGGTCGTAATTGCGATGGGGGCTCGCATCTCCAGCCACCCCATAACTTTCGCGATGGACTCAAAAAGATCCTGCCGTTCGAGACCGTTGTCGCGCAAGTGGTGGGCGAGTTTCAGGGTGCGGAAGGCATCGAACCACCCGTGAAACTGGCTGCGGCGCTGGGTCGGGCTTTTGCAGTGGGTTCGAATGCGCTCCCACGCCACATCGAAGTCCTGCGCGGAGAGCCAGGCGGCCAGTTGGGGCGCAATCGATTCCGCGTCCGCCAGCAGCGATGCGCCGGTGGCGTCGAGGTTGCCATCGACCAGCGCCAGCCACGACCGGAGCACCGTCCACGTCTCGGGATGATAGGTGAGATAGGCGTCGTCTTCGTCCCCGGAAAACTGACCCACCTTGCGGCCTGTGCCAAAGGGCACGCGGTGCGAGGCGCGGCCCGAGGGAATCACCGTCGTGCCGTGGACCCGCTCCACCCGGCCCGTCTTCGCGAGTTGCTGCAGGAAGTAGAAATCCTCCCCGGCCTGACGTCGGTTCATCCCGCCCGAAGCGGCGTAGGCCTCTCCCGTGCAGAGCATGGTGGAGCCGATGGCGGGGTAGGCGTAGGGCGAGCCCGCAAAGCGCCAGGCCAGCTCTTGGTAGCGCAGGAAGAGCTCATAACTTAAGATCGCGCGCACCCCATCATCGGGGCCGTCAATGGGATGGGCATAGTCCACCACCGCGGCCCAGCGCCGTTCCGCCTGGAAGAAATCGTGGATGGTGGCGAGGTAGTTCGACTCCACCCGCGTGTCGGCATCAAGGCTGATGAGCGTTCCGCCAGTTTCAGCGCCAGATTCGTGGAGACGCGCGAGGGCGGCGTCGAGGCCGATTTTCCGCGCCAGCCCCACACCGTCCTTCGGGCCCAGTTCTCGCCCTTCACGGGCCGCGTCAATCCACGCCAGGCGCAGCGCTGGGTGGGCCGCCGCAAACGCGGGGAGGGCCTCCAGCGTGTGCTGGTTGTCCGCGCAATCGGCTTCGCCCGCGATGTCTGGTATGCGGTTATTTACCACGCCGAGCACCAGCGTCTTTTCCAGCATCGCGGGCGGATTCGCGGCGAGATCGCTCAGGGTGTGGAAGAGGTTGGCCGATTCCGCAAGGACGGGAATCACCACGGCCTGAGTAAGGCCGTCGGCGCGAAGATCGCCCTCGATCCACGGCCAGGAGCGATGCACGGCGCGCTTCTGGAGATAGGCGAGAACGGGATCTCTCATTGGCACGCGCCAGCGAGGAAAAAAACGAAAAGAGGTTCGACCACGGAAGGCACGGAAAAACACGGAAGGGAAGAGAAACGGCGCTTTGCGTACATTCGACTCCACTCCTGCGTAGTTGCAGAGACTACAGGGACGGCAGGGACGTCAGGAGTCAGAACCTGCTGTCTCTGTCGTCCCTGCTGTCCCTGCAACGCTGGCTGCAAACGGAATTGCAGGGTGGTCAAAGCATTTCCCTTCACTGGTGTGCCTGGATCACGGACAGCGCCTGATCCAGGCGGCCTTCTTCGATCCAGTGGATTTCGATGCCGTTGCGCTCCATCCTGCGAAACCACGTGTCCTGCCGCTTGGCGAACTGGCCGATCTCGCCGCTCAGCTTCT
>JBHEKR010000289.1:0-12346 GCA_041859365.1 Candidatus Hydrogenedentales bacterium
CCTGCGCTCAACTCCTCATAAAGTGGCCGCCTTCCGTCGGAATCGGTGGCCGCTTTCCCTCGGAAAGGGTGGCCGCTTTCCCTCGGAAAGGGTGGCCGCCTTCCCTCGGAATCGGTGGCCGCATTGCGTCGGATTACGCAAGTTGCCTTTCGAGTGGGCGGATTGCTTGCCCCAAGTATAATGGAAGTGCACCCATCCCATAGAAAGAGGGGGTATGGGACAAAAATTGTTGAGTACTTCATTGAGCAGGCGCGCAAGGAGAGGGTAAATGTCTTGATTGTTCAATGTCAGCCAAGGACAAGCGTTCCCTTCTGGAAAACGATGGGTTTTACTCTTTACGGGGAAGCCTTCGGGCCAAAGATTGAATCCTACTGTGAGCATTACGCTTTCAGGGTTCTCAAGTACGACCTTCCCGTCTCGGAGTCTGGTGCTCCTGCTTTAGTGAACATTGAGTTTCGAGAGGACAGGGAGATGGGTGATCCTATTGAGACTCGTACCGTTCGAGGGCGGTGGCTCGATAACAGCATCCACCTGGAAGAGCGTCTTGTCGCATTCTTCCCATTTCGCAGGGGCTGTGGATGCGGTGATGTTTGTTGTCGGATCCAAGTGCAGGGTCGATCAGTGTATTCTGACAAGATGAAACGTGGTTCTTTCCATGGAATTGGGTTCCAATGCGAGGGGCATAGCAACGCGTACTTTGCCGATAAGATCGTGGTTGGAGAAAAGGCGAATTTGAATCCCAGTTGACATGGTAGCGCTATCCACCTGACGCTATCCTTCGTGCTTGGAATTTTCCAGGAAATCCGATACGCCAAATATTCGCTCCTCGGCATCCCGAGTATTAATTGCCTCGATTCGGAAGGGATCCACAATAGCCCAATCTAATCCAGATAGTTAGTCTAGATTATTTTGCTTACTCCCGTCTGGATTTGATACCGGAGTCCTCACTCCGTTAATTACACGTACGTGAAAATCGTCGTACTGTCCTTGCTCGATGGCGCTGACAAATTTGGCCCGAGTCAAGTCGGCTCCGGTCTGATTGTCGTGAAACTTTTCGTTCCGTCCAGAGTCGCTTTGCTTTGTGACCGTGATTCGAGGCGTTTTCATATTCTCTGTTCCCTTCTGCCATTGATTGATGACGAACTTGGGTTTGTCAACTCAGGGCGCGCAGCGCCTTCTGCACTGCGCGCCCCGTGGGCACTCTATCTCGCTTCAATCTCGCCCCCGCGCCCCATCGTCATCACCTACACCCCAACCTCCGTCTTGCTTCCGCGCCGCACTTCTTCCTTCTCCGAAAACTCCACTTCCTGCTGTTCGGGCAGGTGGGGGGCGACGTTGATTTCGCATTTGTCGCCGTCGCAGAAGAGGTCCTGGGCTTCGTCGGTGTTGAGGCTTTCGAAGTTGAGGGGCTTCAGTTTTTCCATCGCGGCGAGGAAGGCCTCGCGTGTGGTGGCCTGGTAGGGGGCCTGGGCGTAGTTGTGTTCCGTCAGCGGAAGGAAGCTGATGGACTTCAGGCGGGACTCATAGAGCTCCAGGATGTAGGGGATGTCCTTGGCCTCTTGCGGGTGGAAGGTGATGGTGGCGCTGACCTGGTTGTCGGCCCAGTAGTATTGCATCTGGGCGACGTTTTCCACCTGCTCCCACACGGACACGTCGGTCTTGGAGCGGTCGAAGAATTCTTCGTGGACGGGGAAGTACACGATGAGCGTGTTGTCGCCGTAGACGGATTCTTCCACGCGGTAGCCGGCCTTTTTGATGGGCTCGATGAGCGGGCTGGTCTTGTCGACGCGGATGGTGCGGAAGTAATACTCCGAGTGGGCGTAGTGAATGCCGGGGGTGACGCCGGGCAGCAGGGAGACGGTGCCGCTGGGCTTCACGCTGGTCTTCTTTACGCTCTCGGGGATGCACAGCCAGGAGGAGTAGATCTTGTCGAGCTTGCCGATGTATTCATAGCCCAGATCGCACCAGCGGAAGTGCTCGCGGCGGCCGTGGCGCTGGAAGCTCTCGACGATGCCGCTCTGGCTCAGGCCGATGCGACGGTTGCGCAGCATGATGGCGTTGGTGCGCTCGTTGTGCGTGGGGATGAGCGTCACGGTCTTGGCGTAGAGGTAGGCGAACTTGAGGGTGCGCTTGTACTCTTCCAGCGTGGCGTGGCGGCTGGGGAAGGTCTCCACGAGGTTGCAGATCTCGTAGCTTTCCAGGCTCTGCTCGGCGCAGGGGTTCGTGCCGGCGATCTTGGCGTCGGCCCAGGTGGGGCCGTCTTTCATGCGGCCATAGGCGCGGGCGGTCTCTTTCCAGAAGTAGCCGGGCTCGCCGTTCTTCGCGGTCTGCGCGCCCACTTTGGTGTAGTCCATGCCCTCGACGGCGTTCACGCTGTTGTTCGAGGCCCAGCGCCAGGCGGTAAGCTTGTCGCCGTGGAGCTTGGGATCCTTCAGTTTGAGGTATTCGCTGTCGTTCGGATCGCCCAGAGCCAGCTCCGCCGTGCGGCGCACGCCGCCGGACACCACGCATTTGCCGATGACGTTCCTCAGATCGGTGATATCCGTGGAGGAGATGGGGTGGCCGGCGCGGGGTCCGAGGATTTTTTTGATGTTCTCGATGCACTCGATGATCGGGCCGGGTCCGGGGGCGATGCCGCCGAAGGTCTTAATGGGCGCGCCCATGGGGCGGATCTTGCTGTAGTCGATGTTGGCCGGGCTCTTGCCGCGACCGGCGTAGGCATTCAGCACGACGCGAATGAGATCGCACCAGCCTTCTTTGGAGTCTTCCACCTGGTGGGTATATTCCGCGAGCTGGGGATCCTGGATCGTGAGCTGTCCGGCGCCCTTCGTGTCGAAGGCCACGCCCACGCCCAGCATGGACATATCCATAAGGAAGCAGAAGGGCTCGGCGAAGTCGGTCTCGATTTCTTCCGTGGATACGAAGGCGCAGTTATTCAGCGCCGCGGAGCCGCGGATGTAGATATAGTCCGAGCCCATCATCCACAGGCCGCGGCCGGGGGGCAGGAATTTGAAGTCCCACATGAGCTTGAACATTTCCTGGGCGGAGCGCTGGGCCTTGTCCGGCTTCCAGGGCAGCTTCAGGGCGTGGCAGTGGTTCATCTGGATGGTGTAGCAGCCTTCGACCACGCGACGGAGCGTTTCCCAGTATTCCTCCGTGCGCTTCTGCTCCGCGTCGATCACGCGGGCATAGGTGCGCTTGAAGGTGATGTAGCCCAGGGGGCCCCAATCGGGCTGTTGCCCCCGATACTGGGCGAGGAATCCCTCGGCCAGCTTAAAATACGATTTGACCTGAAACATGACTCCCGTCTCCGATGTTGAATGTCCCGTATACATGACGCGTTTCTCCTCGGCGTGTTCCGCTTCGCCGTTATCCACTACTCGATTTCGCGCGGTGCCCCTTCCCCCGGGGCGTTGCGCGTATTCAATTTAAATCACAGGCGAGACGCCCGTGCCACATTCCTTCGTTAAATTTTCCGGTGGGCCGTCTTGATCCAGGGCAGGCCGTCCACCATCTCCGTCTCATAGTCGCCCAGCAGATTGGGGTAGCGATCTTTCACCACGTTGAAGACCTCCGCAAAGAGATAGCGAATCTCTTCCTCCGCGTGGGGGTCCGTGCGATTCTCCAGCACATGGCGCAGTGTGCGGAAGTTGCAGCTCCAGCCAATCGTCGTCGCCAGGCCGATAGGGGCCACGCGGCGGAAGGCGGAGGTCAGCTTCTTCTTCACGGCAAACTTCTGCTCATTGTCGATGTCGTAAACCGTGGCGAGGGTCTTTTGCAGTTCTTCGAGCTGCTCCATCGTCTTCACGAAGATGGCCATCCCCTCGTCGTTCTCTTCAATGCACATGGGCACATAGGCCGAGAGGTTGTCGAGGCGCACGAAGCGGAGGGACTCCTGGCTCATGGCCGTGCCCGCGCGGTGGCGCACCAGCTCATGGGTCACCACCCGGCTCACATCGGAAAAGATGAAATTGAGCACCGGATGCTCCACCACACTGCCGTGGCCCACATTGATGATGTTGCTCAGGTAGGTCGCATTGCCCTCGCGCACCCGGGTCACGTTCGGGTTCATGCCCGGCTCGAAGGAGCGGTAGCACAGGCGGCCCATCACTTCGGCCAGCTTCTCCGAGTCGCTCGGCGCGTCGGTCTTCCACTTGGTCGCGCCCACATGTTCCAGGTAATCCTGGAGCCCTTGTTCTATGATGCGGGTTTCACCGACGAGGAAGACTTTAGGCTTGACGAACTTCACGGGCTTTCACTTTCCATACTATTCGCACTTCAGTGCGGAGACACAGGACTCCACAGGTGAAAAGGGTGCATTTTTAACCAGGATTTTTCGGGCAGCGCAGCCCCAAGACTACCGGGCCACGCCGAAAGGATAAGCCGCATTATAGGCCCTTGATCCGGCATTGTAAAGCCCTTTTTTGGTGCATGGGCTATTATAGATTTAAGCGATTTTCTCATACACAAGGCCTATATTAGACTACAAAATATAGTAGCAACTTATGAAAAGTATACAACATATAGTCTAATTTGTATAGTGTTTGAAATTGATACACTGGCCGCCGAGGGGCCCCGATCAGCCGCTGGATTCTCTCCCAATCCCGCCCCGATCAGGCGCCGAAAACCCTGTATTCACAAGGCTTCATACGTAGCAGAGACGACTCCCGAGACCTGTTGGGACGGCTTCCCCGCCCCGGCCAGAAATTTGTCGATAGAACTACTGTTGGTGGTGGTTGGTTTTTGGGGTACCGCTACCCAGTGGGGTTGGTGCTTTGTGACTGGTCGCCAGGAGCTACAATATATTGTAGGGCGAAGTATCTCGTATCGGGCGATCCACTATTCGTTGTGGCTTGTGGAAAAATGGTGGAAAAGCTAGGGCGGACGTGTGGCTGTACCACAGGAGCCAAAAATCGGGTCACTGCGCTCTTTTTCGACGAAAATCGCGGGCGCGGTCGTTGCCAACGCGGAATTTTCGGGAAACCGCAGCCCCAAATTCGATATCATAGGGCGAGAACCCGGCAACCCGAGGTCGATGCGAGATTTTTCGTCGCGCCCGGCCCAAGCATCCGATGGAGGCTAAGCCCCACGTTATGAGAGCGTACTTAAAGGCGCACCGGCCCTATTTTGGTCTCTTTTCCCTCTGGGCGGTGTGGGCGGGCCTGATTATAGCCACGACCGAGCAGGCGGACCTGCACCTCACCTTCAACAACCTCAATGCCTTTGGCAAAGACAGCCTGTTTCTCATCGGCGACTACCTCGGCGATGGCCGCTTTGCCTACGGCCTCGCGATCCTCTTGTGCTTCGTGCGCTTCCGGTGGGGGGCTTCCGTGTTTCTGGCGTGCCTGATGGCCGGGCTCACGAGCCAGTTCCTCAAACAGCAGGTCTTCGGCCCTGTGCCCCGACCGACGGCCTTCTTCGGCGAACCCACGCCCCTCTACCTCGTGCCCGGCGTGGAGATACACAGCTTCTACTCCTTTCCCTCGGGCCACACGGCCATCGCCTTCGCCCTCGCCACCTCGCTCATGCTGCTCACGCCCTGGAAATCGCTCCGCACCGCATTGTTCTTCCTGGCGCTGCTCGGCGCCTACAGCCGGGTCTACCTCTCCCAGCACTTTTTTGAGGATATCTATGCAGGTTCCTTCATAGGTCTCATCGCCGCGCTAATCGCCCACCGCCTCGTGATGGTGCGGCGACCAAAAGCAGAAACTCCAGAGACCCCAGAGACGACAGAGACAAGCCCAGTGGCTTAATGGGTCGTATAGGTCTTATGGGTCTTATGCTACGGTGACCAGTCAGACCTAGACCCATACGACCCATACGACCCATTTTCCATTACCCCAGGGAAACTCACCCACATGACCGACCTCCTCCTTCGCGCCATCAGCTTCGGCGGCCTCTTTGTCCTTGTGGCCCTGGCCTGGGCGCTCTCGGAAAACCGCCGCGCGGTGTCCTGGCGACTCGTGGCTTGGGGGATGGGCCTCCAGTTCGTCCTGGGCCTCGTGGTGATGCACACCCAGGCGGGCGTGTGGTTCTTCGATGGCGTGCGCAAAGGCTTCGACGTCATCACCGACGCCAGCGCGGCGGGGGGCAGCTTCGTCTTCGGCAATTTGAACCAAGTCTTCTTCGTGGAGAAATTGGGCTTCGCGGCGGACGGCTCCACGGCATCCGAGGGCCCCTTCATCATCGCGGCGGTCATCGCCTTTCGCGTGCTACCGGTTATCATTTTCGTTTCCGGCCTCTCCGCCATCCTGCTCCACCTCGGCGTGGTCCAGTGGGTCATCCGGGGCATCGCCTGGATCATGCGCCACACCCTGAAGACCTCCGGCGCGGAGACCTTCGCCACCGCCCTGCTCGTGTTTCTCGGCATCGAATCCGTCAGCGCGCTGGGCAGCCACCTCAAGGGCATGACCCGCTCCGAGATATTCACCATCATGACCGCCTTCCTCGCCACCATCGCCGCCAGCGTCATGGTGGCCTATGCGGGCTTCGGCGCGGAGCCGGGCCACCTGCTGGCGGCCTCCCTGATGAGCGCGCCCGCCGCATTGGTCATGGCGAAGATCATGATCCCCGAGCTGGGCACACCCAAGACCATGGGCACCGAGAAGATCGTCCTGCCGGTGGAAAGCCAGAACATCTTCGACGCCGCCGCGCGCGGGGCCCACACGGGCGTGGCCATGGCGCTCAACGTGGCCGCCATGCTCATCGTGTTCGTCGGCCTTATCTATCTCATCGACCTGGCCGTGGTGAAAGCCACCGGCCAGACCACCACCGCCCTCCTCGGCTGGGTATTCATGCCCTTTGCTGTTATCATGGGGGTGCCGTGGGGCGACATCGGGGCCGTCTCCGAGTTGCTCGCCACCAAGTCCGTCTTCAACGAGTTCCTGGCCTACCAAAACATGCAACCCATGATCGAATCCGGCGCGCTTTCCGAGCGCTCCCGTATGATTGTCACCTACGCCCTCTGCGGCTTCGCCAACCCTGGCAGCCTCGGCATCCTCATCGGCGGCCTCGACGGCCTCATGCCCGAACGCCGCGCCGAGGTCGCCTCCATGAGCGTGAAGGCCTTCGTCGCGGGTACCCTCGCCTGCTTCTGCACCGCTTGCGTCGCGGGAGTCCTCGGATGAGCCACCCCGCGCGCATACTCACCATCGCCGGCAGCGACTCCAGCGGCGGCGCCGGCATCCAGGCCGACCTCAAGACTATCCTTGCGCTGCGGGGCTACGGCATGTCCGCCATTACCGCCATCACCGCGCAGAATACCCTCGGCGTCACCGGCGTCCAAGGCATTGACCCGGAGATGGTGGCCAAGCAAATCGAGGCCGTGCTGGAAGATCCCGGCGTTGATGCCATCAAGACCGGGATGCTCCTGAACCGCGAGATTATCGAGGCCATCGCCGCCGTGCTCGACCAACACCCCGCAATCCCACTCGTGCTCGATCCCGTCATGGTCGCCACCAGCGGCGCGCGCCTCATCGACGAAGACGCGCAAGAACTCGTCATGACGCGCCTGTTGCACCGCGCCACACTAATTACCCCCAACCTGCCCGAAGCCGACGCGCTCACCGGCCTTCGCATCACCGATCTGCAGAGTCTCCAGGCGGCCGGCCGCACCATTCACGATCTCGGCGCAAAGGCCGTGCTGATCAAAGGCGGCCACGGGAGTGGGGAGGAGGTGGTCGACTGGCTCTATGATGGTGTCGAATGGACCGCCTTCCGCACATCCCGCATCCACACCACCGGTGGCCACGGCACCGGCTGCACTCTGGCCTCCGCCATCGCCACCCGCCTCGGCCAGGGCCTCGAATTGAAGGCTGCAATCGAAAGCGCCAAGACCTACCTCAACGGCGCCCTCGAGCACGCCTGGCCGGAATTCGGCAAAGGAAGTGGCCCACTCAACCATGGGTGGCAGATCGGTGAAAGGCGGGGTATCTGATGATAGCTGAGCCGCTGATCAATATTCTGCGTCGGGCGATAAAAGGCCTCGAAGAAGGCGTACTCTTTCTGCCGAAAGTTGAGAAGTTGACCCTTGATACGCCCGGCTTTCTCATCAGCGATGAGGAACTCTATCGGAGATGCTGGGATAACGAGGAAGAGATTGAGATTTCCGGGCAAAGCAAACTGGTAAGCACGCTTCATTCGGGCGAAATCGAAGGTGTCGTCGAAGTTGCTCGTCGAACCGACCCAAAGGGCTCCGACGATTGGCTCCTTGAGTCTTTTGTTTACTACTTCATGTATGACGCCTACCTGCCGGAACATGGATACATACCCCCCCCGCACGAGGAAATACTTCACAATCTTGACCTGCAGTTCTACGATGCCCTGAGCGACGAGAATCTCAATGTCCCGTGCAAGACCGACGGCTGTTCGCGGGGCTCGCTGAAATTCAGCGTGTTCTGCAAAGTGCACCAGTTCGAAATGGTCCGCAAGAGGCCCTGTCCCTTCTCGCACTAGAAGTCGCTGTCGCTCGTTCCGAAGCTCCGCTTGGAAATGCCCTCGTAGGAGCTCCGCTCCGACGTGTCGCCGGTATTGCGCAACTCGACGTGACCGAGATGGGCACTCTTTCGAACGAGTGAAAACGCCTGGCCCGGATTCGGCAAAGGAAGTGGCCCGCTGAACCACGGCTGGGGGATGGGGAAACAGCCCGGCGGCGAGTGGTTTCACTGAGATCGTGCGGCAGTCAGACGCACCGACCCGGCTGAAGGCGCTACATCGCGTGGGCAAGAGCGTCCGCACCTCCGGTTCACGCACAAACTCATAAGCCACAGCGCATACCCGCCATGGTGCGCATATCCCGCAAACATGGAAATATGACCATTCATACTCCTCAAAACGGATTACAGCCGTCCAATCAGACCCATTTTCCTTGTCCGCACCTATCGGTTTTTACCTGGTCGGTGCATCCGGTGTGGAAAAATACGTAGAGAACGCTCCATTTTCGTGCATAAATCGGCGAAGCACTTTAGGATATAAGCAATAATAGGTAACCATCCGCAATGGTGTATCAGTTCTGGCGGGAAATATTAGTATTGACAATAGACCGCTAAAGGGTGTACTTCTAAAGCAGAGTAACTCAAATAAAGTTACTCGAACGAAGTGGATAGTGTCTCATTTCAGGACGTCCCGCAGTCGTGCGCGGGTGGTGCCTGATTTAGCATGCATGAGACATGCCGCGCGGCGAGCAGGGGATGTGACGGCGCCCTGAGCGCCACGGGGGGATTAGATTTTGTGGGGGCACCGTGTCGACGATGACGAGGAGGGTTTGTCGTGAAACTTCGCACCAAGATTATATCCCTGACCGGCATTGCCGTCGCGATATCCACTATCGTTTCGATTGGCACGGTGTACTACGAGAGCGGCCCAATGAAGGAAGATGTCGTGGTTGAGCTGAACAAGCTGGGCCAGGACGAGGTCACCCAGATAGCGCGCAACGTGTGGTTGATGTGCCGGGTGCAGCATGAAAATCTGATCCAGAAACTTCAAAGCGACCTCGATATGGCGAAAGAGTTGCTGGATGTGTCCGGCGGTGTCCATCTGGGCACAGAGACCGCTACCTGGCAGGTCGATGGAAGGTCCGTGACCCTTCCCAAGATGATGTTGGGTGAAAGCTGGTTCGGACAAGATAGCAGTCCGGCAAGCCCTGCGCCGGTTCTGGACGATCTCGTGGCGGCGACGAATGGTGCGGTGGCCATCTTCCAGACACTCAACGAGGCGGGCGATCTCGTTCGGGTGGCGACCACGATATTGGGGCCGGACGGCAAGCGTGCCCTGGGCACAACCATACCGATGGTGAAAGCGGATGGAACACCCCATCCCGTCGCCACCGCCCTGAAGGCGGGACAGCACTATTTCGGCCAGACCCACATCCAGGGCGAAGCCTACATCGCGGGCTATGAGCCCCTGCTGGATGGCGCCACCGTGATCGGTGCGCTGGGCGTCGCCTTCAAGCAGGAGAGTGTAAAGGCGATCCGCGAGGGAATCATGGATATCGTGGTCGGCAAGACCGGCTACGTGTTTGTCCTCGGAGGGAAAGACGAGGACCGGGGTGACTACATTATCTCCGCCGGGGGTAAGCGCGACGGGGAGAATGTGCTCGGCGCGAAGGACGATTCAGGACGTGAGTTCATCAAGTCCATCGTAGAAAGGGCCGTGTCGCTGAAGGATGACGGCACGGGCAAAATACCAGTCGATTACGAGACCTATCCCTGGAAGAATGAAGGCGAGACGGTGGCCCGGGAAAAGCTGGCGGCCATCACCTATTTCGAGCCCTGGGATTGGGCCATCGGCGCGAGCACCTACAGGGACGACTATCTCGACGCGATTGGCAACGTTGAAGGTGCCGTCAACAGCATGATTGGAATCACATTCGCACTCGCCATCGTCATCTTTGTCCTCGTCATGGTCGGGTCCCTACTTCTTTCGACCCGGATTTCCCGCCCCCTCGTGGCGGCGGCGGCCATGCTGAAAGATATCGCCCAGGGCGAGGGCGATCTCACGCGCCGCCTGGAGATCCAAACGAAAGACGAAGTGGGCGAGATGGCCCTCTGGTTCAACACCTTCATCGCCAAGCTCCAGGGTATCGTGGGCAATATCGCGGGCAACTCCCAGAGCCTCGCGGGCGCCTCGGAGGAACTGTCCTCCATCGCTCAGGCCCTGACCGACAATATGGAGGCCATGACGGGCGAGGCCGCAAGTGCCGCCGCCGCCACGGAAGAGGCCTCGGCGAACATCGGCAACGTGGCCGCCGGCGTGGAAGAGAGCAGCGCCAACTCCAACACCGTGGCCTCGGCTGCGGAAGAAGTCTCCGCGAACCTGAACAACGTGGGTGCGGCTGTGGAGGAGATGTCGTCCAGCATCGGGACCATATCCTCCGCCACCGACGAAATGAACCACTCCATCAACAGCGTGGCGGCCGCCATCGAAGAGATGACCTCGTCCCTGTCGGAAGTGGCGAAAAACGCCGGACAGGCCGCCCAGGTGGCCAACAGTGCCGCAGGCCGCGCCGACAAGACCGTCAGCATTGTGAACGAGCTCGGAGCCTCGGCCGATGAAATCGGGAAAGTGGTGGATGTGATCAAGGGCATCGCCTCTCAGACCAACCTCCTCGCCCTGAACGCGACCATCGAAGCCGCCTCCGCCGGCGAAGCCGGCAAGGGCTTCACCGTCGTGGCCAGCGAAGTGAAGGAACTGGCGAAGCAGACGGCGCGGGCGACGGAGGATATCCGGATTCAGATCGGGGCCATGCAGACCACGGCGCGCCAGGCGGTTGTGGCCATCGCCGAGATCACCGAAATCATTCGCGAGATCGACGGGATCTCCAACAGCATCGCCGCAGCCGTCGAGGAGCAATCGGCCACCACCTGCGAGATATCCAGCAACGTTGCGGGCACCGCGCGCAGCGCGAGTGAAGTGGCTCGGAGCGTCCAGGAGACGGCGGCCGGGGCCAACGAAGTGTCCCGAAACGTCCAGGAGGCGATTTCCGGAGGCAACGAGATTTCGCGCAATATCGGCGAGCTGGCCTCCGGCTCCGCGGTCGTCGCCCAAAATGCGACCGAAGCCGCCGCGGGGATGAACGTCGTGGCGCAGAACGTGGCCAACGTGCTGCAAGTTGCCAGGCAGGCGGACCAGGCGGCGCGCGACACAAGGGAGTCCGCGACCAGTCTGGCGACCCTGGCTTCCGATCTGAATACCTTGGTGGAACAGTTCAAAATCTGAGTGTGGTTGACCCCGAATCAGGAGCGGCGCAGCCGTGGGAGTGCGTGGGACATGAGAACAGTCGCGGCGATTATAGTTGCAGTTTTGCTTATCCTCGGCACGGCTCGATCAGCGAACGCGGAAGAGCAGACCGAGGCCCAACTGAAACTGCTCCAGCAGCAGCTTGCGCAGCAGGCCGCCCTGATCGAGGCGCTCCAGTCCCGGCTGGAGGATCTGGAGAAGGCACAGGATTCCCAGGCCGCCGCCGCTCCGCCCGTCTCCGCTCCCGCCGAGGCAACCGCCCCGGCCCCGGCGGCACCCGAAAAGCCCGCGCTCCGGGGCCGCTATCCCATGGAGCTCTACGGCTACGTCAAGATCGACGCTTCTCACGACTCCGCCGGAACGACCAACGGCAATACCATGCGTTGGGTCGATCCTGAAAATGTCGGTCGCGACGACGACCAATTCGCCCTCACCGCGCGCCAGACCCGCCTCGGCTTGAAGATATTTGGGTTCATCCGGTTTGAGGATACATTTGACATCAGAAGAGGCCATAGTGCATTTCCTGGTTTTGTCTAGAAACCCAGATAGGAGATGCCCAATGACCTCAAGTGAACTCTACCACGGCTTCGGTGTTGAAGGCTATCGCACG
>JBHEKR010000504.1:0-12385 GCA_041859365.1 Candidatus Hydrogenedentales bacterium
TGCGCCGAGTGCGCTCGGGCCACGGCGGGACAGCCACGGACCTTGCAGTCAGTAACGCTCGTATAAGAACCCCTTCAATTTACCGATATTTCCGCTACCATGGCGCACGGGTCCGCGTCAGTCCCTACGTGATCTCAACGCTGCCAAGCCCTCTTGCAGCGGGATTCCTTCGCCGCGTTCGAATTCGGCCATCGATGCCTTTATGGCCGCAATGGCCTCGATGGAATCCAGACGATCAAGAAGCGCCTGGCAGGCTTCCGCATCCTGTATGACGACCTCCGCTTTTCCGTCCACGGTCAACACCTCCGGCTGTCCGGTCGACTTGAGCCGGGCCAGGTGATCCATGGCGTGTTGGGTAAATTCGAGTAGGCTGTAGGTTTCGTCTCCTTGAACCATTGGTGCGCTCCGCGGCAAAGGGCACCGTAAGGATTATAGAGTCATGGGAGCGTTGGGGAGTCAACCCTTGGAATTTCAAAAAACGGCTTTCGGGATACAACCGACGCGGAGCAGTTGCAACATGTTCCCGAGGACAATGGAATGGCGACGGGAGGAGCGCCGAAATCCCCACACCCATCCACGTCCCTATCCCAGCGCCTTCTCGAAGTCTGCGATAAGATCCACGATATCCTCCAGGCCGACCGACACGCGGATCAGATTTTCCGCGATACCCATTTCCCGTCGCGCCTGCTCGGGGATGGTGCCGTGGGTCATGGTCCAGGGGTATTCGATGAGGGATTCGACGCCGCCGAGGGATACGGCCTGGGAGAAGAGTTCGAGCTTGCCGAGGAGATCGTAGGCCTCGGTGACGCCGCCTTTGACGTAGAAGGAGAAGGTCCCCCCCGCGCCGCGGGCCTGTTTTTTGTTCAGCTCGTAGTAGGGACTGCTGGGCAGGCCGGGATAGAGCACTTTCTCGATCTTCGGATGGGCTTCGAGGAACTCCGCGAGGGCCTGGGCATTTTTCAGGTGGGCGTCCATGCGCAGGGCGAGGGTCTTGATGCCGCGCAGCACGAGGAAGCTGTCCCAGGGGCCCTGCACCGCGCCGATGGCGTTTTGCAGGTAGTAGACGCGGTTGCCCAGCTCTTCGTCCTTCACCACGACACCGCCGCCGACCACGTCCGAGTGACCGTTGATATATTTGGTCGTGGAATGGACCACGATGTCGATGCCGAGATCCAGCGGGTTCTGTAGGTAGGGCGACAGGAAGGTATTGTCGACTACCGTGAGGATGTTGTTGGCCTGGCCGATTTTGGCGAGGGCTTCGAGGTCCACTACGGTCATGAGCGGATTGGTAGGCGACTCGATCCAGATCATCTTCGTGTTTGGCTTGATGGCGTGGCGCACGGCGGGCAGATCGGTGAGATCGAGCAGGTCGATCTCGATGCCCTTGCTCTTGATTACGTTCATGGCCACACGGTAGGTGCCGCCGTAGCACTCGCTACTCAGGATAAGGTGGTCACCCGCGTTGAGGAGCATGAGCAGGGTCGTTTCCGCCGCCATGCCCGTGGCGAAGGCAAAACCGCGCGTGCCGTTTTCCAGTGAAGCGAGGCACTCTTCCAGCGCCTTCCGGGTCGGGTTGCCCGAGCGGGAATAGTCAAACTCGCCCGAGTCGTCGGGCGCATTGAAGGCAAAAGTGGAGGTCTGATAGACCGGGGTCATGACCGCGCCGTGGAGCGGGTCGGGGCCCTGTCCGGCGTGGATGGCTCGGGTACGGAATTGCACGGGGAATACTCCGGAGTTGGATGGTTTTGATGGGGAATTGTAGCAGCTTGCGGAAGAGAATGGACAGTTGACGTGTCCAATTGAAAATGGACAATGGAGAATTGACAACGAATGGACTGGTGCGACGGATACGTGCTATTGACAAAATCAGTCGCCCTGTCTGCCCTGAAAGTGTTTCCCACACCAAAACAGTCAGTAATTGACCATTGTCAATTGTCCATTGTCAATTGATACAATATGCGCACCAACTCACCCTTCGGAAATTCCCCGTGAACACCAGTATCGCCTTAAAAATTCTTGTCGTCGGCCTGTCGGGCGCACTCGGCGCCCTTGCGCGCTACGGCGTCTATGGCCTTTGCCGCCAACTCGGCTGGACCGCCTTTCCCTGGGCGACTTTTCTTGTGAACATGATAGGATGTCTGGCCTTCGGCATTTTTGTGTCGATTGCCGAGCACCGTATTCCTTTTAACGACCACACCAAACTGGCGGTGCTTGTGGGTTTCATGGGGTCATTTACCACCTTTTCCACTTTCGCCGTGGATAGCAGCGTTCTCCTGCGCGAAGGGGCTATTGGCCAGGCGGCGCTCTATATCCTTGGGCAGAACGCGCTGGGCATCGCATTGATCTTTCTCGGCCTCTACGCGGGCCGCTATGTTGGAGTAACGCATGGATAAGAAGAGCGCGGCTTCGGTGCTGGAAGAGATGGCGATGTTGATGGAGCTCAAGGGTGAGAATCCCTTTCGCATACGGTCCTTCGTGAATGGCGCACGCGTAGTAGAGGCGCTCGACGAAGATCTCGCGACGGTGGTTACCGAAGGACGACTGCGTTCCATCAAGGGCATTGGCGAGGCGCTTGCAGCCATTATCATTGAGCTTTTTACCACCGGCGAAAGTAGTGACCTCAAGGCCCTCCGCGCCGAGTTCCCACCGTCGATTTATGAACTCTTCGATATCCCGGGCCTCGGCCCCAAGCGCATCAAGCAGGTCTACGAGGCGCTGGGCATCGATTCCATGGACAAACTGGAGGCGGCCTGTAAGAACGACGCCATCAAGCCACTGAAGGGCATGGGCGCCAAAATGCAGGCGAAGATCCTGGAGGGGATTGAGTTTGCGCGCGCCCACACGGGCTCTTTTCACTTCAACAAAGCCGAAGCTCAGGCGCACGCGCTCGTGGCGTATCTCACCGCCTCGAAGCGGGTGAAAGACCTGGCCGTGACGGGCAGCCTGCGTCGCCGTAAGGAAGTCATCAAGGATATCGATCTGGTCGCCACCACGGACGACGTGTCGGCGCTCATGCAGTACTTCGTTGATGCGCCAGAGGTGGTTCAAGTAATCGGCCACGGCGAGACCAAGTCCTCGGTACGTTTCGCTTCGGGCATCAGCGCAGACTTGCGCGTGGTGGAGGCGAGTCAGTTCCCCTATACCCTCCTGCACTTTACGGGCAGCAAGGAGCACAATGTGGTGCTGCGCCAGCGTGCAAAGGAGCGCGGGCTAAAACTGAACGAATATGGGCTCTTCAAGGAGGATGAGTCGCTGGTGGAATGCGACTCCGAAGAGTCCATTTACAAAGCACTGGATCTCCCCTTCATCCCACCGGAATTGCGTGAGGATCGCGGGGAGTTCGCCTTGACTGAGACCCCGGGCCTGCTGGAGCAGCATCAGCTCAAGGGTCTGATTCATTGTCACTCGACCTACAGCGACGGACAGCACACCCTGGCGGACATGGCCGAGGCCACCCGGGAACAGGGATATCAGTACCTGCTGATTACCGATCATAGTCAGTCGGCGGGCTATGCCGGCGGCTTGAAGCCGGACCGCATCCTCCAGCAGCAGAAAGAGATCGCCGCTCTGAATGCGGGTTTCAAAGGCTTTCGCATCCTCTCCGGTATCGAATCTGACATCCGCCTCGACGGTTCGCTCGACTACGAAGACGATGTGCTGGCGAGCTTTGATCTGGTGATCGCTTCGGTCCACAATAAACTCGACATGGACGAGAAAGAGGCGACCGCGCGGACGATCAAGGCGATCGAAAACCCGTATACGGCGATTCTGGGTCACCCGACGGGACGTTTGCTGCTCTCGCGCAAGGGCTTCCCGCTGGACATGGAGAAGGTCTTCGACGCCTGCGTGGCCAACAAAGTGGCAGTCGAGATCAATGCCAGTTGCAAGCGGCTGGATGTTGACTGGCGTTTCATCCGCCAGGGGCGGGACAAGGGCGTGCTATTCTCCATCGGCCCCGATGCCCACAGCATCGACGGGCTGAATAACGTGCAATACGGCGTCGGCATCGCCCGCAAAGGCTGGCTGGGTCCGGAGCACGTGATCAATTGCTGGTCGGCGGAGGAGCTGATCGCGTGGCGAAAGTAAAGACGTCCCTGTCGGGCCAGAAAGAGCGGGCCATCGAGGTCTATGCCCGCCTCTGTGAACTCTACCCGGATGTGCGCTGTACCCTCGACTACCACAGCCCGTTTCAGCTCGTGATCATGACGGCACTGGCTGCCCAATGCACCGATGCGCGTGTGAACATCGTGGCGAAAGACCTCTTCGCACGCTTCCCCACGCCCCAGTCCTTTCTGGAGGCGGATGTGAAGGAAGTGGAGAAGCTCATCCACTCCTGCGGCTTTTACCGGCAGAAGGCGAAGAACATCATGCTTACCTGCCAGAGCCTGGTGGAGAAGTTCGACGGGGAGGTTCCCGGGCGGATGGAGGATTTGGTCCAACTCGCGGGCGTGGGCCGCAAGACCGCCAACGTGGTCCTCGGGGAATGCTTCGGACACCAGGGCGTCGTGGTGGACACCCACTGCACGCGCGTGGCGAATCGGCTCGGCTTCACGAAGAATCAGGATGCGGTCAAGATCGAAAAGGACTTGATGAAGGTCTGGCCCCCAGCCCACTGGACGCTTTTCTCCCACTTCATGGTCTTTCACGGTCGCGCGGTGTGCTCGGCGCGCGCGCCGAAATGCTCAGAATGCACGTTGCGGGAGCAGTGCCCATTCCCCGACACGAAGGAAGGAAAGAAACTTGCCCGGTAACACCCCGACCCGAAGTGCCGACCAATACCGCAACCTGTGGGTAACGATACTCGTCATTGTGTATGTGGACATCGCCCTGGGGGTCGATTCCCTGATCGCGATGCGGTTTCAGTGGCCCTTTCCCTGGTCGCGTCTGGATTGGCACCTGGCGACGGCCTTTCCGGGGCTTCGGGACACGCCGTGGGCGGGCTTCGATCTGTTCAAGTTCGTGTTCTGGTTTCTCATTCCCTTTACGTTTTGCCTGCCGGGCATGAACTGGAAGTACCTCGTGGGCGGATCGTGGAAGAAGGTCGACCTGATCCTCATTGGGATCCTGACGGCGGTGGGTATGGCGGTCATGTTCCTGATCCCGCTGGTTCCGTCCCTGACCGAAACCTATCTTGGTCGTGGCGGCATGACGACCGAGCAGAAGACCCATTATTTCATGGGGATGATGATCTGGAACCTTTCCTGGCTGGTGGGCTGGGAGTTCATGCACCGCTACATGCTGCTGGCTGCGGCCCAACGCACCTGGCCGGGATGGGGATGGCTGCTGGTGCCCCTGGCGGAGACCCTGTACCATCTCCAGAAGCCGTGGGTTGAAGCGCTGGGAATGCTGGCCTTTTCCGTGGTGCTGACCATGTGGTGCATGAAGCGCGGTAACTGGCTGCTGGGCTTTGTGGTGCATTTGATCATCGAGGTGGAGTTGCTGATCTTCCTGACGATGATCAAGTGACGGACCAGAATAGGACGGATGAGACCGATACGACGGATAAACAATCAGTCCCATATGTCGAATCGGTCCTACTCTTTACCGTAATGGCGGGCCCCAATCGTCCTCCGGTGGCGCATCTTCCAGCGGGCGCAAGCTTACGTAGATATCGTCGCCCTCAATCTTAATGCCGTGGCGTCGCAGGCAAACCTTGCTGCCCCAGAGGCATTCACCCGTCACCAGATTGTACTTCCAGCCGTGCCAGGGGCAGGTGACCACGTCGCCGTCGAAGCGGCCCTGACTCAAATCGGCCAATTCATGCTTACAGCCAATCTCCGTAGCAAAAAAGCTACCGTCCTTATGCTTGACGATGCCCAAGGGGCGGGCCAGCAGGCGATAGGACTTGATCCGGGTGTTTTTGAAGTCCTGGACCTTGGCAAGTTTGACATATTCCACGAAGTGAGCCTTTAGCGAGAGGAATTTTTGGGATAGAATACGTGTTAATACCCGTTGTAAACGAATTTCTTCCAAGATGGTCTTTGCCAATCTCTGGATTCATTTGGCCGTGATTGGCCTAATTCGTTATAATACAAGTGGATACCCCAGCGCCACCGCGCGGGCAGATTCCGTCGTGATCACAGAAATTGAGGTGCCCCATGCTGGAAGCTCAGGACAAATACTTCAGACTCGACATGCCCGTGGCGGAAGCCATGGCAATGCATCCCCGCGCCGCGGAGGTCTTTGCTGCCTTCCACCTTGGCGGGTGCTCCCACTGCGGCGTGGCCCACTACGAAACCATCGAGCAGGTCTGCATGGGCTATGGCGTGGATTCTGAGGTGCTGCTGGAAGTGCTGGAGGGCCTCATGGAGCATGATCCCCAGGAAAGCGCCCCCGCAGCATCTGCCGCCTCTGCTGATACGACCGAATCCTGACTGATTTTCGTGGCATTGCCCCCAAGGAGTTTTACATGACCGCTACCGCCGATACCGTGATGGAACAGCCCAAGGCCCTGTTGAAGGCCACTGCGGACGCCATTGCCGCGTTGCATGAAATGATGAACGGCGAAGAGGGCAAGGACAAGCAGGGTGTACGCCTGGGCGTCAAGGGAGGCGGCTGCTCCGGCTTTTCCTATGTGCTTGAATTCGATAATCCCCGCGAGGGCGACAACACGCTGGAGCAGGACGGTATAAAGTTCTTCATGGACCGTAAGTCCGCGATTTACCTTAAGGGCATCGTGCTGGATTACAAGGCCGGCCTCAAGGGCAAGGGCTTTGCCTTTCAGAACCCGAATGCCAGCAGCACCTGCGGCTGCGGGGAATCCTTTTCGGTTTGATTTCGTAGTCGCCTCGTTGAGGCCAGGGACAGCAGGGACGACAGGGACAGCAGAGACCTATGGGTGCGTTTGGGTTGCACCTCAATTTCTGCTGTCCCTGTCGTTCCTGCTGTCTCTGTAAATATTCGCTCATGATGTCAGGGATTTAAATGGCCACCATCCGAGAAATAGAAGCCGTCCGGAAAAATGTGGGGTATTGGACGCGGGACGACTACACCGTTGTCCAGTTCACCGGCAAAGACGCGGGTTCCTGGCTGCACGCCCAAACCACGAACGACGTGGTCGGCCTGAAATCGGGTCACGGCAACATGCAGGCCATCCTGGATCGCAAGGGTTGCGTGCAGGCCTATTTCTCCCTCCACCGCTGGGAGGATGAGTTCTGGGCCGTCATCGAAAAGGTTCAGCTTCCGGCGCTGCTCGGGCGTGTGGAGACCCACCTCTTCCTCGAAGAGGTCAAGGTGGAAGAAGTTGGCGCGGACACGTCCCAGATTCTGCTGGAGGGGCCACGGGCCGTCGTGCTTATCGCCAACCAGCACGGCGACGCCCTGGAGGCCGCGCGCCACCTGCCCCGGGAGTCCTTCGCTTTCGCGCCGATTCATTTTCTGGATCATGACGTGCTGGTATTTCGCCAAGGCGAGTCGGGTGAAGACGGATTCCTGCTGATTCCGGAGCCGGGCGAAGCGTTATCACTCGTGATGCGTTTGGAAGATGTGGGCTACGACTTTTTTCTTACCGAGGTGGGCGCGGAGGCCCGAAAGACACTGATCATGGAGTCGGGAATGCCGCGCTGGGGCAACGGCATCGATGCGGACTGCGTTATCGCGGAGACGCCGCTGGCCGATTGCGCGGTGAGCTACGAAAAGGGCTGCTACCTCGGCCAGGAAGTGGTGGCGCGCCTCAAGGCCTACGGCAGTCCGAAACAAAAGCTCGCAGGGCTGCTTATCGAGGACGATGGCGCCCCATTGCCCGAGGTCGGTGCGGCGCTCTTTGACGGGGATAAGAAGATTGGGCAGGTCGTCCGCTGCGGCTTATCCCCCACGCTCAATTCCTGGCTGGCCCTGGCCTACCTCGACCGTGAACACCGCACGTCGGGGCAGCGCTATACCCTGACGACCGGTGCTTCGGATACGCCTTTTCATGGCATCGTGGCCCACTGGCCGGTTCACCCCACGCTGGAACGCCGCGAAAACGCTCAACGTTTTTACGACGAAGCCTTAAAACTTTTCGAGGCCGACACCAACGACGAAGACGAGACGGCGATCCACATCCTCATGGAGGCGCTTCTGCTCGCACCTGATTTTGAGGATGCCTATGAAGTCCTGGGGGTAATCCTTCACCGCCACCACCGGGTGGACGACGCCATCTACTTCATGAAGAAGCTGGCGGCTTTGAACCCCAACTGTGTCATGGCCCACACAAATCTCTCGGTATTCTACATGAGCCAGGGGCGCATTCAGGAGGCGGAAGACGAAAAAGCGCTGGCGAATCAATTGGAGTTCAAGCAACAGCTCGACGCGCGCCAGGCTGAGAAAGCCTCCAAAGCCGAGCGGGAGCGGCTCAGGGCCGAGGCGGAACAGCGCATCGGCATGTTCCTGGAAGTGCTGGAGATCGATCCGGAAGATCCCGTGGCCACCATGGGCCTGGGCCAGGCCTACATCCAGTTGGACCGCCACGCGGACGCCATTCCCTATCTGGAAACGGCAACGCGGGTGCAGAAGGATTTTTCGGCGGCCTACCTGAACCTGGGGAAGTGCCACGAGGTGCTGGGGGATGTCATTTCCGCGAGAGCTGCCTATACGACGGGCATTGAAGTGGCGGGACGCAAAGGCGATTTGATGCCGATGCGCGAAATGGAGCGGCGGCTGAAACAACTGGCCTGAGGGCGCGCCTACGGCTTGAATAATCCCCCGATCGATCGGAAAGTATCCCCCGCTATCTTGAGGGCCATGTCTACGGCGGATTGGGTCGAATCGGCGATGGCTTCCAACATGGTCTTCCTCACTCCTGTCCGCTTTCTCGGCGCACGGTCCTGTATATCAGTACCTCGCGCGTTGCCGGATGTTACACCCGTGTAATACGCCGGGAACCGGAGAAGTTCCCTTGCGGATAAGACGCCAGGGTGTGGGGATTATTCAAGGCTACAGGACGGGTAAGAACGATGGGACGGATATGAACCCATCGGCCCATCCGTCCCATGTCGAATTCGTTATACCGCCTTGATCAGGTTCGCCAGGGCCGCCACCCATCTCGGGTGGGTATTGAGCGAGGGAATCAGCTCGAAGGCCTCTCCCCCATGCTCCTCGAAGCTCTCCTTGGCCTGCATACCTATTTCCTCCAGGGTTTCCAGGCAGTCGGCCGTAAAGGCGGGCGAAAGAACGGCCAGCCGCTTTACGCCGCTCTTCGCGAGGGCGACGACCGTCTGGTCGGTGGCGGGAGAAAGCCACGGATCACGACCGAGGCGGGACTGGAAGGTCAGGGAGTATTTGCCCTCTTCGAGGCCGAGTCGCTGGATAATGGCCCGGGAAGTGACCATGCACTGTCGGCGGTAGCAATTCTTGTTGGCCGAATTTTCCACGGCGCAGCAGTCCTTCACCTTAAGACAATGGCTGCCTGAGGGATCGCCTTTGAATATGTGTCGTTCGGGCAGACCGTGATAGCTCAAGAGCACGTGATCCGGCTGGAAGGCCGCCAGCCGATCCGCCGCGACTTCCTGCCAGGCGTCCAGATAGCCCTCGTCATCAAAGTAGGGCGGCAGGAAGGACAGGAAGGGCGTATTCCACATGCTTGCGGCGTGTTTGGAGCACCGCTCCACCACACCTCCGGTGGTCGCCGATGCGTACTGGGGAAACATGGGAACCACGACGATCCGGTCCACCCCGGTCGCGATGAGCTTATCCATGCCCGTCTCGATGGACGGAACGCCATAGGCCATGCCGATCTCGATGGGCATCTCCGGTAGAACCTTCGAGAGTTCGGCGGCAAAATCTTCGCTTATGGAGAGCAAAGGCGAGCCGCGATCGGTCCAGACGGCCTTGTAGGCCTCGGCGGTCTTGGCCGGTCGGAAGGGCAGAATGATCAAATTGACCAGTAGCCAGCGTTTCCAGGCCGCGATGTCGATAATTCGGGGGTCGGACAGGAACTGGCGAAGATACTCGCGCGTTTCGGCCGTTTCGGGGGCCGAAGAGGAACCGGTGTTGACGAGGAGAATTCCGGTGGAGAAGGACTTCATGATGCGATTTTTCCGTTCGAAAGTGATTTCCAGCGCCCGGTGGAAACCAGGCAGAAACAGACCCAGAGTATAGCATTAATAACAATCACCTCCAAGGCGAGGGCGGTGGTCAGTGTTTCATAAGGGATTCCCGCATACTGATGGAGAAACCAGGCGGCTGCCACGTAGGGCACACCGGTGGCGTCGGGTGTCACGGGAATGGCGCTGACCAGTCCGTGGGCACAGCGCGCGGCGCAGACTAACAGGATTCCGGCGGTGTAGCCGAAGGCCTCGCACAGATAGACTACGGCGTAGACATCGGTAAGTTTGGCGACAAAGGTCAGTGTCATGACGAGGGGAAGCTTTCGAAAAAAAAGGACGAGCTCGGTACGCACCCTCAGGGCGAAAGCGAGGAGTCGATCCTTCCACCCGCCCACATTTACCCCACGGAGAATCGGGATTTCCTTCGAGCGGACCCGGAGCCCCGCAAGGGTCAGCAGTGCGATCACGAAGAAGCCGACGACGAGCGCGACCCACGCCCAGGGAGCGACGAGTCCCAACCAAGCCACACCCGCCAGACCGAGGACCAGCGTCCAGGCCACCTCCACCACGCGGTCAAGCCCGATCCACGCCGCCACGCGTGCATTGCGGTGGCGCTTCAGCAGCAAGGGGGCAAGTTCACCAGCCCGGCCAGGCGTCCAGTTACCTGCGGTCTTGGCCAGGAAAAAGAGAAGAATCCCCTGTTGACCCGGCCCCAGCGCATAACGCCACTTCACGGCGCGGATCCAGAAACCCGCAACGACGAGGAAGGTCATGAGGACGAGCGGCGCCGGTTTCGCATCCCGGAGCAACGCGCCCAAGTCCCGAAAACCGAAATGCCAACCCAATGCCGTAAGAAGGAGCAGGCCGAAAAGGAAAAACCAGCGCCCACCGCTGCGGGGTCGTGGTGAAGTCTCGGAGTCGCTCATGGCACGCGTACCACGCCGTCTTCCTCAAAATCCCAACGCCAGACATGAACATCCTCGCTGGAGGCCTCCTCAATATACGCCATATGGGCCTCTACCCAGTCCACTTCCCGGCCCAGATCCTGGACCAGTGCGCCATAGTATCGCCACATGTCGAATCGGGAGGACTCGGCGAGAAAGTAGCCGCGCGGGTGTTCCCGGAGGAACGCCTTGAGCTCCTCCAGTGAGCCGAGGCCCTCCATCCCCGACTCCTGATATTCCCACTTTGTGTACCGGTTCGGAAACCAGTTGTCCACGTGACCAAGGTAATATCGAACCGGCAAATAGGTCGTGGTGAGTATGGTCTCATCAACACGGTGCGCCTTTACCCACGTGGCGGGCCCTTTCCACCGGGGGTGGTGGGTGGCCAGCGTCGTATCCGCGCCGGCGGCGGCCTCGACGCTGTCGCCCAGAAGCTGAACCTGCGAATAAGCGAGGCGGGCCAGAAAGAGCACCGTGAGAACGGCAACGGCGCCGTGAACCAATGATCGGCGGTACTCGCGCAAAAGCGCCAGCAACACGACCAGCCCGTGGGCGTAGATCATGATGTAAACCGGATAGGCAAAAAACATGAAGCGGTGTCGCCGATAGCCCACGAGATAGGTGAGAATCAGCACGGGCACCCAGAAGGCGAGCAACACCCAAAAGGTCTTGGGATCCCGGCGGAGCAAGAGAACCGCTGAACCGAAGAGGGCCAGAAGAAAGAAGCCGAGGCTCAGGTTGCCGCCCAGAAAGCGAAAGTAGTAATAGCGGTCCGTGCGGAGCTGATCGAGGAGCCGCCCACCGATCCCCGTCTCGAAAACCGCCGCACGATCTACCGGGTTGGGGTTGAAATAGAAGGAAGCAATGGTCAATAGGCCCAACACGGTGCAGGCCGCGATGGCGGCGCTCCAGCGCGACTTCAACACGCGATCTCGCAGTAGCGCGAAGATGGCAAAGGCTCCTGGAGGTCCCAGATAGAGAATGGAATGGAAGGAGGTGAGCAGGCCCGTTACGTAGGCGAGGATAGCGCCCGCACCGAATCGCTTTGCCGCCCTGGGCGCGGGACAGGTAAAAAAACGCCACGCCAGCCCCAGCATGAGCAGGTAGCTCGTGATCTGAAACTCGTAAAGCCGCGCCTGACGCGCCCAACCAACCTGCCACGGGGACGTGGCGAAGAAGAAAGCCGCCCAGAGGGCAGTGCCACGACCCAGCCAGGTGCGACATAAGAAATAGACGAGGGCGGTATTCAACCCTCCCAATAATACCGACGGAAGGCGCACGGAGAAGGCGTCATCGCCAAGAACGCTTACGAAGAGGGCCAGCAAGTAATTGTACGCCGTGGAACTCGGGTAGAAATTGCCACTGGGCAACGCGGGCCAACCGCTGGCGGCGATATTCTTGGCCACGTAGACATGC
>JBHEKR010000574.1:0-2934 GCA_041859365.1 Candidatus Hydrogenedentales bacterium
CGCCGCACAGCAGCGATTACAGCCCCCAGAACTGGATCATCAGCCTCAGCGAACTGCTCCGCGTTATTCAGTTCTACAACATTGGCGGGTACCAGGAGTGTGTTGAAGGTGAGGACGGCTACTGTCCCGGAATTTAGCGTCGGAGAATAGCGTTCTTGACGAGGCGCCCCAGCCAGCCCCCCCGGGATTCTTGTTTTGCGATAAACGGACGTGTTTGTTTTAGGTGCGTGAAGAGGTGGATATGGGTTATAGACATTTAAAAACTTGTGTCTTGCTGAGCGTGGTAGCATTCGTGCTGGGCACTACGTCCAAGGCCACGGCGGAATATGCGAAAGAGCCAACCTATCCTGAGGATTTCTGCGACGCATTGGACGACCTCGTCACCATCGTGAACGATTCGTCCCTTGCCATGGCGCTCCTGGGGGAGGAAAGTCGCCTTCTCGTCGATTCCATGGCCTGTGCCACGGCAGATATCAATGGTAGCCCGACCGATACGACCGTTCCGCCAGACGGCGTGCCCAATCTGGCCAGTCCAAATGGAATGCTGGACGGAAGTTTTGAGCTGGGTTTGATTGAATTTGTGCTCAATAATCAAGGCGAGCTTCAACAGGAGACCCGCGCCGCGTATGAACTCAACTACGCGCTCTTGGCCGGTGCATTCAATGATCCAGCATGTTCCTACTGTCCCCTGTGGGCGTCACAGGCCCCGGGGTTGGTCGAAGCCCTGATTCGGACGTTGGCTGGATTTGCCATCGTGGGGGATGACGCGACGCTGGAGTCATTCACGCTATTGCACCGCATACTCACGAGACTCGATGTGGAACCGCCCTCCGTGAATGAGTACAGCGTGCTAAAAAATTTCTATGGTCCAGAGGGCGACGCGGATGGGGACGGCTGCACGAATCGCCAGGAATATCAGGCCTTCTTCGAGGCAGGCGCCGCGGTCTATGTGGCCAATGCCCTGGACAAAGGGGTGACCCCTGATAACTGTGACGACGTAGGCGAAGGCGAAGGCGCGCCTCCGGAAATGCACGCGGCCGATCAGAATGGGGACGGTGCGATTGGTCTCTCGGAGTTGCTTCGGGTTATTCAGTTCTATAATTCAGACAGCTACGGTTGCCAGCCAGGCACCGAGGACGACTTCGCGCCCAACGATCCCGACCAGACTTGTGCACCACACAGTAGCGACTACAGCCCTCAAAACTGGATCATCGCGCTGAGCGAACTGCTCCGCGTCATTCAGTTCTACAACTTCGGCGGGTACCAGGAGTGTGTCGAAGGTGAGGACGGTTTCTGCCCTGGGCTGTAGTGTGATGGAAGCAGTCTCAACAAGTAGGCTACGGGTCAGGATCGCTGTCGCGTAGTCGCGGCAACGTCCGCTTATTTGCTATACTTCCCGAGCAATCGCAAGCGGCACAGTCCGGTGTCGGCCAAAGGCCGCAAGTGACTTACTTCCTGTGGAAACAGGGGTTCGGGAGGTCGCTGTGAGCCTGAAACGAACGCGAATTCACCGGATATTGACTGCAGCTGTCTTGGTGATGTCAGGGGCACCCATGGCTACCGCGGAGTTCGCCACGTCCCCACCGTATCCGGAGGACTTCTGCGACGCGGCGGATGACATTGTCATCAGAGCGTTCCTCGCGCCCTTCGTGTCGGACCTTCTGTCGCCAGAAGATATGACCCTCGTCAGCTCTCTGACCTGCGAGTGGGGCGACATCAATGGCGACCCGTTCGACACCTCCGAACCGCCCGATGGCACGCTCGATCACCCCGGTCCCAATGGCATGCTGGACGGCAGCTTTGAATTGGGTCTTCTTGCCTTCGTGCTTAACAATGAAGGGCCGTTGCAGGCCGAGACGCGTACGGCCTATGAGAGCAACTACGCCCTCCTAGCCACGGTATTTAACGACCCTGCGTGCAGTAACTGCCCTCTTTTTTCGGCTATGGGCACTGGCTTTCCCGAGGGCTTGATTCGTACGATGGCTGGATATGCCACGGAGGGCGATGCGACCACGCTTCAGGTGCTCAATCTATTTGGGAACATTTTGACACACATCGGCGTGATCCCCCCTTCCCTGGACGACTACGACGTGTTGCCTTCGCTCTATGGCCCCGAGGGCGACGCGGATGGAGACGGCTGCACGAATCGCCAAGAGTACGACGAATATTTCGGGTCCGGTGCGGAGGTCTATATTGCCAACGCATTGGATGGCGCCGTGAATCCGGGCAATTGCTCCGCTGAAGGCGAAGGCGAGGGCGAGGGTGAAGGCGAAGGTGAAGGCGAAGGCGAAGGCGAAGGCGAAGGCGAAGGCGAAGGCGAGGGTGAAGGTGAAGGCGAGGGCGAAGGCGAAGGCGAGGGTGAAGGCGAAGGCGAAGGCGAAGGCGAAGGCGAAGTAGAACTGGAAGCCGCGCTGTTGTTCGTCACGCAGACCCCGATCGCCGATGATTTCGCGAACATCATGTCCACCTTCGGCACGCACCTGAGCAGTGTGTCCAGTGCGCCACGAGGCGGCGATCTCTGGATTCGCTATGCCGATGGCGCCCTCCGCAACCTCACCGCCGAAGCCGGCTTTGGCACCACGCCCGGTCAGGACATCGCCGTGCGCGATCCCTATGCCCATTGGTCCGGCAACAAGGCGCTCGTCAGCATCGTCATCGGCGGCACCATCCAGAACAACTACACGCCGGTCTATTGGCAGATCTACGAGGTCACCGGCCTCGGCCAGGGCCAAACCGTTCAGTTCCGCAAGCTGGCCCAACCGGCGGACTACAACAACATCTCCCCCGTTTATGCCACCGACGGCCGCATCCTCTTCACCAGCGACCACCCGCGTAATGGCGACCGCCGTCTCTATCCGCAGCTCGACGAGTACGAAAGCCAGGACACCGTCTCCGGGCTCTGGGCCATGCAGCCCGATGGCAGCGAACTGGTCA
>JBHEKR010000336.1:0-15101 GCA_041859365.1 Candidatus Hydrogenedentales bacterium
GTTCGGCTTGAAAGTACATAAGCGCCTTCCGGTATCGCTTTCAATCGTTGCCCCATCCGGTTCGAACGAAAGTGCCGATGAGCATTGAATAACGGTTCATCCGGTTTCAGCCGTCGCATTCTTGAACAACAGCAACGACAAACTATGTCCAAGTCGTTGGTGGTGAGCCAGAATTCCAGCTCCGGAGGAGCGGCAGTTTGTAGCCTGGGGCTTCAGCCCCAGGTTCACAGCGCAAATTAGTATCGAATCCGCGAAGCGGATGGCAGAGCGGAGTCACTCTACTCTGCCATCCGCTTCGCGGATTCAACCATGGTTTGCGCCTGATCCTGGGGCTGAAGCCCCAGGCTACAGACTGTCATCCGCTACGCGGATTGATGGGCGTTTGGATCCGACGATGTGGCCTCGTCGCCCGGACACACGTCCGACCGAAGTAATTCAAAGTGGTCACTTGCGGACACTATCTCGGTTTCGCGGGAGTTTTCAGTTGACAACGACTTGTCGGGACCGACCGATGGTCTGGATAAGTTCGGTACGAATCCCAAGAAAGTACCCTTAAACCGGATGGGCCTGAATAACTTCGCCCGCTCCGTTGTATTTGTCGCACCATTCGGCAATCATGTACCCTGAGCTTTGATTGGGACACGGGAAGGGAGACTCGACCATTGCGGGAGCCACGTCGCATCGCATCCAACGCCGTGATCGTGTTGTTACTCGCCTTGACCGCGTCGCCCCTCGGGGCGTCGGAAATCAGCCCGCCGGAACATGGCCACTTTGTCCAGGACCTCGCGGGGCTCGTCAGCAGCGAAGATGCGCAGAAAATCCAGGAGTACGGAAAGCGTCTGCTGAGCGAGCAGGCCATTCCGCTCGTGGTCTTGACGGTAAACTCCATGGCCGAGCACGGTGGCCGCACGATGGCCATAGAAACCTTCGCGCGATTACAGTTTGAGGCGTGGGGGCATCATCCTGCCTTTCCGTATACGGAAAACTGGCGGCGGGGAATACTTCTGGTCGTCGCCAGGGAGGATCGCAAGGCCCGCATCGAGTTGGGGGCTGAGTGGGCGCTGGAATATGATGCTCAGTGCGAACAGATTATGGGTGCGATCCTGGTTCCAGCGTTCAAAGCGGGGATGTATTCAGACGGCATTACAGACGGGACGGAGGCGCTGGCTCGGATGAGCCGGGGAGGCGACGTGAACGTATCCATGCTTAAAGCATTAGAATACAAGCTTCGGTCGGCACTTGTAGATTGGGAATACAAGGTCGGTGAAGCCGGCATTATCATTCTTGTTTTGCTCCTGAGCAAGTGGCTCGATGTTGGGCGAAGTTCATCCACTATCTTCAGCGACAGGTCCAGTAGCGGTCGTGGCTCTGGCGGTTTTGGCGGAGGCGGCGGAGCCTCGGGATCGTGGTAAGCAGATACAGCGCCGTTTAAGTAATGTCCGCAGAATGGAAACATGGAGATCCACGATATGAATGGTCCAAGTGCGGTTGCTTACGCATGCACTCTAGCGATCATTTCGGGGCTGTTGCCAGCGGTTGCTCAGCAGTCGTCCATTGATGTGCCCGATCATGATTCCTATATTCAAGATCTCGCGCAGCTTGTCGAGGCCGAGGACGTGAGGGCGATTGACGCAGTCTGCGGTGAATTGCGCTCCCAGCGCGATATCCCCCTCTACGTCGTGACCATCGGTTCCATGGCAGAGATTGGCGTCGATGAACCCTCCATCGAATCCTACGCCTGGTCATTGTTCGAGCAGTGGGGTGCCGATCCCAGCTTTGCTGCACGGGACAACTGGCGCCAGGGAATCCTTTTCCTGGTCTCCAAGGGGGACCGGAAGGCGCGCATCGAGCTGGGTCTCGATTGGAACCCGGAGCACACGCAACGCAGCCTCGAAATCATGGACCGCGTGATCGTGCCCGCGTTTAAAGCGGGCAACTACTCTTCGGGCATACTGGAGGGCGTCCGCGCGCTGGCGGAGATAGACCGGGTTGAGCTGGTATCGGCTCCAGTCATCGACGGGACTTCGCCCATGGTCGTTTTCGTGTGGGGTTCTATCCTGATGCTCTCCGGCTTTGCCCTGCTATATGGTCTCCTCGTCTTCGTGGCCTCGAAATTGCCCCGCGGTGGTCCCCAATTTCCTCCTGTCCATGCGCCATACTCCATGGGGCCCGCGTCCGGGAGCGTGGATTCAACGGACCCAGCGGGCCTGGACGCCTATGACTTTGACAGAAGGCACAAGTTTGGTTTTTCCCCGTCGAATACCCATTCAAGCGATACCCACTATGATTCAAGCAGTACCAGCTACGATTCGGGTAGTTCGAGTATCGACAGCAGCGGAAGTTACAGCGATGGGGGTGGGGCTACGGGTTCGTGGTGACGCGAACAATTTCAGTTCTACGGCAGAGCAAAACCAAGGGAGTTTTCACGATTGAGCGCGATTCACTTTAGATTCAGCACTGTGTGCGCGGCCAGCGTCTTGTGGATGGCGCCATTGTTCGCATGGGCCATCGACTTCGCTATTGCGCCGCCGGAATCCGGTTCGCACGTTCGGGATCTCGCCGAACTGATTGCCTCGGACGACGAAGCGTTGATTGACGAGTGGTGCGCGGCCCTGCAACTGGAACACACCGTTCCCGTTGCGGTGGTGACCATTGAGTCCATGGGCCAGTATGGCGCGGAAAATATGCATGTCGAGACTTTTGCGCGCGGCCTTTTTGAGCAATGGGGCGACGACCCAGCGTTCAACCCCACGGACGACTGGCGGCGGGGTGTGCTGCTACTGATATCCAAGGGAGACCGAAAGGCCCGGATCGAGCTTGGAGGAACCTGGCCGCCGGATTATATCGCCCGATGCGTGCGCATCATGGACCAGGTCATTGTGCCTCAGTTCAAGAAGGGCGACTTCTCACGGGGCGCGGTGGCGGGTGTTGAAGCGATTGTCGAAATGGTGCGGGGCGAATCCCCGGCCGCGCCAGCGGCGGTTCCAACGCCGGAAGCGGTAACCCAAGAGCCTGCCGACGAACCGGTTTCGCTTCCGATTGCGAGCGCGCCCATCTCTTCCCGTCCGCCGAGGTCGGTCCACACCGTTTCCTATCCTGCGCCGCAGGTGTATCATGGCGGCGGCGGGTCCGGTATGCCGCCCATATTCGGGTTCGGAATTTTCGGCGTTGTCGTCCTGGGCTTGCTCAGGGCCATCGGCGGCGGCCTGGGTGGAGGGGGCTACTCCGACGGAAGCTACCGGAGCTATGGCCCACGCCACCACCACCACCATCATCATCACTCCCACGGAGGCCACTATGGCGTACAGCATTTTGGCGGCTCGAGTTTCGGCGGCCACGACCATGGAGGCGGTTCAAGTGGCATCAGCGATGGCGGGGGCGGTCATGGTGGGGGAAGTCATGGCGGCGGCGGTGGGGCAACGGGTTCGTGGTAACGTGGTGAAGCAGCACTTCCCGAGCAATAAGGAGTTACGCACGGTGAACGATGACAAACGAAGATATTACCCCCGCGTGGCGGCATGCCTCTTGTGGCTGCTGCCCTGTATTGCCGGCGCACAGAATCTCACCATTGACCCGCCCGGCGAGCGCGCTTTCGTGCAAGATCTGGCGCGCATGGTGCAACCGGACGACGTAATGGCCATCCGCGCCATCGGCGACAAGCTCCTCACGGAGCAGGCTATCCCGCTCATCGTGGTGACCATCGATTCCATGGCGCAGCACGGTGGCGCGGGCTGGCGCATCGAAACCTTTGCCCGCGTGCTCTTCGACCAGTGGGGCATCGGCTATGAGACGATTGAAGGCCAGCCCTGGAACCGGGGCGTGCTCCTCCTTGTCTCGAAAGACGACCGCAAGGCCCGCATCGAACTCGGCAACGACTGGGCCGGTGCCTATGACCCGATCTGCCGGAGGATCATGGACAACCAGATCATCCCCAACTTCAAAAAGGGGAAATTCTCCGAAGGTATCCTCGCCGGGGTTCAGGAGCTCGACAAAATGTGCCGGAGCATTCCCGTACCCGCCGAAGTCGCTCGCGGCGGCAACACTGCGGGAAGCGGCGCTCCGCCTGTGGCGAGCGGCGCACCGGGGCCGTCGTCCACCCACGGGTCCAACCTGGGGCTGGTCAATCAGAATCTCAAGTTGTCCCCTCCGGTGCGGCCCGACTGGTTCTGGCCCGCCGTAGCCGTGACGGTCTTCCTGGCCATCTTTACCGCCGTTTCCATGGTACGGAGCGGTTCCAGCGGCTGGGCCTGGGCCCTTTGGGCGGTCGTTTTCGGTGTGATCGGTTTCATCCTCTACGCGGTCGCAACCTCGTCGGGCCGCCATTCGAGGGGGGGCTTCGGTGGCGGTGGGTTCTCGGGTGGTAGTTTTGGCGGAGGTTTCGGTGGTGGCGGCGGCGCAACGGGTTCATGGTAACAAGGAGCACATGATGGCTACAGCGAGTGAATTTATGACGAAAGAAGAATTGGCGAATGTCGAGCAGGCCGTGGCCCGCGCGGAGCAGAAAACCTCCGTCGAGATCGTGCCCGTCATCGCCACGGTTTCCGGGCGCTATGATCGGGCGGAGGATCTGGCGGGCCTCTGGCTCGGTATCGTGCTCATGGTGGCGCTCTGGCTCGCCTGGCCCGTCCGCCACGTCGAGCCCGGCGACTGGGGCGCAACCTTCCCCCTGAACTACGCGGGCTGGATCACCGCGCTCGTCGGCGGCTTCATCCTGGGTGCAATCCTCTGCGCACGCATTCCCGTCCTGCGCCGCCTCATGACCAGCCGCAAGGAATTGTCCGCCGAGGTGCAGCGGCGCGCCCGGGAGGTCTTCTTCGACCAGCGAATCCACCACACCGGTGGCGGCACGGGCGTGCTGATCTATGTATCGCTCTTCGAGCGGACCGTGTGTATTCTGGCGGATGAAACCGCAACGAAGGCCCTGCCCGAAGGCGAAGTCGCGCGCCTTTGCGCCGCCCTCACGAAGCAACTGGGCAGCACCCCGGCGCGAGGACTCACCGAATGCATCGAAGCCCTCGGCGACAAGCTCGCCGCGCCGCTCCCGCGCGACAGCCAGGATCGCGATGAGCTGGCGAATGCGGTGGTGCTGATCGATTGAAGGTGAGTGGGTCGTATGGGTGCCGTGAGCCTGGATCCCGTACGCCCCATCACCCTTCACGGGAAATCCGTCATATTTCCCCAATGACCAACTGCATTTGCTCGTTGCTTCTGGGGCGACCACGTACCCCGCCGTCGTTCCATGGGGCGAGGTGGTAGCATAACCCTTGCGATTGCTGCTACTTGCCGGGAATGTACACAAGCGCCGCTCCCTCACTGCCGATCTGGCACGCCCCCTGCTCTATCCTGCCAATCCCTTCACGCCTGCCGCACACTCGGTGGCCATCCATCAACAGCAAGAACCCATAAGGAATCAACCGACCGGAACGCCGGAGGCCTCCAGGAATCAGGAGACCTGAAATGAAAAGAACAAAGAGAAGAGGCTTTACACTGATCGAGTTGCTCGTCGTGATTGCCATCATCGGCATCCTTGCCGCCATCCTCCTTCCCGCCCTCGCACGGGCGCGAGAAGCCGCCCGCCGGGCAAGTTGCCAGAACAATCTGAAGCAGTTTGGCGTCGTCTTCAAGATGTACGCCAACGAGTCCAAAGGCGAAACGTATCCTGCGGGAGCGGACACCTACGACACCGTGCATATCGCCGCTGGTTTTCGCGGCCAGGACATCTACCCGGACTATCTGACCGACCTGAACATCAAGATCTGCCCTTCCGCATCGCGCGCGGCCCAGCCCTCCGGTTACAAGACGGACGTTAACGAACAGTTCCGCCAGATTACGGACTGCCAGGCGGCCGCGGGCTATGGAGGCGACTTCGAGAGCAAGCAAATCCAGTGGGCTTTCCTGTCCAAGTCCAACACGTACGCCTATGTGCCCCATGCAACGCGGACGATGTCGCAATTGCTGGACGTGCTCCACATCAACGGTGCATGGTTCTACTATGGCGTGTGGGCCGGTCGACCAAATGAGACGGACCGGACGCTGATCAACAATGCCGCTCTCTATGACCGGTGCGCACCGGCGGAGTGGCCGATGGTGCGTCACTTCACGTATCCGGGCCATCGCAACGCGGACATCAACATACCAAATCGCGGTGCGGGCGCTTCCCGCCCCACTCAGGGCTTCTCGGGTGAAGTGCGCTTCGACACGTACTTTCTGGACGATGATGGCGCACCGTTGCCGAACACCTATCTGCGACTCCGCGAAGGTGTGGAGCGCTTCCTGATCACCGACGTGAACAATGCCGGCGCAAGTGCGCTGGCTCAGAGTGATATCACCGTGCTCTTCGACGCGTGGAGCACCGGAAGCCAGGGCGCTGTGCGCGTGGGCCGGATCAACGCCCCCAGCACCCTCAATTTCAACCACCTCCCCGGTGGCTCGAATGTGCTTTACCTCGACGGCCATGTGGGCTTCGTGAAGTACGGTACTGAGTACCCGGTGAAATGGCTCCAGCCTGAGACGAATTACCCGAACGTGATGGGCACCCAGGCCCACAACATCCTGCCCTACGTAGTGGGTATTGGCTGACGGGGTGGCGGCCGGAGCAGTGGTCAATCCCGCTCCGGCCGCCTGACATTCAGATGTCGCCGATACGATGGTGTATCGACGGCCAGGCACGATACGCCTCATGACAGGCACACGAACGGCAATGGAGTTCACGATTCATGCATCATTTTTTTCGAGCAAAGCGTCTCGCAGCCTCGGCGGCCCTGGTCCTTGCCGCGTCCTCCGCTTCAGCGGTGGATCCGCCGGGTAAGAGCCGACCCAATATCGTCGTAATTCTGGCCGATGACGCCGGTTGGAACGATTTCAGTTTTCACGGATCCCAAATACAGACACCCAATATTGATGCACTGGCGGCCCAGGGAGCCCAGCTCAATCAATTCTACGCGTTCCCCGTGTGCTCGCCGACCCGGGTCGCATTTCTAACGGGCCGGAATCCCGCGACTTGGGGTGTTACGACGCCGTTGGGCGCCTCCAGTTCGGTGCTTCCGGAAGATGCCCATACACCGCAAGCATTGAGTGATCTTGGGTACTCCACCCACATCAGCGGCAAGTGGCACCTTGGGGAAGTTCCGGAGAATCGCCCGCTCCGTTATGGTTTCGACACCACCTATGGCTATCTCCGTGGGCAGATTGATCCCTACACGCACCGCTACAAAGAAGGGGATCATGTAACGTGGCACCGCAACGACGTGTTTGTGGAAGAAGAGGGACATGTCACGGATTTGATCACCGAAGAGGCTATCCGCGTAATCAAGGAATCGGGTGATCGCCCCTTCTTCCTCTACGTGCCCCATCACTCGCCCCACTATCCGCTGAACGAACCTCCCTCATGGATCGCACCCTATGAGGGGGTTTTCGAGGACCACTCGCGGCGGCACTATGCCGCCGCAGTGGCCCACGTGGATGACAGTGTCGGACGCATTGTGAAGGCCCTCGAAGAAAGCGGAAAGCGGCAGAACACCCTCGTTGTTTTCTTTTCCGACAACGGCGGACAGCGCGGATGGAAAGGGAACGCCGAAGAGTACAACGGCCGGTACGCGCCAAACGAAACGTTGGGCGACAACACCCCCCTGCGCGGCTTCAAGGGCTCACTATACGAAGGCGGAATCCGTGTGCCCGCCCTTCTGAACTGGCCCGGCGTCATCGCAGCCGGAACGGTCGTCGACGTCCCGACCCGCGTGACGGATCTCGCGCCGACGTTCATCGGACTGGCCGGCGGCGAAGTGAAGCCCCACTGGCAATTGGAGGGTGTGAGTCTCTGGCCCGCCGTAACCGGCGCCGTCGCGGATCTTGGAGAGCGAAAGTTCTACTGGAACGGCGGAGACCGGCAGTGGGCCGCCCGCGAGGGCAACTGGAAACTCATTCACCAAAGCGATGGAACGAATGAGCTCTTCAATCTGACCACGGATCCCCTGGAAGCCACCGACGTTTCCGCCACAAATCCCGAAGTGGTGCAGCGCCTGCTGGCCTGGCTCGAAGTCCAGCGGACTGAAATTGGGTAGACCATCCGAAAAACTGTCGGACCGAACAGCCTTCCGGGCTGATCGGTCCGACTTCTTTATTAGTTCCGGTTCTCCCCCAGGACAAACTCCACGAACACCGTCTCGCCCGGCGGCACGATCACTTCCTGCGCTGGATCGATCACCACGGACTCGCCTGCGGTCCACTGCTGCGCCGTCATAAATGCGAACTTCGGCTGGAGCCGCACCTTGGCCACTTTCTCCGGCACCACGATGGCGGGCTGGTCCTTGGTCTTTATAACGCCGTCGTTGTTGACCAACTCGATGACCCATCCCGCGCCGTTGCGGTTAATCTGATACTGGATGGGATCGCCTTCGATAGCGATCGGGCTGTGTTCCGCCACCAGCGTCGCGAGGCGTTCGTTTGAGATCGCGGCGGACTTGCCCGTATCGGGATTGGTCCAGGCTTCGAGAATTTCCACGCTGCCCGTGCCTTGAAGCCGGGCCAGATCCTCGCCCAGGGCCTCGGCCTGGCGGCGATGAATCAGCAGGGTGCTGTCGGCGCGCAACGCGTCAAAGAGCGATTTCACGAAGAGCCCGTCGAACCCGTGGTCGCCCGCAAGCAGGATGACCGGATAGGTCGCCAGGGCCTTTGCATCCGACGTGGACAACAGCACGTCAAAGAGTTCGCCAAAGGGTGTTGGGCGGAGAAAGGACGCCTCCGGGTTCGCCTTATCCGTGGGGAAGTGCCAATGGTTGGAATCCGGAAAGAGTTGATGCTCCAGCAGGTCGCGAATCTCGCCATCGCCCTCGGTAGGATCGAGGATGCCCCAGGGCTTGCCCATGAAGCCGTTGTAGCCCGCAAGCTCATCCAGCACGATGGCGATGGGGGTGTAGGGCGCGCCACGATCATGGGCGCGTATGAAGGCGAAGGTCTCCCGGGCCCGCACACCGTGGCTCGTCAAGCGCCACCGTGGCTCGCCGGGCTCAAAAAAGATGGCCAGACTGTTCTCCGGCGTCACCATGGCCGCGCCGGCAAACCAGCCGTGGAGCCACATGCGCGTATAGAAACTCAGAGAATGGCCCGCGTCCAGTCCGCGCGCGTCTTTACCCTCCAGGCGCAGGGGTCCGGCCATGGTGACGGCGCCAAACAGCCAGGGGCTCACCTGGGCCGACCAGGGAATACCTGACTGGCGGGAAGCGCCCCGGGCGAATGCGAATTTGGACTGGGCAAAGGCGATGTTTTCGCCCACCTCCAGGCCGATGAGCCGAGCGCCCCAGTCGGCCACGTAAGCTTCATAGTGGGAGTGGCCGGTGACGCTGATGTTGCGTCCGCGCATCGCCCGGTTACGCGTGAGGAAGTAGTCCCGGATGATGTCGTGCGCTTCCTCCTTGCTCGCGGGTTTCGCATCGTACCCGAAGAGCCCCTGGGGCTTCATGCGGTGCTTGTGCGCGTCGAAGTTGGCGCCGTAAAGACCACGCCAGTAACCTTCATTCATCGACAGGTTGTGGAAGTAGTAGCCCCACTCGCCCAACTGGATCCCCATGAACTCGCCACTTGCGTCGAAACGCTGAAATACGGTCTCGTCTTCATCCTTGAGCACGTTGAGCCCATCGATCACCTGCATGTCCGGCGCGGCGGGATAGGCGATGACCGGCCAGCCCTGAGCGCCGATACAGTCGAAGGCCTCGGCGGCGGCGGCATAGGCGGGCGGACCGGGATCGAAGCCGTTGCCGAGTCCTTCGGTTTTCATGACTTCGATGAGCTCGCGCAGGCCTTCCAGGTCAGCGGGACAACTGTACATGGTGAATACGAAGCCCTCCTGGCCCGGAAGGAGGATCGGGGTCCACTGGGCGGGCAAATCCGGCGGCGCGGATTCGGCGAAGGCACTGAAAGGGTTGAGCAAGAGAAGGACAAGGGGCACTGCGAGTCTGATCATGGTACATCCCGCGACGGAACTGCGGTGATTCCGCCCGTTGAATCAGGTGGTGGGCCGCGCGCGATACTTCATGCGCGCCGGGACCCGTGGAAAGGTGAAACCGCAACCCACATCATCCCCTCTGGCGGGGAGGATTCGCAACCACAATCTTCATCCGCCAGGTCGCGCCGGTCCAGTGTTCGATCAGGCCGGCACGGGCAACCAGAGTAACACCCGCGCTCCTCCGCCCTCGCCTTCGTGGAATTCGATACCGCCCCAGTGCTCTTCCATGATGACATTGGCCAGGGGCAGGCCGAGACCAATCCCCATGGGCTTCGTGCTGTAAAGGGGCTCCAGAATCTGGGGGAGGATTTCCGGCGCAATCCCGGAACCGGTGTCCGAGATGTGGATTTCAGCGCGAGAACCCGAGCAGCGCGTCTCGACCGTGATGGTTCCGCCTGCCGTTGGACTTTCCTCGATCGCCTGGACCGCGTTGAGCAGAATGCATTCAATGGCCTGGCGAATGCGCTCACGATCGACAAGCACCATAAGGCCGGACTGGAGCGATGTAACCACCTGGACCGAAGTCGGAAACTCGAACTTCTCGACGAGTGTGCCCATCCACGAGTCCAGTGGGGTCCGCTGCAGAACAGGGGTCTGGCGGTCGGAGAAGGTAAAAAGTTCGCTCACGATGCGATCGCACCGCTTTATGCTGCGGTCCGCCCGGGTCAAGACGCCCTCAAGGCGTTCATCGGTCCTACCCTGCAGCGAAGTTCGAAGCACATAAAGCGAAGCCGCAACCGTGCCCAATGGGCTCCGAATTTCCTGGGCAATCTTCTCGGTGAGCTGGCCCAGCGTGGAGAGCTTCTCCTGCCGCATCAATTCGGCCTGGGCCTCCTCCAACTCGCGCGTGCGTTCGTCAATACGCTCCTCCAACTGATCGCGGTAGTGCCGCAACTCCTGCTCCGCCCGGATCCGGTCCTTCACTTCTCGTGTGAGGGACGCATTTGACTCGCACAGTTCCTGGGATCGCGCTTCGACTGAGGCAATGAGCTTCTGGAGTCGGTCGGCCATCGTGGCGAGGCTCCCCGTAAGTTGGCAGATTTCCCCGCCATAGGCATACGGAAGTGGTGTGTCGAGGTGACCATGCCCCATCGCATCGGCGGCCGCGCTCAACCGCTTCAAGGGCGTGGTCACGACTCGGGCCGCCAGAAGGGCAATCACGACTGACACGGCCACGGCAATGCCAAGGGCCACCCGACCGGACACTGCGATCGCATTGACCGTGGAGAGGGCCTCTTCCCGTTCCTGGCGCACGATCGTGACAAGACCCAGACCGGTGACCGCATCCGCAACTGCTTCGTCCACCGCGCTCATCGCGCCAAAGTCGAAATTCTCGCGCACAAGGCGGGCATGGGCTATGATCGACTCAGAATCCACATTCACGCCCGACGAGGCGGCGAGTCCGGTGTTGAGGATATCGCCCACTCCCGATTCCGACTCGCTGCTGACCCCGGGCCCGCCGAAGATATCGCCGGAGTCGTCCGTGAGGTACGCATAGCCCGTGGAGCCAATTTTCAGGCTCGAAATGACGCTCAGCACGTCGGCCACGTTCAACGTGGAGCGTACCACGCCGATCGGCTCTTCCCCTCCATTGAAAACGGGGACGGCGATGAGCATGGCCGTAATCCTCGCGCTCTCATCGTAGCGGGGGGCCGACATATAGACGTTGCCTTTGCCGCCCTTCCAGGCCGACTTCCACCAATCCTCATCCGCCTGGTAGTAGTCCGTGAGTCGTCCGGTGGCGGCGATGGTCGCACCCCGGCGATCTGTAAGGAGCAGCTCGGTGTGTTCGTCGAAAGATTTGAGGAAGCGGGCCAACTGGAACGCGGCAAGATTGCGTTCCCGGTCGGCGGTGATGGTCTTCTCGATTAACGGCGTCATTCCGGGCGCCTCCACCCAGGCGCGGTCCAGCCCATCGATCTCCGCCTGAATTGCCTCTTCCGTCCCGGTGTAGGAATCATTCCTCTCCATTGCCGACACGATGATATCGTCGGACGTGGCAAGCACCCGCAGGTCGCTGATCTTGTCCAGCAGAAAAAACGCCGTCAGATTATTGAGGCTTTGGGCCTGCGCCTGAAGCTGACGCCCGATCTGTCCGGTCAGCTCGTGCTGTGCCTGACGCATGCTCACGACCGTGACCAACGTCAGGGTGATGGATGCGAGCGCCACCATCGTCAGCGCAAGGTAGGCCGCAAACGACCAACTCCGGGGCCGCAGGTAGGAAAACTCCGTCGGCGTGCTCCCCGATGTTGCCTGATTTAGCGCCACAATACTCGCTCCGATTGCCTCTGTTCGCTCTCTCGACCACCAAGAGTATACACCAAACTGCGAAAAGCATAGACCTTGCACTATCGATGACCACACATCGAATCCACCAGCCTTTTTGCGCTATGATAGCCACGCAACGCCTCAAGTCTCCCTCGGAATTCTCCATTCATGGCAACTGGAAACGTGTATCTGGTCGGTGCCGGTCCCGGCGATCCCGGTCTGCTCACTCTTCGTGGTCTGCGATGCCTCCAGGCCGCCACCGTGGTGGTCTACGATGCCCTGGTGAACCCCGCGCTCCTCCGCCATGCGCCCCGGGCCGAACATGTTTTCGTGGGGAAACAGGCCGACCGCCACAGCCTGCCCCAGGAGGAGATCCAGCGACTGCTCATCGAGTACGCCCGGCGCGGTTTGTCCGTCGTGCGGCTTAAGGGCGGTGACCCCTTTGTATTCGGTCGCGGCGGCGAAGAGGCCATCGCGCTGGCGGAGGCGGGCGTTCCATTCGAAATTGTGCCGGGCGTCACTGCGGGGATCGCGGCCCCGGCCTATGCCGGCATCCCGGTCACCCAGCGCGGCCTGGCCACCAGCGTCACCTTTATCACAGGACACTTCGCGGGCGAAAGCAAGACTCTCGACATCGACTTTGAACGCCTGAGCGCCAGCGGCACTCTCGTGTTCTACATGGGCGTCGCAGCCTTGCCCGAAATCTGCAAGGCACTGGGCCAGCACGGTTGGCCGGACGACACCCCCTGCGCGGTCGTCGAATGGGCGACCTATGCCCGACAGCGTACCGTCACCGGAACCCTTCGCGACCTGCCCGACGCCGTGTCGAACACGGGGATTGGTGCGCCGTCCGTGATTGTCATCGGTCCGGTTGTGGCCTTGCGCGATCGGCTTGCTTGGTTTGAAAACCGGCCCCTTTTTGGGCTGCGAATCGCCGTGACCCACACGGAGCAGCGCAAGGGCCCCCTCGAAGAGCAGCTCGCCTCGCTGGGCGCGGGCGTTTTCTCCTTTCCCACACTCGAAGTGGAGCCGGAAGCGACGCCGGGCGTCCTGCTCGATCCCGGGCGCCATGACTGGATCGTGTTGACCAGTGCCAATGCCGCCGAGATGCTCTTCGCCAGTTTGGATAACGAAGGGAAAGACGCGCGCGCACTGGCGGGCGTACGCCTCTGCGCCGTGGGCGCGTCCACGATGGACGCGCTGGCCGCACGCTACCTGAGAGCCGATGCCGTGCCGGAAAACTACACGAGTGAAGCCATCGTCGACGCCATGATACGCGTCGGGAACGTGAAGGGCGCCTCCGTACTCATTCCACGGGCCGATGTAGGTCGCGCGTCGCTCGCACAGGCCCTGGTCGACGCAGGTGCGGTGGTGGATGAGGCCATCGCGTACCACACGCGATTGCCCGCCGCAGCCGGCGCGCTGAAGAACGAACTTCTGACCTACCAGCCCCACCTGCTCGTTTTCACCAACGCGGCGGCCGTGCGAAACCTCTGCGAAATTCTCACGCCCGGAGAGCTCGCTACCTTGCGCGAGAGCGCGTCCGCCGCCTCCATCGGCCCAGTCACCAGCCGGGCACTGGAAGGCGCGGGCTTTGATGTCGCGGTGGAACCCGCGCGGCACGATGTGGCCCATTTGGTGGAGGCAATTTGTGATTGGTGGGGAGAACGGAAGGATTAACCCACCGCCCCCTTCACCGAGTCGGCAGAAGGCGTGGCGAGGGGCCTAAAATCCCAACTGGCGCTCCGTATCGCCACTGGTGATTTCCGCGATCTTGTTCGGGTCCCAGATCGTCGCGCCGATATACCGCTCCGGGCCGGTTTCCGCTTCGTCGATGTAGTAAGTCGTCACCACCTTGCCATCGGGACGCACGATGCTACGCACATAGCCGATGTCGCGGTCCGTGCCGTCGCTGCGCAGCAAAATGGTCGGCCCCCAAGTCTTGCCCTTGTCGTCGCTCAACTTCGCACGGATGCTGTAGGGGTAGGCGCGAAAACCATAGGTCAGGCAAAGTCGGCCGTCGGGTAGTTGGTTCAGCATGGGCGGATTGCCTTCGCCGAGGTAGTCCACCGGGTTCGCCTCCTGCATCCACGTTTTCGCACCGTCCGTGCTGCGCCATTGCTGCATCCAGCGGAAGGTCCCTTCGCGGCAGCGGAGCGTCGTCAGGAACTCACTTTCCGACAAGCGCAGCGTGGACGGCATGATCGCAAAGCCCGCAGGCTCCGGACCGATCCACGACACAAAGTCCCACGTCACACCGCCGTCCTGCGTGCGCGCCACCATGGGGCGCCCTTCCTTTTTGTTCGCCTTCGCCACCGTGATGAAGATGAACATGTCGTGTTTGCCGTTGATGATGTAGTCCGTCCGGGCCGCCGTGCCCGCCGTACCAAAATCCGGTAAGGCGAAGGGGCCCGTCCAAGTCTTACCGCGATCATAGGAATACTCATAGCGCGACACGCCCCCGTGATAGTTCTCCATGCGGAAAGTCAGCGCGAAGTCAGGGTTGGAAAAATCCATCGGCTCCGTCTGGTCAATGATCTCCGGCAGCGCCAGCCCCGGCGTCTCCGTGCCATGGAGCGCCTCACCCCGGGGAATCAATTGCCCCTGCTCCGCCGGATGCTCATGGGTCCATGTCTTCCCGCCATCCACACTCCGCGCCAGCCAGAACGCCTCCGGCTTCTCCCGGTCGATGTGGTGGGAAGTCGGCCCGAGATCCTTATAGGTCCCGCGACTGTAGCCCACGAGCAACTCGTCGTCCCAGTTCCACATGCAATAATTCGCGGGCCACCCGCCGAACATGCCCTTCTCGTAGTACACCTTCACATGCTCCGCG
>JBHEKR010000235.1:0-8879 GCA_041859365.1 Candidatus Hydrogenedentales bacterium
GCGTAGTCAGGAGGCGGTACTCGATGGGGGTCAGGTGGACGCCTTCGCCGTTGTTGGTAACTTGCCGTCGCGCGAGATCAATTTCGACGGTGCCGAAGCGCATCGTTGAGCCCGCATCGAGCGCCGCGCCGGTGGTGCGGCGCAGGGCGGCGCGGACGCGCGCCAGGAGTTCACCCGTGCTGAAGGGTTTGGTGAGGTAGTCGTCGGCCCCGGCGTCGAGGGCGCCGATCTTGTCTGTTTCGGCTTCGCGCGCGGATAGCACGACGATGGGCAGATTGCTCCAGGCGCGCACTTCGCGGATGAAATCGACGCCGTCTCCGTCCGGCAGGCCGAGATCGAGAATGACGAGATCGGGCTTGCGGGTGCCGGCTTCGACGAGGCCGCCGCGCAGGGTCTCGCTCTCCACGACCTCGAAGCCGCTGTCGCCCAGGCTGGATCGCAGAAAGCGGCGGATCTCACGCTCGTCTTCGACGACGAGGATCGTGGCGCGGTTGTCGGTTATCATGTTTGGTCCATTCCGCCTTCCAGGGTCTCCGGGTCGAGTTCGGGCGGCGTCTTCAGGGGCAGGCTTATGCGGAAGCAGGCGCCGCCCTCGGGACGATTCTCCGCCGTGATGGTGCCGCCGTGGGCATCGATGATGGCGCGACAAATCGCCAGTCCCAGTCCGACGCCGGTGACGGAGGATTCCGCCCGTCCTCGCACGAATTTCTCGAATAGATCCGACTCCTGACCTTTGGGTAGTCCGGGGCCTTCATCCCACACGTCGATTTCCGCCTGGCCGCCTTTTACGCTGGCGCGGATGCCGATGGCGGCTCCTGCGGGGACGTATTTTCCGCCATTTTCCAGGAGGTTTGCGAACACCCTTTCGAGGAGCACACCGTCGCCGTGGAGCAAGGGAAAATCGGGCGGGATCTCGATGATCACCCGGTGCCGATCCAGTGCGGGCCCCAGGGCGTTGCGTGCGGTGCCGATGAGCTCTTCCAGGTGCTGCCAGTCGGGCCGGAGCACGCCGGGTCCGCCTTCGAGCCTGGCCATGTCGAGGAGATTGCCGACGATGCGGGACATTCCTCTGACCTGCGTGTGGATCCGCGCGATCAGTTCGTGCTGCGCGGTTGGCAGGGCCGCCTGCTCGACAAGCAGGGTTTCGACCATAACCTGCATGGAGGCCAGGGGCGTCTTGAGGTCGTGAGAGAGGGCACTCAGCATGGATTCGCGCAATCGGCCCGACTCAATTTTAAGGAGGGTCTCCTGGGCCACTGTTACGAAGTGGACCCGCTCCAGGGCAATGGCGGCGAGGGCGCCGAGCGTTTCCAATTGCTGGTGGTCTTCCGTCATCAACAGCGCCTCGGGCGGGAGCTTCTGGATGGCGAGCACGCCGCGGACGCGCATGGGCGCTTTGAGAGGCAGGTAGTGGATAGCACTTCCGGGAAGGGTATCGGTGCCCGCACCCGCCGTGGTGCATCGGTCAAAACTCCACTGGGCAATGCCCATGTCCATCTCCCCCGCCTCCGTACGCTCGGATTTTTGAAGGCGGTCGCCCCCATCGGGCAGGAGGAGCACCGACTCCGCACCAAAAACTCCCTTCACGGCGCGATGCACAATCCCGGCAATCTGCTCATTGGTGAGCGCTGCGGAGAGATCCCGCGCGAGCTGGTACAGGTCACGCATGTGCTCCTCGCGCGAGAGCGCCTTGTGGGTTTGAAAGCGCATGCCCGATGCGAGGTTTGCAATCAGCAGCCCGGCGGCAAACATCACCAGAAAGGTGATGAGATACTCCGCATCGCTGACGGCAACGGAAAAGCGCGGATGCACAAAGAGGATGTCGAAAGCCAGCACGTTCAGGAGTGCGGTCAACACCGCCGGGCCGCGCCCGAGATAGAGCGCGACCGGCAACACGCTTGCCAGAAACAGCATGGCAATGTTTGTGTCGTCCAGCGCCGGAAAAAATGGAAGGGTCAACAAGGCCGTGACCGCGCTGGTGGCAATGGCCAGGGCATAGCGTCGCGTAGACTCGCGTGGACCGGGAGGAGCGCCCTTGGGCCTGCCGGGTCCAACTTCGGCCTTCGCAGCGGCGCGCCCCACAAGCACCAAGTCAATGTCCGGGGCCAGCCGCTCGATCTGCTGCGGCAGATCGAGGACCATCGGATTCCGCCACCAGGCATGCACCGTGCGACCCAGCACAATCTTGGTTGCGTTTTGCCGCCGTGCATAGGTGATCAGCCCTTCGGCGATGTCCGCCCCGGAAATCGTGGCGGTGGACGCGCCCAGCCCTTCCGCGAGCTTCAGGCGACCCAGCACGACCGCAAGCACCTCTTGCGGCAAGGCCTGATGGGACGGCGTCTCGACATAAACCGCGTGCCAGTCGGCATTCAATGCCGAAGCAAGGCGCGCGGCACTTCGCAGCACATCGTCTGAACCCGGAGCGGGCCCCACGCACGCCAGGACGCGATCACGCGTGTGCCACACTTGTGTGGCAGCGGCGCGGATGCGATAGCCGTCCATGTCATCGTCCACACGGTTCGCCGTGCGGCGCAGGGCCAGTTCCCGCAGGGCGATAAGGTTGCCCTTGCGGAAGAAATTCTTCGCGGCGCGGGTCGCCTGCTCCGCCATGTAGACTTTGCCGTCTTTCAGGCGCTGGAGCAATTCCTCCGCTGGCAGATCGACGAGGGTGATCTCTTCCGCGGCGTCGAACACGCGGTCAGGCACGGTCTCGCCCACGCGGATACCCGTGATCCGCCCCACGACGTCGTTCAGGCTTTCCAGATGCTGCACGTTGAGCGTCGAATACACATCCACGCCCTGGCTCAGGATTTCTTCGATATCCTGCCACCGCTTCGGGTGGCGCGAACCCGGCGCATTCGTGTGGGCCAGTTCATCGATGAGAATCACGGCTGGCCGTCGCCGTAGCGCTGCGTCGATATCAAACTCTTCGATATCGTGACCACGATAGGGCAGCACCTTGCGGGGTAGCAGTTCCAGCCCCTCCACCAGTTCCCTGGTCTCTCGTCGACCGTGGGTCTCCACGAGGCCCACGACCACGTCGATGCCCGCTTCGTGCAATTGCCGGGCGGCGCGGAGCATGGCGAAGGTCTTCCCCACGCCGGCGCTCGCGCCGAAGAATATCTTCAGCTTGCCCCGGCCTGCTTTGGCCTCTTCCGCCTGCACTTGTCGCACGAGTGCATCGGGGTCGGGTCGGTGCATAGATTCATCGGGATCGACCACCGGGCTACTCCATACCGTCGAGCGCGAGATTCAACGCCAGCACGTTCACGATGGGCTCGCCAAAGCCTGGGACGGTCGGACGTTCCGCATGCTCCGCGATGATCGCTTCGATTTGCCCGACATCTTTTCCGCGAAGGCGCGCTACGCGCTCGGCCTGGTACTTCGCCGCGGCGATACTTATATGAGGATCGAGGCCACTGCCCGACGCCGTCACCAGATCCACGGGGATGGTTAGGCTCTTGTCCATTGCGTTATCGCGCAGGAGGGCCGCCCGCTGGGCCACAGCGTCAACGAGGGCCGGATTATTCGGCCCCAGATTGGAGCCGCCCGACGCCGCGCCATTGCAGGGAGAGCCCCCCGTGGAGGAAGGACGTCCCCAGAAATACCGGGGCGCGGTGAAGGACTGGCCAATCAATTCCGAGCCGACCACCTGGTCATCCCGCGTGATGAGGCTTCCGTTGGCCTGGTGGGGAAAGATCAACTGGGCCGCCGCTGTGACGAACAGCGGATAGACCGCGCCCGTGAGTAAAGTCAGCAGCGCGAAGAGCGATAACGCGGGTCGAAGCAAGGTTCTCATAAGGTTCATACCTCCTTGGAGTATACAAGAATCAGAAGATGGAAAGAGTCATATCGATCAGTTTGATTCCGGCGAAGGGGGCAATCAATCCACCGAGGCCGTAGATGAGCATATTGCGCCGCAGCAGCGATGCCGCCGACGCGGGCGTGTAGGCCACGCCACGCAGGGCCAAAGGGATCAGCGCAACAATGATCAACGCGTTGAAGATCACCGCAGACAGGATCGCGGACGCGGGTGTTTCCAGTCCCATGATATTGAGCACGCCCAGAGAAGGATAGGTCGCTGCGAAGGCCGCCGGGATAATGGCGAAGTACTTCGCCACATCGTTGGCAATGCTGAAGGTCGTGAGCGCGCCGCGCGTCATGAGCATCTGCTTGCCAATCTGGACTATCTCGATAAGCTTGGTCGGGTTGGAGTCGAGATCCACCATGGTTCCGGCTTCCTTCGCGGCCTGGGTCCCCGAGTTCATGGCCATGGCCACTTCGGCCTGTGCCAAAGCGGGGGCATCATTGGTACCGTCGCCGGTCATCGCCACCATGTGGCCCTCCGCCTGGTACTTGCGGATCATGGCGAGCTTCGCTTCCGGTGTGGCTTCCGCAAGGAAGTTGTCCACTCCCGCCTCCGCCGCGATCGCCGCCGCCGTCTTGGGATTGTCGCCGGTGATCATGACGGTCTGAATGCCCATTCGCCGAAGCTCGGCGAAGCGCTCGCGGATACCGCCTTTGACAATATCCTTCAGCTCGACCACACCAAGCACTTCCGTGCCTTCCGCGACCACCAGGGGCGTGCTGCCCCGTGTGGCCACATCATCCACGAGCCGGACCATCGTCTCGGGATAGGCGCCGCCCTGAGACTCCACCCAGGCGCGCACCGCTTCGGCGGCGCCTTTGCGTATTTCACGTCCACCAAGGGTAACGCCGCTCATCCGCGTCTGTGCGGTAAAGGGCATGAAGTGAGCATCCAGCGCGCCCAGGTCACGCTGGCGGAGGTTATAGGCCCGCTTCGCGAGCACGGTGATGCTGCGGCCTTCCGGCGTTTCGTCGGCCAGAGAGGCCAACTGGGCCGCATCGGCGAGGCGCTCCACCGCCACCCAGTCGGCTGGCAGGAATGCCACCGCCTGGCGGTTGCCCAGGGTAATGGTCCCGGTCTTGTCGAGCAACAAAATGTCTACGTCTCCCGCCGCCTCGATGGAGCGACCGGACGTTGCGACGACATTCGCCGCAAGCACGCGGCTCATACCGGCGATGCCGATGGCGGAAAGGAGCCCGCCGATGGTTGTGGGGATCAGGCAAACCAGTAGCGCCGCGAGTACGGTGATGGTCACCGGGGATCCCCCGCTGCCATTGTTCGCCGCAAACTGGGAAAAGGGCAGCAGCGTGGCGGTCGCCATGAGAAAGGCGATGGTCAGTCCTACCAGGAGAATAGTCAGAGCGATTTCATTGGGCGTCTTACGCCGTTGCGAGCCTTCAACCATCTTGATCATACGATCCAGGAAGGACTCGCCCGCTTCGACGGCGGTGCGGACAACGAGCCAATCCGAAAGCACCCGGGTGCCGCCCGTGACCGAGCTGAAATCGCCACCCGCTTCGCGAATGACGGGGGCGGACTCGCCTGTGATGGCGCTTTCATCCACCGAGGCCACACCTTCAATGACTTCACCGTCGCAGGGGACTACATCCCCCGCTTCAATGAGCACCACGTCTCCCTTGCGGAGCTGATCCGCGAGCACGCCTTTCCATGGGGCGCCGAATCGCGGTTCCGCGAGGAGCTTCGCCTGAACAGCGGTACGCATCTCGCGCAGCGTGGCCGCCTGGGCCTTGCCCCGGCCTTCCGCCACGGCCTCGGAGAAGTTGGCGAAAAGCAGCGTGGCCCAGAGCCAGGCCGCGACGGCAAAGATGAAGCGCGGGGGCGCTTCACCCTGCCCGAGGAGGGACTGGACGAACAGGGCAGTGGTCAAGATGCTGCCCACATAGACCACGAACATGACGGGGTTGCGAACCTGGCTGCGGGGATGCAGTTTGGCGACCGTGCCCGCCAGAGCGCTCTTCATCATCGCCGGGTCAAAGACACGGTAAGCTTTCTTTTGCATGGTGTTCAGTCCTTCTATCAGTTTGTTACGATACGCATGAGGTGCTCTGCAATGGGACCGAGGGCCAAAGCGGGAATGTAGGTCAGGGCTCCCGTGGCCAGAACCGTACCGCCCAGCATGAGGGCGAAGAGCGGTCCGTCCGTCGGGAGCGTCCCCACCGTCTTCGCTGTTTCCGCTTTGGCCGCGAGCGCGCCCGCCAGCGCCAGCACGGGAACAATCACCGCGAAGCGACCCAGCCACATGGCGATGCCGAGCATCGCGTTGTAGAAGGGCGTGTTCGCGGAAAGCCCGCCGAAGGCGCTGCCGTTGTTGTTGTTGTTGGCTGCCGAGCTGAACGCGTAGAGAATCTCACTGAAGCCATGGGCACCGGGATTCAACATGCCGGCACGCCCGAACTCGACCGAAACAGCCACCGCCGTTCCCGCCAGCACGAGGACCGGGGTCACCAGTACAGCGATGGCCGCCATCTTCATTTCAAAGGGCTCCAGTTTCTTACCGACATACTCCGGCGTTCTACCGATCATCAGCCCGGACATGAATACGGCGATTACCGCAAAGATAAGCATGCCGTAGAGGCCGCTGCCCACGCCGCCGAAGACCACCTCGCCCAATTGTATAAGCCACAGGGGAAACATGCCGCCCAGGGGCGTGAAGGAATCGTGCATGCCGTTCACCGCGCCGCAGGAGGCGCTGGTGGTGATTGTGGCGAAGAGGGACGTGGCCGCAATGCCGAAGCGGGCCTCTTTACCCTCCATATTGCCGCCCGGCTGTTCGAGGCTGGCCGATTGGTCGATGCCGATCGGTTCCAGCGCGGGATTGCCCTGTTGTTCAAATAAGCCCACCCCGATGGCGCAACTCGTGAAGAGCACCGCCATGACGCCCCAGAGCACCCAGCCCTGGCGGTGATCACCCACCAGGTGGCCGAAAGCGCGACAGAGCCCGGCGGGAATCAGGAAGATCAACACCATCTGGAGAAAGTTCGTGAAAGCGTTCGGGTTTTCAAAGGGGTGGGCGGCATTCGCGTTCATGAAGCCCCCACCGTTGGTGCCGAGCATTTTTATGGCCACCTGCGACGCCATAGGTCCCATGGCCAATTCCTGGGTCGACTGCGCGACCGTGTCAAGCGGCGTTGCGCTTACATACGCGCTGAAATTCTGGATCATGCCCTGGCTGACCAGCACGAGCGCAACGACGGTACTCAACGGCACCAGAAGGTAGACGTTAATGCGGTAGAGGTCCACCCAGAAGTTCCCGACAGACCTCGACCGCTTCCAGGCGAACCCGCGGATCAGCGCGAAGGCCACCGCAATGCCCGTGGCCGCAGAAAGAAAGTTCTGCACCGCCAGCGCAAGCATCTGGGTCAGATAGCTCATGGTGCTTTCGCCGCCATAGCCCTGCCAGTTGGTGTTGCTCACGAAGCTGATCGCCGTGTTGAACGCGGAGTCCGCCGTGACGTTCCCGAAGCCCTGGGGATTCAGGGGAAGCCAGGTCTGGGTCCGCTGAACGAGGTAGACCGCGATCACACCCAGAGCGTTGAAGGTCATCACGGCGAGGGCATAGCGATACCAGGACATACCCGCGTCGGGATCGATGCCACAGACGTGATAGACGCCACGCTCCATGCGACCCAGCAGGCCAGCGCCCGGCCCGCCTCCCCCTATACGGACCAGCCACGCGCCCAGGGGAAACGTTGTGGCAAAAATGGTCAGCAGATATACCGCCAGAAGAATAAAGCATCCGTTATTCATCAGAACCGCTCCGGAAATACTAAAACGAACATCAGGTAGAGCAGAAGCCCGGCGGTCAGGAGGACCGCCACCCATTCCAGCATGCCCATATCAGTTTCTCCCGTTGGATCGAGCAATGGCATAGGCCATTCCATACGTTATCGCGGCGAGTCCCACCGCTAAACTTACGTAAATCAGGTCCATATACACCTCCTTGATTTGCTGAGTGAACTGTACCTTTTGGCGCGCATAAACGGGGTAAAGAGGGCATGGATTGGTGTAAAAATGATGTAAAGACTGTCTGTCTTCGCACTCCCCGGCAATAGGTCTTGAACGGTGTGAGAGCGGCGGAGGGGTTGACACCACCAGACCAGTCTGATTCAATCAACAGGACGAGCTGATTCAGCTCCATGGGCGATTGGCTCTTGACACCAAATCAAGGCGGGTGAGAACACCATGAATCATCAAGTGCGAAGCTTTACCCTGGCGCGGCTCCTCCTGCTGGTTTCCGTGGTCATCGGGGTTCACCAGGCCTCTTTGCGTGCGGAAGACGAGGAAGATCGAGCAGCGGAGGTAAAATCCCTCGAGTCCTTTGGCAATCTCGATCCAGAATCTCCCTCCCCCCTGCATCATCAACGGGCGGAAATTCTATTTCGGTTGGGGCGCTTCCCAGAGTCCGTGGCGGATTACAATGTGGCGGCGCGCGGGGGTGAGCCCCATGATGAGGATTCGTGCTGGGAGCGGGGATTGGCGCTGTATTATGCTGGGGACTACGCGGGCGGGGCGGCGCAATTCGCGCGCTATCATTCCGTGGGTGCGACGGATGTGGAAAATGGCCTGTGGCATTTCCTGTGTCTGGCGGAGGCGGAGGGGGTGGAGAAGGCGCGGGGCGCCTTGCTGGACTATACGCGAATGCGGGAGGCGCCTTTTCCGGCGCTGTGGGCGCTGTATCGGGGGGAAGGCAGCGCGGAAGCGGTGATGGCGGCGGCGGAGTCGGGAGATGATGGCGAGCCGGGTCGGGGGCGGCGTCTGTTTTATGCCCATTATTACCTGGGGAAGTATTACGAGGCGACGATGGATTTTCCCAGGGCGCGGGAACATGTGGCGAAGGCCCTGGCGCAGTCGCTGCCGTATTTCATGGATGATTGCGCACGGGAGGATTTGCGTCGGCTGGAGGCGCGGGTGGCGGGGGCGACGGAGAAGAAAAAGGAAGAGGAGTGACCACGGAAGGGCACGGAATTTCACGGACGGGGGGGATCGGGGA
>JBHEKR010000089.1:0-5832 GCA_041859365.1 Candidatus Hydrogenedentales bacterium
CGTCGAGCAGGTGCGTCGCGAGATCATCGGCATCTTCGCCGACATCCGCATCAAGGCGGAAGCCCACCCTTCGCTGGCCTACCAGTATGATCGCACCATCAATCTGATACTCATTTTCTACGTCGACTTCATGATTAAGGAAAGCGACCTGAACATCGCCCAGGAATGGGTGGAGCTGGCTTTCGACGAGCAGGAACTCGCGGGCGACGAACAGTTCTTTGACCTCCTGGAGCAGACCCTCGCCCAGAACACGGAGGTGGCGCTGCAACAGCTCACCGTGTTCCGCGAGTGCCTGCGCCTCGGTTTCACAGGCTGCTACAGCGACGACTGGAAGTACATCCGCCAGTTGCACAGCGACATCGACGCCAAGGTCTTCGGCGACCGATTCGAGCTCTCCGCTCAGTTGACCCCCACGGCCTACGAACACATCGACGATCAGCCCCTGGTCACCCGACCCCTCAAGCGCTATAAACACGTGCGCTGGGCGCTCATCGCCGCAATTCTCGCCGTCCTGGGAACCAACGTTTACCTTTATTACTCCAGCTCCGGCGAGTTGCGCGGCACCCTGGACAGCATTACCGAGTTCGCCGATGGCGAGTCCGCCAAGATGCTCAAACCCGCCACCGCGGTAGTGCAGGAGTAGCCGCGCGTGAATCCGATCAGCAAAGTATACGGCTTCATGGAAGAGATCGGGGACTGGCAATTCCTGATCGTACCAGTAATCGCCATCTTTGGATTGGTGACCGATGCCTTCTCCTGGTTTCCGGAGCCGCTTCGCAAACCCCTCTTAATTCTGGCGATCATCGCCGCGATTGCTAGCTTCATCTACTTTTGTGTCAAGAATTGGCGGCGTTGGCGGGCTAAGAAAGCCGCTGCCGAAGTTCCAGCCGATGGCGCGCTGCCCGAGGAAGAGGTCCCCTCCATCTCCGACGACGAGTTCCGACGCGAACTCGCCCGCAAATTTGAGAAGGGCGTGGCCGATCTCGCCAGTTTCCGCAAAGCCCCCTATAAGCTGCCCCTCTACCTTGTGGTGGGGGAGAAGGGGTGCGGTAAGTCCGAGGCCATCCGCCGCAGCGGCATCGGCTTCCCCGCCGGCCTCACGGACACTACGCAAGGCGTAGGCGGCACCCAGATCCTCGACTGGTGGATTACCAACAAGGCAGTACTCCTTGATCTGCCCGGCGCCCACTTCTTCGGGCGGGGCGGCGCTTCCGAGGCTCGTGCGTGGAAGCTCCTGCTCAAGCACATCGCCGATTTTCGACCCGCGAGCCCGCTCAACGGCATTATCCTCGCCATCTCCGCTGAAACGCTCCTGAACGACAGCGACGAAGACGTGAACACCAAGTCCGCGCGCCTCGTGGAGCACTTTGAGAACGTTCATCGCGCCCTCGGCACCCAGGTGCCCGTATTCGTCATGGTTACCAAGAGTGACCGCCTCTGTGGCTTTCTGGAGTACTTCTCCGACCTGAAGGAGGGCGGTAACCGCGACCAGATCTTCGGTTGGTCCAATCCAGATTCTCTGGAGACGCCCTTCAGCCCGGAAAAATTCCGTACCGATATCGACGGAGTCTTCAACCGCCTCCGGGGACGTCGTGATTCGCTCCTCCAGTATTCCATCGAGTCCAAGAGCCTGGCCTACAAGCGCCGTGTGCAGGTAAACCATCTCTACGAGTTCCCCCGGAGCTTTCAAGTTACCGCGCGCCGACTGGGCACCTATCTGGAGCGCATTTTCGAGCCGGATTCGTGGTACTGTGCGCCCTTCTTTCTCCGCGGCGCCTACTACACCTCCGCCATCCAGCGAGACACCGAGCTTGATCCGTCGCTGGCCAGGGCCCTCTCGAAGCCCCTCTCGGAGCTCCCCGCGGCGGAGAACCGCCACACCGAAGACAGCTATTTCCTGAAGGAAATGCTCAACGACAAGGTCTTCTGCGAGGGCGGTCTGGTCACGTGGAAGCAGGATCCGCGCTATCAGCGCAAGCGCGCCCGGGCCCGCCTGGTCATGGTCTGCCTTGGCCTCCTCATGTGCCTTTTTGCCTACATGATGTGGGAGTCCAACCAGTGGCGCAATGACATGGAACAGATGCGCCAGAACTGGAACGTAGTCAACGCCTGGCTGGCCAAGAGCGACGCGATCGTCACCCCCGGCAGCGGCGTGGACTACGAATACAATGGCGATCTGAATGTGGATCTGGCGGGGCTCAAACTGCCCGAGGAGTACGCATCCGGCGTGCTCATGGCGAAATTGCCCGAAGTCATGGAAACCCACTGGGTACAGGAAGTCAACACGCCCTGGGTCTTCAAGCCCTTCGATCTCGTCAATCGCCGCCTTCGCACCGACATGCTCGACGCCTACCGCAGCATTTTCGAATATCGCTATGTGGCGCCCCTGGCCGTTGCCGCCCAGGATCGCATCATCAAGGACGAGCCCGTCTGGCGCGATGAAGCCACGCTCGCACTCGGCCAGCTATTGCGCATCGAAGCCATGACCGAGGACGGATTTGCCCCGGAACTCGGCTCCCAGGGGCGCAAAGTCGAGCTGAACAGCTTCCTGGCCTACGCCGTCGAGGACAAGGCCCAGTACGCGGAGCACGACAAGTTCTACAACGAATACGTCAAAGATCTCTACGACCCGCCCACGTCCCAGGCCTGGCCCCCGGAAATCTTCTTCGAGGCGGGCGCAAAAGAACGCCTCCATGCGGCTGTAGACAGCGGTACCACCCAATTCAAGAAGCACATCGACACCTATGTTTCCGAAGGCGCGGCCTTTGCCGACCTTCGTGCGCTGTTCACCGCACTGACCGATTTCCACGACGCGGAATCCCTCCTCTGGAAGAACGCCCAGGAGGGCGGCAACCCCGACAGCGTCCATGAGATCGATGTCATTCTCGCGTCGTGGCGCGAGGACGTAGAGAAGCTGACCGAGAAGCGCAAAGCACTGGATGACGTCATCGCCCGCCTCTTCACCGATCGCGAAGTCGACATTAAGAAACTCTGCGAGGACGAGCGGGAAAAAGTCCAGGACAAAGTCAACAGCGACTATCGTGTTCTCACCCAGGAGCTCGACAAGGTCGTGCCCATCAAGGTGGACGAGACCGGCCTGCACATTCAGGATGTGAAGAACCGACTCACCGCCGACAAGGCCTCCACCGATGCCCTCGTGACCCAGTCCGTCGACAAATTCCTGGCCGATTTCGACGCGCTCCGGGCCGACCGTGAATTTCTCGCCAAGACCGATTTTCAGGACATGCGCGGATACCAGTTGCGCAACCACGTCTATGGCTTCCTCCAGGAATCCGACTACGTCGTGGGCGAGGATGTCTATGACCCCTTCGACTACCTGCTCGATCTCGAAGAACTCCAAAAGGCCTTCGACGAAAGCGTGCGCAATATTGCCGATTTCGATACCAACTCCGACAGCTTCAACAGCGGTCGCGAGGCGGCCGAGGCCATGCTGGCGCTGATCTACCGGCAGCAGCGTTTCAAGGTCGTCGCCCAGATTGTGGAAGCGCTCCCGATCAATACCTCCGACTTCGCACGACTGGTGGCCTCACGCGTCGAGGCCCAGTGGCTGGAACGACCCGAAATTCCCCTCACGCCCACCGGCGAAATGCAGCAGTTCGACGACGGCTTCAACACCGAAGTGGTCTATGACCTCCTGACCCTCTGGTCCCACATGAAGGAGATCCTGGGCCAGGAGAAGCTCGGTAAAGACGCCCTGCCCGATATTGATCGGCTCCAGCGCAGCTTCCAGGAAAAGAATCAGGTCTTCAATAACTACATCACGGAATACGTGAACTACTGGTCGCGCATGGTGGACCAGAACACCGAAATGGTCCAGTACGCCACGTGGAAGGAATTTCACGCCGAGCTGAACAACCTCGAAGTCTACAATGTCAATCACAAGCTGCGCATGCTCTACGAGACCGCCCTTTACGCCGTGGATATCGTTCCCGACACGCATCCGGGCCAGACGGATGCCCACCTGGACCTCTCCCTCAAGCTCAAGGGCCTCGGCGAAGACTTTGACGCGGAATGCCTTCGAATTCTCAACGCGTGGAAGGCCATCGAGAAGATCGACCGCGACGTGGTGAACAATCTTCTCGTCATGAAGGCGGACGCCTTTAAGAGCGGCTACCTCTCGCTCCTCGACAACAGCGTGAACAAAGCCAACTTCGCCTTCTGGAGCAGCCTTTGCACGCAGGCCGTCCGCCTGCTGGCCGACGAGGGCGAGCACCTGTCCCGCTACTACCTCGTCAACCTGGCCACGCGCTATCGGGGCTTCCCCCTCATCAACGACACCGCCACACCACCTCTGACGCCGGAGCAATTCGACGAAGCCGTGGAACTCGTGCGCCACATCAAGCAGCCGCCCAAACCTGAAAAGGCAGAATCCCTGATGACCGGTGAGCGAACCGGCTGGCCCGACGTGGACAAGGAAATTGATCGCCTCCAGGGCGATAAGGTTATCCGCACGGAATACGAGCGCGAATGGTTCGACCAAATCGTGGCTGTGATGGATTTCATCGGCGGCGACACGCCCCTGACCTGCGAGCTGGTGATTCTGCCCCGCGAAATGCAGGAGAAGCGCCCGCCGCGATTCCCCGAGCCCATGCCCACCAGCAAAGTCTATGGCGCGGCCCCATGGGTCTACCGCTACATGCGGATCAACGGCGAAGCCTTCAACACCGAACCCACGACCTACGTGGTGGGCGAGGCGGCCAAGACCTATCCCCTGGCCCCGGTGTCCAACAAGCTCGCCCTCCATTTCTACTACACCTCTGAGGACATGAACCCGGGTGTAAACAGCTTTGCCCGGCCGAGCGGCGTGGGGGGGCTGGAGATGGATTGGCTGCCCATCGTCGTGCTGCACATGGGCGACTCCGTCGTGCTGGAAGACAAAATGACCTGCGCCGTGCCCTTCCGCGTGGTGGACAATGCCGAGCACAAAGACAGCGAGTATTACTACTGGCTCGGCTTCAAGTTTAACAAGCCGATCCCCGATCTCAAGGGCTGGCCCTCGGCCTACAATTGGCCCAGCCTTCGCCGCATGCCCCGTTCTCTCGGCGAGTCCTACCCCGAAGATGCCGAAGGCGGACAATTCGTCAACCCCGAAGCGCCCCTGCTGCCGCTGGTTCGCGAAGCGGAGATCCCTGAACCCGTGCAGACCAACGCCACATCGGTGCAGGTCAGCGATAAGATCAAGGAAGTCCTCATTACGGGCTCGGGTACGCCGACCGCATCTGCGCCGGCCCCGGCGCCGGAAGTGACGCCGTTGCCCGCGCCGGAACCCGCGCCTGCCGCCGCACCGTCCGCCACTGGCTCTGCTTCCATGCCCAACGGCGCCTACAGCTACAAACCCGCCGCCGATACGCCCCGCGTGTTTACCCTGGACAACCCAAGTACACCCGTTCGCGGCGGAGAGGCGCCTCAGGCCGTTCCTGCAGCAGCATCGCCCGAGCCCGAGCAGGATATCGCCCACGCGCCTGCCGTCGAGGCCACCGCGCCCGACTACACCCTCCCTGGTGAAGCCGCGCCTGCACCCCAATCTCAGCCTGTCATGACCCGCCCCCTCCCGCAGGCGCAGCCCGCACCTGCCCCGGCCCCCGTCGCGTCAGCCCCCATCGCGTCAGCCCCCGCGCCGCAGCCCGCCGTACGCACCGAGCCCATCAAGCGCCCGCCTGCGATCGTGCCCGCTCCCGAGCGCCCCCTCTATACCACCGAAGTGACCTTCACCACGCCCCGCGAACCTGCCAACGGCGCCGCGCCCGAGCCTCCGATTATCGGCGAGCCCTCGGCCCCCGCCGCGAGTCGCGATGCGGTCGCCGAACCCTA
>JBHEKR010000257.1:0-6048 GCA_041859365.1 Candidatus Hydrogenedentales bacterium
GATGGCGATCTGGATGCCGGAGCGCAATGGACTTCCGATTTCGGTATGCCGGTGCCGGGTATAGATGGGCTCGTGAGCAGCCAGGCGGTGAACACGCTGGAGGGTTTCGACCTCTACCGCGGTCGCTATTGCGCCCTGATCCGGCAGACGCTGAAATCGCAGCAGAAGGACGGCCAGATCACGTCGCCGGAGAGTGCCCTGGGCGAGGGGATGAATTTCAGCATGCCGAGTTTTGATCTAACCGGTGAAAACCTGATCTACTTCGACGTGGAAAACGGCAAGCTGGTGCAGGCGGACTTGAACCTTAATTTCTCCATGGCGATTGGCGAGGAACTGAAGGCCGTGGCCCAGTCGCTGGACCTTTACGGCAAATTGCTGAACGAGCTTGAAGGCGGCAAGACCGCCGACGACCAGCCCCAGGAAGACCTGCTGAATCTGGGGCTGAAGATCGCTGGCTCGCTTTCGATTGTGGATTAGAGGTTTGGGGACGGACCGAAATCACAAGGTTGGCTCCGGGCGAAAAGGCCGTGCCACGCGATCCGCCCGAAGGGGCGGTTCGTGTGCCCGTGGCGAAACCCGCTCGGCACACCAGCGAAAACTCGACAGGCCCTTTTGAGCCGATCTCATAGGGACATTACGGTATCTCGGCATCGGTGTCATAAAAACTCAGGCGACTCAACCGCCCGGTCGGGGGACCCTTCATAGTTCGCTTACTCCAAATCCACGGCACACGAACCGCCCCTTCGGGCGGATCGCGTGGCACCTCCGTTGTTTTGAATGGTGACCCGAGGTCACATGCCGTTCCCTCAATTTCCCCAGAGTTGCATCCCGGGCCCACACCCCGTATTCTGGCCCCTCACACAACGAGAGAGGCTTTTCCCATGCAACACTCCGATCCCGTCAATCGCCGTCGCTTTCTGAAATCCCTGGGCGGCGCCAGCGCCGCGAGTCTCTGTTATTCCGTGATGGTCCGCGCCGATGATCTCGTGGCGCCGGATGCCATCGCGACGGTCAAGCCCAGCTTCGACACTATCGCGCCCAACGAGCCGCTGAAAAACCGGATCGCGGGCGAGCCCAACATGACCCTCGTGGAGTTGGAGTGCGATTTGCTCGTGGCCGGGGGCGACATGGCGGGCGTCTGCGCCGCCATCGCGGCGGCGCGCCACGGGGCCAGGGTTATCCTCGTGCAGGATCGCTCGCGCCTCGGTGGCAACGCCAGCAGCGAAGTGCGGATGCACATCGTGGGCGCGGATCACCATGGCAATCGCTCCGGCTGGCGCGAAGGCGGCATCCTGGAAGAACTGCGCCTGGAAAACGCCATGCGCAATCCCCACCACGCCTGGGAGCTTTTCGATTTCATGCTCTACGACAAAGTCGTCTCTGAGCCAAACATCACCCTGATCCTCGACGCCTTTGTCTATGGTGCGGAAGTGCAGGACGGGCGCATCGTCAGCGCGGCGGCGCGCTCGGACAAGACGGAGCACATCTACCACATCAAAGCGCCCTACTACGCGGACTGCACGGGCGACTGTCGCCTGGGCCTGGAGGCGGGCGCGAAGATCCGCATGGGCCACGAGAGTCGGGCCGAGTTCAACGAACCCCTGGCGCCGGAGGTGGGCGGCACGGGCACGCTGGGCAGCAGCATCCTCTTCACCGCGAAAGACTACGGCAAGCCCATGGCCTTTACGCCGCCGACCTGGGCGCGGAAGGTGACCAAGGATCACCTGAAATTTCGTGGCATCGGCTCGTGGGAATATGGCTACTGGTGGATCGAGTGGGGCGGCCACATCGACGCGATCCGCGACAACGAGCGGATTCGCTTCGAACTGCTTTCGATTGTCATGGGTGTTTGGGACTACATCAAGAATTCCGGCGATAAGCCCGAAAGCGCGAACTGGGCCATGGACTGGGTGGGGATGATTCCTGGCAAGCGCGCGAGCCGTCACCTGGAAGGGCCCCACATCCTCACGCAGCAGGACTGCATGGGGCTCAATCCGCCCTTCGATGACGCGGCCTGTATCGGCGGATGGCCCTTCGACAACCACCCGCCCTCGGGCTTCGACGATCCCGAGATCCCGCCCTATGTGTCCATCAAGATCGCGGAGGTCTACAACATTCCCCTGCGCAGCATGTTCTCGGTGAACGTGGACAACCTCTTCATGGCCGGGCGCAACATCAGCAACACCCACGTGGCCTTTGGCTCTACCCGCGTGATGGCGACCTGCGCGGTCGAGGGCCAGGCCATCGGCACGGCGGCGGCCCTCTGTAAACAGCAGGGCCTGCTGCCAAAGGAATTCGTGGCGGACAAGGGACGGCTCCGCGATTACCAGCAGGTGCTCCTGCGCGACGATCAGACGATCAAGAACGTGAAGAATGAAGACTCCAATGATCTCGCGCGTACGGCGACGGTGACGGCGTCTTCCGAAGTGGAGGGCAGCCTGGCCGCCAACGTGATCAACGGCTGGGTGCGCGACATGGAGGGTGAATGGAAGAACCGCTGGGGCGGCGAAATGGGCCCGGAGGGCGCGTGGCTCGATCTGAGCTGGGACGCGCCGCAACGAATCAGCCACGTGCAGCTTTGTTTCGACTCCGCCTTCTACCGCCAGCTCACGCTGACGGAGCAATTCAACGCACGAAAGAACCAGGTGGACGGCGTGCAGCCGGAACTGGTGAAGGACTATCGCGTGCTCGTCAAGACCGCGCCCGAAGCCGCGTGGACCGTGGTCGCGGAAGCGAAGAACAACCACCAGCGCATTCGGCGGCATGAATTCGCGGCGGTGGAGGCCGTAGCCGTGCGGGTGCACGTCACCGGGGTTTACGAGGGCTATGCGCGGATCTACGAGGTGCGGTGCTACGCCTAGCGGGGAATGGTGACCAAGGAAATTCACGGAAAGGGTTTCCCACAGATGAACGCAGATGGACACAGATAGAACAGAGAATCTATGCGTCATTGGGCCTGCCGCGCATCAACATGGATAGTACACCAGTTGTTTCAAGCTCGAAACATTGAACCACGAATGGACACGAATCAGAGGGGCAAATTACGTGGTTCGAGGCCATGTGAGATGGGATTCGACCTCAAATGACTCAATGACAAGTGCAATAGGTCCACGTCAGAAGCCCTTGAAAACAAGAAAGCACAACCTCCTCTATTCTTTGTGCTCTTTGCGTTCTTTGTGGTTCCTCTTTCCCTTATCTGTGTTTATCTGTGTCCATCTGTGGGAAACTCTTCTCTGCTCCCCCCCCCGCTGATGCGGGCGATCAGGATTCCGTGAATTTCCGTGCCCTTCCGTGGTCAATCCCCCACCTCACCCCGGATAGCCCTTCGCCTCACCACTCCGCATCGACTCAAAGGCCATGAGCATCGTGGCCACGTTCTCCACGCCCACGTCGACATCACAGATCGTGTTCACGTCCTTCGCCTGCACATGCCGCAAGAAGGACCTCACCGCCCAGCGCGTGTCGTCGCCCTCGATCTCGAACTCCGTCGGCTCGCCCCGGAAGTCCCAGGGATCCGTGCTCACCAGCAGCGTCTTGCCACTGGTCACCGCATCTGCACCATCAGGATTCCCGCTGCCCGCCAACCCATCGGGCACACCCGCGCCCTCCTGATAGAGGAGGCATTTATTGCGCGTGATGAGCAGCGAACCCTTGGTGCCCATGATCAATTCCGAGGCACCCTCGAATGCGTTGTTCAAGATCGCGGACCACGTCGCGCGCACGGTGTAGGGCGCGTCCGGCTTCGCGGGATCGGTCAGCGCATATTCATAGGTGCAGAAGACATTGTCCTCCGCCTCGCGGCCATCGCGCCAGTAGTCGATGCCGCCCGTGGCCCAGACCTGCTTCGGCGGCGCGCCCAGGATGCGGTTCACCACATCCATCTGGTGACTGCCGAGTTCCGTGAAGAGGCCGTGAGAGTATTCATCATAAAGTCGCCAGTTCAGCTTCCGCTCCAGCGCGGCATGGCGTGAATCCTCCGGGCCGATGGGCAGATCGCGACGCCAGGGATGGTTGCGATGCCACTGGCACTTCACGGCCGTGATGCGCCCGATCATCCCGCTCGACGCCATGGCGGCGGCCTGTTCATAGACCGGATTCGCACGCCGTTGCAACCCCACCTGAAAAACCGCACCCGCCGCCTTCACCCGCGACGCCAGATCCCGCGCGTCGGCCAGCGAATGGCACAGGCTCTTCTCGCAATACACGTGCGCCCCGGCATCCAATGCTTTCACGCAGAATTCATGGTGCAGATGGAGCGGCACCGCCACAAAGACCGCCTCCGGCTTCGCCTCCGCCAGCATCGTGTCGTAGCTGTCATACGTCGCGACCCCATCCCCGGCATACTTGGCGCCATACTTCAGATGCGGTGAATAATCATCGCAAATCGCCACCAGATCCGCTTCCGCCAGATCCACCAACTTGCGGATGAGATCTGAACCTCGCCCGCCTGTCCCCACCACGGCACAACGCACCGGAGGTGCGCTTTCCGCTGAAGCAAGGAGTGGTGCGGCGGCAAGGGATGCTACGGAAGCGGCGAGGAAGGTTCGGCGTGTGGGGTGTGAGGCCATCAGATGGATCCAATCCTGGGAATTAGGAACGAGCGGCGCATAGATTCCAGACCTCAGTCGATTTCACCCGCTCAAACTGGAGCCGACTTCTCATACTTCTTCAAGAAATACACAGCAACACCCAAGTATTTTTGGTTCATCCGATTAAAGCGTACTTTGATTCATGAAGAGCAAGGATTTTCAATTTGAAAAAGTCCATATCTCTAAAGCCGTAAGCCTGTTTTTGCAGTGTTTTGATTTTGTTATTGATGCCTTCTAACGGGCCTGTAGAAATAGCATGATCGAAATAGGACAGCAGGCCATACATGTGACCTTGCAGAGTTTTTGCAAATTTCATGAGGATGGGAATTTTAGTAGATTCAGCCTTGGCAACCCAGTGAAGAAGATGCTCTTTTGCTTTATCTTTGTTGACTTGAGCCCAGAACTGGCGGAGATCTTCCTTTAGATAATATGCAGTGGCCAGCGGCAGATTCATTTCAAGGGCCGTGGCCAGCCTGATTTGTTCTTCTTTATCTGTGTTCAGATTTTCAGGGTTTTTGAGAAGTAGCCAGCGCGTGCCTTTCAGGACTTTTTTTTCAGATGTTTGAGTTACTTCGTTATAAAGGGCTCGGCGGAATTCTGAGAGTTTTTCATTATACAGCTTGATGACATGGAAATGATCGAAAACAATAGCCGCATCCGGCAGATTTTCCAAGACAGCTGCGATATAGGCTGGCGACATATCTATCGCAACGGCTTTCACCGCAGACTTCGATCTGTTCATCTTTTTGAAGAATGGCGAAAGGGCGTCGGCCCCCTTACCATCACCAACGAAGATCACTTCGCCTGTTGTCAGGTTAAGAACCACCGTGAGATAGCGGTGTCCTTTACCGATACTGATTTCATCGATGGCGATTCGCTCGATTTTCTTAAGATTGAGTCTGCGGCCATAACGCTTGAAGAGACGTTTGCGCTGGATTTCTTTAATGGTTCCCCAGCTGACCCCGACAATCCTGGCCACATCCGAAATGGTCATGAAGCGGCAAAGAGAAAGAATATAGCGCTCAAAAGCTCTGGTATATGTTCTGCGGTATTGGGCAAACATCAATTTTACCTGGCGGACGATCTTGCAGGCCTCACAAAAGACGCGCTGGACATCGATTTCGATAAAAACCGGCCTAAAACCAATAGGAATGGCTCTGAATCGTCTCATGGTCTTTCCCCGACATACAACATGCTTGGAGTTGCAGTTGGGGCATCGGAGGGAGAACGGGGCATGCTCGATCCGGAAGATGATGCTGCCTTTTTCAAAGCGGGTATGAACGTATTTGTAGCCATGAATTCCGAATGCATGATAAAGGAGACTTATGGACATGTGATGATTCCTTTCTGTATTTTGGTTTGGCGACCATAGAAAGAATCACGCATGTCCTTTTTTTTCAAAAGTACGCTTCATTGTGAAGAACCAAAAAAAAGTCCTGAAAGGCACGCGCCGGCTACT
>JBHEKR010000449.1:0-15880 GCA_041859365.1 Candidatus Hydrogenedentales bacterium
CAATTCTACAGTTTTTAATCATCGTATTGTTCGAAAAAGGTGCGATTTTACAGGCGTTTTTGAGCGCCGAATACACTTTCCGATAGGCCCAATTGACTAAGGCATTGAAATCATTAGGCTTTTTAACCGGACACTAGTGAACGGAGATGTCTTTGTTTATCAAGGCGCACCTTGGATGTTTCCAATACCCCAGCGTCACGAGACGGAATCTTCGGAGCGGAGCTTGGGAACGAGTTGAAATTTCGATCCTATAGCATTTCAGAAGACCGCACCCGCTTCAATATGCTACAATCAGACCCATGAGCAATCCCCGTGTAGCATTGAAGAGCACCCCATCGCAGCGAAGCGGCCCAATTCTCGTCGCCTGCGCCGAAATTGACTATGGCAACACCATCGCCAACTTCCTGGATGGAGGCCGTGCTACGCCCCAGCGCTGCCATGACGCCGCGGGTGTGCTGCGGCTGGTCAGCCGGAACGACTTCGAAGCCATCATCCTCGACTTGGACCTGAATCAGGACAGCGATGTGGACCTCGTGTCTTTCGTTCGCGAGCAGAATCCGGCGGCGCGCCTGATCCTGCTCTTTGATGTACACCACCTTGATCAGGCCCTGGACGGCATCCGCCAGGGAGCCTTCTTCTACCTGCCGAAGTCCAGCCCGCCCTCCGATGTGGCCCTAGTGGTGGCCAAGGCCCGCCAGCTCCAGTCCATCGCCACGACGGCGGACCGCTACGAGCAGGGGATGGTCGAGGAACTCGCGGGGAACAGCCCGGCGATGCAGCGGGTCATCCGACTGCTCCAGAAGGTCGCCCCGACAGACGGCACCGTGTTGCTGCTCGGTGAGAGCGGCACGGGCAAGGAGGTGCTCGCGAACGCGGTCCACCGCCTGAGCGCGCGGAAGGACAAGCCCTTCGTGGCCATTAACTGCGCCGCCCTGCCCGAGGCACTCTTGGAAAGCGAGATGTTCGGCCACGTCAAAGGCGCCTTCACCGGGGCCAACCAGGACAAGGTTGGTCTCTTCGAAGAAGCCAACGGCGGCACGATTTTTCTCGATGAGATTGGCGATATGGCCCCGATTACCCAGGCCAAGCTCCTGCGCGTGTTGCAGAACGGGGAAATCCGCCGCGTGGGCGCAAGCGTCTCCACCCGAGTGAATGTCCGAATCATCGCCGCCACCAACCGCGACCTGGTGCTGGCGGTGGAGGAAAACCGCTTTCGCGAAGACCTTTATTTCCGACTGAACGTGGTCCAGATCCGCATTCCCCCGCTTCGCGAGCGCATGGAGGCCCTGCCCAGCCTGATCCAGCATTTCATCAAGCTGGCGAACAGCCGCTACGGCAAACAGGTCGCCGGGCTCGACGATCAGACCAGGAGTCTGCTCGCGCACTACGAGTTCCCAGGCAACGTGCGAGAACTGGAGACCATCATCGCCCACGCGGTCATCATGGCGGACGGCCCCCATATCCGGGCCATCGACCTCCCCGAACAGGTCCAGTTCGGCGTAAAGCCTCGCCTGCGCATCGCCCACCAGGCCGAGCGCAGCGTCATGACGCTGGTCGAGCTGGAAAAAAACCACATCCAGACCACGCTGGAGTCGCTCAAGGGCAACCAGACCAAGGCCGCAAAACTGCTGGGGATCTCGCGGTCGACGTTGTGGCGGAAGATGAAGGAATATGGTCTGGAGGGGTGAGGGAGAAGATATTTAGCAGTTAAAGAACGCAGAGAGCGCAAAGAAGGCTATCTCTTTGCGCTCTCTGCGTTCTTTAGCTGCTAAAAAGTCATTTCACTAAACTATAATATAGGCGGGCTCGTCACCCCAATCTTCAAACGACAGCGGCGTGGCTTTCTTGATGCAGGCGTACGCCAGTCCCCCGTAACGCGCACATAACATCTTGTTCAATTCGAAATAATTCTCAGCGTCCGCGACCACTTCCTCATCCAGAATCGCGACCAACCGCCCCCCGTAGCGTGCCAGAAATTCGTCGCGGTGTAATTTGTAGTAGATGACATCTGCCGCGGGATCAAGATTTATGATATCGCACATCGCTTTCCGGACCGGGGAGGTATTGTAGTCTGAATTCAATCTCACGCCACCTTGGCAACGGCGACTCCAAGCGCTGGCAGATGCTCTAACTCGAGTGGCGTCGCAATCTGTTCAGAGGATCAAATAGACCGGATCACCGGGAGGTGCAAAAGACTCCGGACAAACCTTTTCGGAGAAAAAATACACGTGCTCGTTATAGCGTTGAACAACCTGATTGAGTAATTCGCGTCGGGTGTCCGCCACCCCGACAACTTCTTCACCCCGAATCGCCACATACTTTCCCGGATAATCGCGCATGAATTCAGCTTCATGGGATCGGAAATAGGCCTGGTCGCGAAGAAAGTCGACGCCGGGTGGGGTTTCTATCGTTGCCAAGATATCGTGTGTCAAGGTGTTCATAACTAGAGTATACTACGGCTCGATTTAATCCGCCACTGCCATTTATGGCATTTTCTTGTTCGATCGTCGTGTGTCGGATTGCAAATCTGTGAGGATTCGTGACCCTTGTCAGGCTAGACAACAAGGGTCGAGAGAAACCCCGATGAGCGCACGCGACACGTATGATACGGCCAAAAGGATATGGGATCTTTGATCGCCTCAAGTGGCGAACGCAGCTTTCCGCAGAATTTCCAGGCGCAATAGGGGGCCAAGAAACCAGTTACACCTGGGATGATGCTGTCCTTGACACAGCATCGCCAGTCCATGTTCTACCGGGCGCGAGCACATCGTTCCTGAGTCCCGAGCAGTTGCGGAGCATTGAGCGGACTGCCGTTCATCTTCAACTGACTTCGTCCGAAACAGAGATTCTGTCCCTTCCGTGTGCCGGTATGCACGCAACGCCAATTGGCGGCGTTGAGGGCACGCCACGTTGGAGACATCTGTTTTGGGCTGTGATCGAGGTTCCAGGAATCCCAGATCTGGACTTCGCGCCCGTCATTTTCATGGACATCCCGCATCCCATCATCAGCGTCGGACGCTGCGTCGAGTCGGGAATGCGCTTCACCTTCGACGCCAGCGGTTTTTCCGTCCGCTAACCCATCCCCCGTCCCCCAAGCTCCTGTGCCGCGTTGACTTCCCGAATCGGCAACCCTATAATGAGGGACAACTAATATTTCTGCTCCGGCATCAGGTATGTGAGAAGCAAGGATTCAGGTCAATATTCGGCCCCAGTTTTCGGGTTTCCGGATATTTATTCATACGGTGGTCTTTAATGTCGTATCTTGTCATTCAGGCACGCAGCGCCAATTTTACATTCTGGACTGACAATCTGATCTAAATCCTTGCCTGTTCATAGCACCTTCCGCCGGTTGTTAATACTGTATAACCCTTTACAGGGCGGAGGTTTATGTAAATGGATATTGCAAGCATTCTATCAGGCGGAATCGGAGGCCTGATTGTGGGTTACGTCGCCTGCGTCGTCTTGTCGCAGGCCCGGGGTAACAGCCTTCTGGGGAAGGCCCGCCGCGATGCGGCCCAGCTCCTTTCGGACGTGGAACGGGAATCGGCTACTCGGGAGAAGGAAGCCAAGACCCGCGTCAAGGAACTCGAAATTGATCTGCGCGCGAAAATGGAGCAGGAAGGTCGGGAACTCCGCAAGGAAATCGCCGCTATCGAAAAGCGCATTCTGACCAAGGAAGAAGCGGTCGACAAACGCGCCGAAGTCCTCGACAAGAATGCCGTCGCCCTCGCTACCCAGGAACGGGAACTGGTCAAGCGCGAGAAGGCTCTGGAAAAAGAACTCGAAAAAGTCGCGGCCCTCATCAAGGACCAGACCCAGAAACTCGAGGATATCTCTGGACTTACGGCCGATCAGGCCCGCCGCGAACTCTTCGTCACCCTTGAAAATGAAGTTAAGCGCGATTGCGCCCTGCAGCTCAAGCGCACCGAAGACGAACTCAAGGAACAGGCCGAGAAGAAAGCTCGCTGGATCATCAGTGAAGCGATTGGCCGTTGTGCTTCCGATCACGTCGCCGAAACCACCGTTTCCGTGGTTAACCTGCCCAGCGACGAGATGAAAGGCCGGATCATCGGCCGCGAAGGGCGCAATATCCGTGCGCTGGAGAACGCCACGGGCATCAACGTTATCATCGACGACACGCCCGAAGCCGTTATCCTGTCGGGCTTTGACCCCATCCGCCGCCAGGTCGCCCGCATCACGCTGGAGCGCCTTATCCAGGATGGCCGCATCCACCCCGCCCGCATCGAGGAGATGGTAGAGAAGGTCAACGAAGAGATGGCCAAGACGATCAAAGAGCGCGGCGAGGCTGCCTGCCTCGAAGCCGACGTACACGGCCTGCACCCCGAAATCGTCAAGCTCATGGGCCGCCTGAGTTTCCGTACGTCCTACGGCCAGAACGTGTTGCAGCACTCCATCGAGGTCTGCCACCTTTCCGGTATCATGGCCGCCGAACTGGGCCTGAATATTCAGGAGGCCAAGCGCGCCGGCCTGATCCACGACATGGGCAAGGCCCTCACCCACGAGGTGGAAGGCTCCCACGCCATCCTGGGCCACGACATCGCCAAGCGCCACGGCGAAAACGAGACCGTGTGCAATGCCATCGGCGCCCACCACAACGAGATGCCCATGAACTCGGTCATCGCGGTGCTGGTGCAGGCGGCGGACGCCATGTCCGCCTCGCGCCCCGGCGCCCGCAGCGAGACCATGCAGAATTACATCAAGCGCCTCGAACAGTTGGAGCAGATTGCCAACGAGTTCGACGGTGTCGAGAAGGCCTTCGCCATCCAGGCCGGCCGCGAAGTGCGCCTCGTGGTCCAGCCGGACCGCGTGAGCGACGCCGAGGCCTCCGCCATGGCCCGCGACGTGGCCCGCCGGGTCGAGACCGAGATGACCTATCCCGGCCAGATCCGCGTCACCGTCGTGCGCGAAACCCGCGCGGTGGAAATGGCGAAGTAAGGGCTCCAGAGCGTATATTTTGCCTCACGGGCGCGCGCCGCAAGGCCGCGCCCGTGCTTTAGTCTATTCACGAAGGGCATTCTGGCCTGAGCAGGCCCTTTTTTCCACCCAGGCGCTCCTACCATGGCGAATATGATCGAATGAAACTGGTTTTTATTGGCGATATTGTCGGCAAGCCCGGGCGGCAGATCGTGGCGCAGCGCATCCGCGAAATTCGCGAGGCCTGGCAGCCCGACCTTCTGCTGGCCAATGCCGAAAATGCGGCTGGCGGCCTGGGCGCGACCCCCGAAGTCATCGACGAGTTGAAAAGACTCGGAATCGGCGGCTTCACCATGGGCAACCACACATGGCGCAAAAAGACGATTATCGCCGCGATGCCGGGCCTCCCCGAGCTCGTGCGGCCCGCCAACTTTCCACCCGGCCTCCCCGGAAAAGGCGCCACGATCATCACGCTGCCTGACGGACGCAAGCTGGGCCTGCTCAATCTGATCGGCCGGGTCTATATGGAGCCCTTCGACTGTCCGTTCCGCGCGGCTGATACCTTGCTGCCGGAATTGCTCAAAGAAACCCGTACCATCCTGGTGGACATGCACGCCGAGGCCACCTCGGAGAAGATTGCCATGGGCTGGCACCTCGACGGGCGCTGCTCCGCCGTGGTGGGCACCCACACCCACGTGCAGACGGCCGACAACTGGATCATGCCGGGCGGCACCGCGTACATCACCGATGTGGGCATGTGCGGACCCATCCAGTCGGTTATCGGCACGGACAAGGACGTGGTGGTGAAGAAATTTATCTCCGGCATGCCGGAGAAGTTTGATGTGGCGGCAGGCCCGGCGTTGTTGTCCGCCGTCGCCATCGAAATCGACGATACGACGGGTCAGGCGCGGTCCATCGAGCGGATCCTGATTCGTGATGAGAAAGTGAAAAAACATTGAGCGCCCAGGTGATGGGGCCTATGGGGCCTGTGCACCCGTAAGTTGCTCTCATAAGACCCGTACTAAGGCATTTAGTTAATTTCCTGGGAGCTTCCCAGTTCAACCAACGGTGATTTCATGTACTTTAAACGCGTAGAAATGCTCGGGTTCAAGTCCTTCGCGGACAAAACCCATATCGATCTGGAATCCGGCACCACGGCCATCGTGGGGCCCAATGGTTGCGGCAAGAGCAATATTCTCGACGCCCTGCGCTGGTGCCTGGGCGAACAGAGCGCCAAGGCCCTCCGCGGCAACCACATGCAGGATATTATCTTCAACGGCAGTGAGCAGCGGACGCCCATGGGCATGGCCGAGGTGACGCTGACCTTCGACAACGCCGATTCCAAGCTGCCTCTGGACTTTGCCGAGGTGCAGGTGACCCGCCGCGTCTACCGCTCGGGCGAGAGCGAATACCTCATCAATAAGGCTCCGTGCCGGCTCAAAGACGTCCAGGAACTGTTCATGGACACGGGTATCGGCACCAACGCCTACTCGCTGATCGGCCAGGGCAAGATCAGCCTCGTGCTGAGCTCCAAGCCCGAAGATCGCCGATTCCTCTTTGAAGAGGCCGCCGGCATCATCAAGTACAAGGCGCGCAAGAAGGTGGCCATGCGCAAGCTCGACAATGCCGAGCAAAACCTGCTGCGCCTGACCGATATCATTGCCGAAGTGCAACGCCAGATGCGCAACCTCAAGCGCCAGGTGAACGCCGCCATCCGCCATCGTGAATTGACCGAGGCCCTTCGCGGCTTGGAAATCCGCAATGCCTGGCTCCACTACAACGAACTCAGCGGCCAGATTGAAGACTTGAAAGAGCGCTACACCGTGGCGGAAAAGGCCTATGAAAAGGCCTCGACCCAGACCGCGAAGATGGAAGCCCGGCAAGAGGAATTGGCCGTGAAGCGCGTGGAGCTGGAGCGCATGCTCATGGCCCGGCGCGAGGGCGAATACCAGGTCGATTCCGAAATGGAAAAGATCGAAAGCGAGATCGCCCTCATCCGCAAGGAAATTGAATTCTCCAAGACCCAGTGCGCTCAGGCCGAAAAGGACAAAGAAGAGTTCCTCAAGCGCGCCGAGAACGCCAAAGGCAGCCAGGGCGAGACCGGCAGCCGATCCACGGAACTGACCCGGGAGATCGAAGGCACCGAGGCGGCGCTGAAGGCGAAGCAGGCCGAGTACGCTCAGGCCGAAGCCGCCGTGGCCGAGGCCGAGCAGCGCGTGGAATCCGCCCGGGCCCGCACGCTGGACACGATCAACACGCGCAACCGCACCCAGACCGAACTGGAGACGGTGGGCGTGAGCCTGCAGAACATCGACGACCAGCTCGAAGGTATTTTTGGCCGGCAGAAGGTACAGAACACCCGCCACGAGGATCTCTCTACCCAGCTCCAGGAACGGCGCAAGGAAGAGAGCGAAGTCCAAAAGCAGCTCACCGAGACCGTGACGGATCGCAAGGGCGCCCAGGAAAAGCACCGGAACATCTCCGAAGAGCTGAAGTCCGCCAACGACGAATGGCAGCAGCTTCGCGAACAGAAGAGCAGCAAGGAGGCGCGCCTCAACTCCCTCCGCGAATTGCGCGACAACTACGAAGGCTTCGCGGTCGGCGTAAAGGCCATCATGAAGGCCCGCCAGCACGAAATGCCCGAAGTCGACGGCATCATTGGTCCCGTGGGCGACTTGCTCTCCACGGACAAGGAATACGGAAAGGCCATCGAAGCGGCCCTCGGCGGTAACATCAACAACATCATCTGCGACCAGGCCGACGCCGCGAAATCCGCCATCGCCTTCCTGAAAAAACACCGGGCGGGCCGGGTGACCTTCCTGCCCCTCGACACGATCCGCAGCAACAACCGGGACGACACGGACACCCTTCGCGGCTCCCACGGCGTCATCGGCAAGGCCATCAACTACGTCCAGTGCGATGCGCGCATCATGCCCGCCCTGGAATACCTGCTCTACAACACCATGATCGTCGAGACCATCGACGACGCCATCCGCATCGCCCGCTCCGAGCGCCGCTTCCCGCGCCTGGTCACGCTGGACGGCGACGTGGTGACCTCGTCCGGCGCCGTGACCGGTGGCCAGACGAAGAATGACAGCCAGGGTATGCTGGGCCGCAGCGCGGAAATCGAAGAGCTCGAAGGCGCGGTGCAGAAGGCGGCGGGCCGCATTAATATCCTGGTGCAGCAGGCGCAGCAGATGACCGCCGCCTTGCAGGAGCTTTCCAAGAAGGCCGCGACCCTGACAGAGCAGGAAGACAATCTGCGCCAGCGCATGAACAAGGCCGGCGTGGAGATCGCGCGCCTGACGACGGAGCTCGACACGCTGACGAGCTCCGGCTCCCAGTTGGGCGAGCAACGCGATAACTTGCTTGCGCAGCGCGAGGCGCTGGAGGCCCGGCGCAATGAAGCGATGCAACGCATCTCCTCCATGGAGGGCGACGACGATCTCATCCAGCAGGAGACCTCTCAGGCCCAGGAAGACGCGGTGCAACGGCGCGTCGCCCTGTCCACCTGCAGCGACGCCCTGGCCGAATTGCGTATCAAGCTGGCTTCGCTCACCCAGAGCCTGGAGGAGGCCGAGCGCAACCGCATGCGCGAGGCCCGCGAGCACAGTGAGGCCCTCGAAGAGGCCGCGCGGCGCGACAAAATGATCGAGGCGCTGGTTTTCAAGGCCCGCGATCTCGAAGCGGGCATCGCCGATCACCTCGAACGCGCCAAAGCCCTTTCCGAGACCAAGGAAGAGGCCCACGACAAGGTGCTGGAGGCGCAGAAGGAACACAACGCCTTGAATGAAGAGGCGGCGGGACTCGCCCGAAGCCTGAAAGACCTCCGCGTCGAATCCGCCAAGGGCCAGAAAGAGGTCCACGCCCTGGAGCTCGAACTGACCCAGCGCGAAGACCGCATCGCCTATCACCAGGAGCGTATTCTCACGGAATATGGCCTGGCCCTGGCCTCCCTGGACGAAAAGCAGGTGGGCACGGACGAGTACGACGAGAAAGAGCGGGAAAACCTGATCAAGGAGCACCGCAAGGATATCCAGCGTCTGGGCACCGTGAACCTCATGGCTATTGAGGAATACGAGGCGCTGGAAAAGCGCGATCAGTTCCTCTGCTCCCAGGAAGAGGACCTGCGCAAGGCCCGCGAGACCCTGCTGGGTGTGGTGGACCGCATCGACACCACCATCAAAGAACTCTTCATGGACACCTTCAAGACCGTGAGCGAGTGCTTCAAGAATTACTTCCGCCGCCTTTTCAATGGCGGCCAGGCGCGGGTCTACCTGCTGAACGAAGATGATCCGCTGGAAAGCGGCATCGAAATCGAAGCGCGTCCGCCCGGAAAGAAGCCCCAGACCATTTCGCTCCTCTCCGGCGGCGAACAGGCCATGACGGCCATCGCGCTCCTCTTCAGCATCTTCACCGCGAAGCCGAGCCCGTTCTGTGTGCTCGACGAAGTGGATGCCCCGCTGGACGACGCCAACGTGGGCCGTTTTCTGGAACTTGTGGGCGAATTCACCGACCAGAGCCAGTTCATTATTATCACGCACAACAAGCAGACCATGGCCAAGGCGGGCGCCATCTTCGGTGTGACGCAGCAGGAACGCGGCGTCTCCCAGTTGGTTTCCGTGAAATTTGAGGATGTCAAAGACGAAAACGCGGCATGAGGGTCCTCCATCTCTTCAGCAACTGCAAGTGGACAGGGCCGGCTGAGCCGGCCCTGAACCTTTGCCGCGCTCTGCGCGACGCGGGCGTGGACACGGCGTTTGCGTGCGCGCCGGACGCTGGGAGGTCCATGAACATGGTGGTGGAGTCGGCCCGGACGCGGGGAGTCGAGCCCATCCTCGATTTTCACCTGCGCAAGCATCGCCATCCCTGGTACAACTTCCAGGATGTGCGTCGGCTCCGGCGCTACCTGACCGAGCACCCCTTCGATATCGTCCACTGCCACCTGGACAACGATCACGAGATTGCCGCACGGGCCTTGCGCGGTAGCAACACGCCCCTGGTGCGCTCCAGCTATGAGGGCACCGGCCTCGATCGCAGCGCGCGGCGCAAGCGCATGCTCGCGCGGACGACGGCGCTGCTGGAGCCCTCCGAAATGGCCCGGCTCCACGATATCGCCGCCTTCGGCATTGCACCCGAGAGAACCGAGGTGGTGCCCGGCGCTATCGACATCACCCGCTTCGATCCCGACCGTCGCCTGCCCGATGCACGCGAGAAACTGGGCCTTGCCGCCGATGCCTGTGTCATTGGCATCGTCGCGCGCATGCAGACCCACCGCCATTTCGAGGATCTGCTTCAGGCGACGCGACTCGTGGTGGATGCCTTGCCCGAAGCGCGGCTGTTGATTATTGGTCGCGGCACCCACCAGGAAAAAGTGGCCATGGAACCGGCGCGAAAGCTGGGTCTCGATGGACAGGTTATCTTCACGGGCTATATCGAGGGCGATGACTTTGTCGCAGCCATTCGGGCGATGGATGTGGGGGTCTACCTCGTGCCCGGCAGCGACGGCACGTGCCGCGCGGCCCGGGAGTTGCTCGCCATGGGCAAACCCGTGGTCGTGGCGGACCGGGGCATGCTGAAGGAGATCGTGCCCGACGGGCAAGCGGGCATCGTGACGGACGGCAGCGTGGCGGGGCTAGCGGGGGCTTTGCTAACGCTCGCAATCGATTCCGCGAAACGCGAGGCCCTGGCAACGGGCGCCCGGCGGCTCGCGGAAACCCGCTACGCCCTGGATCCCCAGGCGGAACAGGTCAAGGCGATCTATGAGCGGATTCTGGGGCGAGGGTAAATAAACTCGTCTGTCGTGCCACGAGAATCCCCTCAACTGAATGGTACAAAGGGCTCCTTCACCGCCTGGTGCAGGGCCGCCGCCAGGGTCTTGCGGTCCGTACCCGCTATTGGCTCTTCTCCGAAGTGCAGGGTCACTTTGAAGCCCGGATACCTCAACAACCGTCGCACGTGGAAGAAGAAGCCCTCGGGACGCCACCAACCGACCACATCCGAGGGCCGGGGCGTGTTGTTGGGCGTGCTGTAGTTGATCGTTACATAGTGGACGGGAAGACCGTTGTCGATGGCGGGCTGGATCAGGGCCGACTTGAAGGGCTCGACTGCCAGGCCGCAGGAGATGCGACTCTCTGCAAAGACCACCAGCCCGTCGCGCTCCGCCAGCGTGTGGGCAATGAGGGCGTTGACCCGCACGGCATCTTGTCGCTGCTCGCGGTTGATAAACAGCACGTGGAGCGATTTTGACACCCACCCGATGATGGGCCAGTGTTCCAGGTCGCCCCGGGCCACGAAAGTACACCCGAGCACGGACGCGAGGGTGAAGATATCCAGGTAGCCCAAGTGGTTCGCCACGAGATAGTAGGGCGGCTTTGGAAGGGGTCCGTGGACCTCCAGTTCCATGCCCACGATGCGGCTGAAGCCCTGGCCCCAGACCCGCATGATCCAGCGACGCCCACGCCGGTCCAGTGCTTCAGACCACCACCCGATGGGCCAGAATGCCAGGCGCACACTCCAGATGGCGGCAGTCCACAGCAAGATGAGAGGAAAGCGCACGGCGCTGCGCAGGGTTTGGAGAAGAGTTTCCATCGTATTTGCCAAACGAACCTCGTGGCTGGTGAACCGCCCGATCACGGCAACACGGGTGAAATCATAACATGGGATGCAGGACCGATGGGACCGATACGACCGATCTTCTCTTCATTATCCGTCGTATCGGTCCTATCCGTCCTATTTCTCCAACCTTGACACACCAGCCCATCTATGGGAAAATTAAGGTGGCGCAGTAGCTTAGGCACTTCCTGCCTCGCCGCTGCGCCAAATAGCGACAAACCGAGGCGTCGAAGAATCATGGCCGTCAACATTGGAGCGACATCGCAAGCGAGCTTTTCGCTCGCATCGGTCGGGGCATCCCGATCGGTTCGCGGCGTCGCGTCCAATCAGTCCGCCGAGAAGCCCGGCCAGCTCGTGCGCGAGAAAGAAGTTCCCGCCGTCCGCGCGGGCTTCGGCGAAGGCACCCTCTCCCCTTCCGGCGCCGCGCTCAAGACCCTCGATGCGAACCTTCGCGCCGCCGAGCAGCTCGTGCCCACCGTTGAAGAACTGCGGGAGCGCGCCCGCGTGGCCCAGGCACGGCGCGAAGAGGCGGTCGCCGCCAGGAATGCGGACCCGGTGGAATTTCGGCAACCCGAACGGGTGCGGCCCGAAGCCAACACGGCCGTTCGCAATTTCTTCCAGAAGGATACCCCGCCCGCGGAGCGCCCGAAAGAAGATGCGGCGCCGGTCGAGCCGTCGGAAACTGCTCCACCAACCGCCGACGCCCCGGCGGCCCCCGGTACCCGGTTGAACCTTCAGGCCTGATCGCCGGGGTTGGGCGATATTCAGCCTTTCGAGCGCCCCCACCAACCTGCTATGGTATGGCAGGACCCGCGTGAGTCTTGCGCTATTTTTTCAGGAGTATCCCCAAATGCCCATCCGCCGCCCGACATCCCTTTCTTTTCTCGCCTTTACCGCCACCGTCTTTATGGCGCCCGCACTCGCCCAGCCCTTTGAAATCCTGGGTGAGCGAAAGGATGTGCAGGTTATCCGCGAAGCCAGCCAGACCTACACGATCCCCATGGGCGGCACGGCGGACATGGATAATACCTCCACGCGCAAACACGAAACGTGGGATATCGGATTTCAGAATAATATCTCGCTGCTCGTCGAAAACACGGGCAGCAGCACGGTGGTGAATCCGAGGATCGTCACCAACGGAAAACGCCAGTGGCAGACAGCGGAATCCATGCTCGCTGAATTTACGGCCGGCGCGAAGAACCCCCAGGAGAAGATCTACATGATCTGGGAGGGACTCCGTCAGCATCGGCACCACGATGCCCCCCTCTTCGAGAAGGGCGACTATCACGACCCGGTGCGCTTCCTGAACTGCTACGGCGGCGGCTTCTGCGATGATTCCGGGGCGATTGGTTCGGGACTTTTTCATCTTGCGGGGTTCAACGCCGAAGCGGGCGGCCAGGATCCCTTCGTGCGCGGACTGCACGGCCACGTCATGTGCGAAGTCTGGCACGACGGCGACTTCCAGTGGATGGACATTGACCAAAGTACTTTTTTCCTGGATCGCGAGAACCGCAAGCCGGTCAGCGGCGACACGGCCACACGGGATCATGATTATGCGCGGCGGGAGCAGGCTTTCGGGCCTCTGCTGCAAGGGTGGGATGTTCCGGCGAAAAATGCGGCGATGTTTGGCGCGGACGACGAGCGCGGCCCTTTCTGGAAGACGGGCCACGCGATGAACTACAGCCTGCGGCCCGGCGAGCAGATCGAATTCTTCTGGGAACGGCGCGGCAAGACCCCCTGGCAGGAAAAGGAACGTAAGCATCGCTATTACGGCAACTCCGAACTGCTCTACACCCTGCCTGCCGACCCGGCAAAGCTGACCGGTACGGACGTGGTTCTGGATGGATTTAAGGTCGCGCGCGATGCCTTCTACATGGCGGCGGAAGTTTCGACCATGACGATCCCCGTGACTTCGCCCTATACGATCTGCGGGGGCAACCTGGCCGTGCAGGCGAGTCCAAACTTCCCGCCGAACGCGGCTTTTCGGGTGGAGCTTTCCCTGGACGGGCAGAATTACGAAGAGATCTACCGCCGCACGGCCATGCCCCGCTGGGCCGTGCAGGTACCGCTGGACGAGGCGCTGAAAATTCACGGCGGCGACCCAAAGCGCACGTATTGGTTGCGCGTATCGTGTATCAACGCGCGGGGGGCCTCGCTCCGCGCGGTGCGCCTCCGTACCGACCTCTACACCTACCCCATCGCCCTGCCGCGTCTTTCCGTGGGCGAGAACAACGTAGCCTACAGCGATGAATCACCCGCCGGTCGCACCGTTCGCGTGACCTATCGCTGGAAAGAGTCGGGCAACGTCCAAGCGCCTGCGGCCCCAGCCGCGCCCGAGTCCCCGGCAGTCGCAGCCGAGATCCATGCCACCTACGTGCCCTTTGCCTGGCCTGCCGTGCAGGGCTGTGACGCCTACTGGCTGCGCGTGAGCCGGGATCCAGAATTCAAGTACCCCTATCGACCGAACTACGATGTGGTCCTGGCGGAGAACAAGTACGAAGTGCCTTTTGCCGGCATGTTCTCCCCCGGCGAGACTTACTACTGGCGCGTGCGCCCACGCCTGGCTAACGGGATGTGGGGCAACTGGAGCGAGACCTGTTCCTTCACGTGGACCGGGCCGACGGTGCCGAAAGATCTCGCGCTGGACCAGAAGGGCGAAGACAAGATTACGCTGACCTGGGCACCGAATCCTTCAGGGATTAAGCCGGTGCGCTACAAAGTTTACGGCAGTAATGAAAAGGGCTTCAGCGTCGGTGGCGAGGCGATTCAGGCGCTCCACCAGGGTCCGCCCATCGTAATGGTGGAGACGAAGCGCCCGAAGCTCGTGGTGGGCGGACGCAAGGCCAATGGACCGCTGGCGAACCTGGCCTACTACCGCGTGGTGGCCGTGGATAAGGAAGGCGTGGAGAGCGGACCCTCGGATTATGTGGAGGTACCGCGCCCGCTGGTCTACAGCACACCGGTGACGAAAGCCACCGTGGGCGAGGTGTTTCAGTACTCCATCCAGACCGTGACCTCCCACGGCGATCTGCAACACCGCTACGACGCGCCGGGCGACGCCTACTGGGAAAAGGAAAGCCTTCGCTTCGAGAAGGTCGCGGGGCCGGACTGGCTCAGCGTCGACGAGCGCACGGGCGTGGTGCAGGGCACGCCGACGGAGAAGGCTGCAAAGTCGGAAGTGGTCATCCGTATCACCACGGCCTTTGACGATGAAGTAAAACCCGAGGCCACCCAGGCGGCGGCGTTTATCAAGGCAAAGGATGGGATGGTGAAGACGGCGGAGCACCGGTTTACGGTGACTGTCAAATAGGAGATAATGACTGCGCGTCTCGATATCTGGTGCCCCCCCACTTCGCTGCCTTCGGGACAGCAGCCCCTCTCCACACCCTATTTTTTCCGTCCCCGCACCCAGTAACCAGGTCGTTGCCGAAAATGCCCAATCGCCAGCACTTGGACGTATTTGTCTCGAATAACATAAAAAACACTGTACGGAAATATCCGCAGGGTGACGTGCCGAATCTCGTTGAGGACTTTGGGAAACGCCTCTGGATCCGACCTCACATAGGAAAGCGATCGGTCCAGATCCTCGGTAAAGTCCAGCCCCAACCCAGGTTCTTTCTGGGCATAATATGCGACGATCTTCTTGAACTCCGAAGTCGCACGCGCCTCAAACTTGATTTTGCTCACCGAAGCGATTCGCGCACTTGCCGGAATACCTCCTCTTCGGGTAGGTCATCGGTCAGCCCCTGCTCGAACTCATCGAGCCGCCGTTGGGCCTCAATTGCCCATAGCTGAACAATTTCAGGTTCCGACTCGCTTCTCACGCTGGCTATGAGCATCTCCCCCAGCCTGGCGCGCTCGTCCTCTTCAAGTGAGAGAACTTCCCTTTCGAGCTCTTCAATGGTCATCGTGCGACTCCTAATGATAATTTCGACCGACATTCACTGACTCTTGACCTTAGTTATGATAACACATCGCCTGCGACATCGAACTTCGATCAGGTCATTTCTGAGCCACAAAAGTGTACACACCCGCGCCCACCTTGAACGACAGTCCACCGCTATCCCGCTCCACCGTCTCCCCGAATTCCCGATAGTCCATCGTATAGCCCTCGGGCAACACGATCACCGCGCTCGTATTCGCGGGTATCTCCACCATCATCGTAAAACCGTTCTCGCGGTTCCATTCACAGCGGATGGGCCCATACATCGAATGATAGCTGCCTTTCGCCCAGGTTGCGGCTTCAATATGCGGTGCAATCTCGACGATTTTGAAGCCCGGAAGGAGCGGCCGGATCCCCAGTAGATACTCGAAGTACCATTCGCTCACG
>JBHEKR010000482.1:0-9188 GCA_041859365.1 Candidatus Hydrogenedentales bacterium
GGTGTTGATTCGCCTCGTGGTGCCGCCCTGGGTGGATCTGCCCACGGCGCTGGGGCATTGGGGCATGCCGGAAGTTCGCGAACACGTAACGGCCTTCGTCCCGCTCGACGCGGCCGCGCCAGCCGCCTCGGCGATGCTGCAACGACCGTTGATGAATGAGGCATCGCCTGAAGCGACGGCGTCGGCAGCGGACGCCGGCCATAATGGCCCGCCTGTCGTCCCACCCGCCATCGGGTGGAACCGGGCGACCTTGCTCGTCGTTCTCTGGGGCTTCGGCGTTGCGTCGCTCTTGGGCCTGCTTTTCGCGCGGCTGATTCGCATGCGCCGGGCGTTGCGGCGCGGTGCGGATGCACCTGATTGGGTTCTTCAGGCTATAGCCGACTATCGCTCCGCCCTCGGCGTGCACTGGCCGGTTCGCGCCCGCGTTGTTTCGGGCGATCATTCTCCCGCGCTGATGGGCCTGTTGCGCCCGACCATTCTGCTGCCCCAGGGCGCGTTGCAACAGCTCCGGGAAGATCAACTCCGCGCCATCCTCGCCCACGAGATTGCCCACGTGAAACGCTGGGACTTTCTGGTGAACTGGGCGCAGGTTATCCTGGGCATTGCCTACTACTTCCACCCGCTCCTCTGGTTCGCCAATCGCGAAATGCGCCGCGAACGCGAACTCGCCTGCGACGACATGACACTGATCGCACTCGGCCTCGACCGCGACGGCTACGCCGAGAGCTTGTTCCGCGTCGCGGAAGGCCTGTCCACCACGCGCCGCCTCGCGCCCGTGCAGGTCGGCGTGATGGAGGGTGAACTGGAGCTCGCACGACGCATGCGGCGGATTCTGGATCAAAAGATCCGCCCCGTGCCGCGATTGACCGCGCTTTCGGTCGCGACGGTTATCGCGTTCGCGGCGGTGTTTGGCACGTGGCAATTCTCAAGAGCGGAGCCTGGCACGCTAAGTGTAAAAGTAGTGAATGAAGGCGGCCAGCCCATTGAAGGGGCAAGCGTACAGATTGTTGGTTTGGCTTCGGACAGAACGTTAACAATAGCCAATTCTTCCGATGTGGCTATAACGCAGCGAGACGGTACCGCGAAGCTCGTCTCTCCACGATACGGAGGAGGGCGGAACTTGGAGATTGGCAGCGTTTTGGTCGCTGTGAACCATCCAGAGTACGTTATCGAGATTCACAGCGAACTAAAGGCGAACGGCGCTGCACAGGCCGTCGTACTCGAGCGTGGGATAACAATACGCGCGTCCGGCTATATCGCTGGCGCGGGAAGTCCCGCGGTGCCAATTTTCGCGAAATTGGAAGGGACAAGTGAATCGAATTGGCAACCTGCGGGAGCTGCTGTCGAACGCAGCAATCTTCAGGCGGGTCCCCATCGCCTTCTGCTGGTGCATGAGGCGGCCAATGGTGACCTGTACTTCTCCGATGCCACAACATTCGAGGCGCGAAAGGGGGAGGTCAATGAATTGAATCTGCCACTCAGCAAAGGCGTCCAACTCGCCGGAAAGCTCGACAGCGGCGTTCCCCGGCCCGTCAGGAATGGCTGGGTAGAGGTCCGAATTCGTCAGGAACCACAAACTGACGCTCTAAAGTATCCCGACGGAAGCATCGAATGGACCGCCAACGCGGCCATTGAGGAAGATGGCAGTTTCGTGATCGACGGCTTGCCGAAAGGAAGAGCAGAGATCACGGCCGCGTGCGATGGGGCTGTATACTCGGCTAAGTCCGTGCCGGGCATGTTTCCTTATTTTGATCCGCCCATCGTGGCCTCTTTGGATCAGCAATCGAATGAGATTGAGTTGCCCATGATCGCTACAGCAACTGCGATTATGCACTTGGTCGGGCCGGATAGAAAACCGGTGGCAGGTGCTGAAGTCAGTTTCGGACCGAATATTGAGTATTCCGGCTACAGCGCCATTCTCGGGAAGGCTTCGCTCACTTCATTGGACGCCCTCCGCTTGGGAAAATCAAAGTCGACTGCAATCTGGACGGCGGTCAGTACGAACTTTAGAGGCATGACGGACGAATCAGGAGCGGTTACTATCACTAACTTACCGCCGTGGGCGCCCGAGTTCAGTGTGACGGATGATCAGCTCGAATTACCTGCGAACGAAAGGCAACGACTTGAACTTCAGCCCGGTAAAACGACGGAAGTCACTGTGAATCTTGTGGCGAAAGGAACCGAGGCGCTTGGCGTCGAGGCTTCCGTTGCATCGGCCCCCGCCGTGGATCAGGGGTCGGCCAACGCGGGTCTCTTGGCAGAGCTAGCCAAACCCGAAGCTGGCCAGTCCGAAGCCGCCGCACTGGAAGACGATGTGGAAGTAAAGACATTCGAAGTAAAGGTGGTGGACGAGGCGGGGCAACCTTTGGAAGGGGCCCATGTGTCGCTTGTCTCATTTAGTACCGGGGTGGATTTGGGGCGCATCCATGGGGTGCTGCCAGATTTCGGGAAGCCGGTGACGGTGAAAACGAATACCGCGGGAATGGCGGTGGTGCGATACCCGCGCTACGTAGTGGAGAAAAAAGAAACGGATGCGGTAGCGCTGGTCGTTGGTCACGCGGAATATGTGTCGGGCGTGCGGATAGAATTGAATGTGGACGAATCGTCACCGACCATTGTCTTGGAGCGTGGGGCGACACTACGGGTGTCGGGATACCTTGGGGAAAGGCAGAACACTGTAACACCGCTATTTGCCAAAATGAGCGGTTCGCCTGTTGCGGATTGGAGACCGGCGGAAGATGGCATTCTGGAGCGGCGGGACTTGGGGACCAGGCAGCACGATTTGTTGTTGATTCATCAAGACCGAGAGGGCTTCCTGTACTTCACAGACTACTTGCGATTCTATCCTACCCAGGGCATGACCCACGAATTCAATCTGCCCCTTCAAAAAGGCGTGCGACTCGCAGGAAAGGTTTCCGAGAGCGTAGCTCGGCCTGTTAAGAACGGATGGGTAGAGGTTCGTGTCCTTCCATCGGAAGCGAATTTAGAAACAATCGACTACGGTAGTCTGGAGTGGATAGCCCAATCCGCTATCAATGAGGATGGCAGCTTCGTAATTGAAGACCTTCCTCGCGGTCAAGGAAGGATCACGGCAGCCTGCGACGGGGCGGTCTCCATCGGTGAACATAGGTTTCATAGCTCGGGTACGCCCATAGTTACAACGCTGGATCAGGAGTCCAATGACGTAGAGGTTACGATGCTTCCCTCTGCGACGGCGGTGGTTCGATTAACGGGGCCGGACGGCAATCCTGTGGCAGGGGCGAAGGTCAGTTTCTGGCCATTCGTCGGGGACAGTGACCACTACTTCGCTTATTTCAGAAAGGCGGCGTTTTCTTCCGCAGGGGCCATCAAAATGCCGCTGGAAGAGTTAGTGCCTGATTGGCAGGGCATGGGCGAAATTTTTTCAGGTACCTCCGATGTGAACGGTATCGCGACCATTGAAAACCTGCCACCGTGGGTGCCCGCGTTTAATGTCGCAAGTGATGATTTCGAGTTGTCACCCGATGCGACGGGGGCTCGTCGGCGCTCGATCGAACTTCGCCCAGGCGAGACCACGGAGGTAACCGTGGAGCTTGTTGCTATAGACACGGAAGCGAAGAGGGAAAAGAACCAGGACGTCTAGGATTGTGTCTACACGCTTGGTTCAGCTTGCAGTCTGCGCTACTGGAATTTCAGCGTGACTGGGCCATTCGCGATCACTGCAATGGCCCGTTGAATCTCCTCCGCGAGCATGGGCCTATGGCGCGGACATCGAAAATTGCGATACGATGGTTCGCAAGGCGCCGGCAGCGCGCAAAGTGAATCCGCAGCCTCGTGAGCAGGAGATTGCCCCGATGGAACCCGTACACGTAGCGATAACCCGATTGGTACAGCCAGGCAAGGAAGCCGAATTCGAAAGGGCCATGTACGCTTTTATCGAGCGTTCAATCGGCGTCCATGGCGTCACGGGCGTGCACCTGTTGCGGCCCGCGCCCGGCGCGGACAGTCGCGAGTATGGCATCCTGCGCTCTTTTGAAAGCCGCGAAGCGCGCGACGACTTCTATGCCTCGGACCTCTATGCGGCGTGGGAGGAAGAGGTCGCGCCCCTGGTGGAGAGTGGGTGCAGCAAGCGAGAACTGCACGGGCTCGAAGCCTTCTTTCAGCGGGGAGCCATCGGCGCGCCGCCGCGATGGAAGATGGCCCTGCTCACCTGGATGGGCGTGTTTCCTTCGGTGGTCGTGTGGTCCACGATTCTGCGCCCGCCGCTCCACAACTTGCCTTCTATCGTCACAACGGCGGTGATCACGGGGTTTGTCGTGCTGACTCTAGCCTGGGGCGTCATGCCGCTGCTGACCAAAGCCTTTGGGGGTTGGTTGCGGGCGGGGAACTCGCCGCTTGTGAACGGGAAATAATTCACTATTCACTATTCACAATTTCAACTCCATCCGCCGGTGATCCGCCACCCGGCCCGCCTCGTTTTGCAGGGTTGAGTAGTTCTCCTTGACCACGCGATAGCCCAGTCGCGTGTAGAGCGCCTCGGCGCGCGGATTCTCGGCGGAAACGTCGAGGGCGCACAGGGAAGCGCCGAGTTTCCGGCCTTCCGCGTGCATGTGCGCCATGATCTGCTCTCCGATGCCCCGGCCCCGCAGCGCGGGTAACACGGCGACATTTCCGATGTAGAACATTTCCGGGCGCGACGGCGGCACGATGATCCTCTCGACCTGCAACCCGCGCCAGATGACGGTTGCGGCCCCGATGATGCCATAGCATTGAAAGATATGCCCCACCGCGGGCCAGAGAAAACCTTTCGCCATGGCGCCGGTGTAGCCCACCGCCGTGCCCACGACTTCGCCGTCCAACTCCGCCACGCGATGGTAGCGCCAACTGAATTCGCCGTGATCGCTTGAAAAAGCATGGGCGATGAACCCTTGTGCGTCCATGCGCGTGCGATGGGAGAACACGAAATCGAATGCAAAAGGCCCCGCGCTGTAGATCAGCGGAGTTGCCGCCTCGGCATCGTCAGCCCGCGCCGGGCGAATCGTCGGCGCCGTCTCCCTCCACGTCCCCGCATCGTTTTCGTATCCATGTTGCATCGGGTAGGGTCTTGCTCCTATAGTCAGATCGGTTCTCCACAGCGCAGTGTCAGACACCCCGGGCCCTTTAGTGAGGAGCACACGCCATGCCCAAGTATATCCCTTTTCCCTCCATCATCGAAGCGGCGGGCAACAAGCCCAAAATCATCCGCGAATACGTGGGCCGTGCCAATACGGGCACCGAGCACCTTAGCATCGCCCATATGAAGAGCCCTTCCGGCTGGATCGAGCCCGGACAGCGCCCCGAATTTGCGGAGTATACCGTCGTGATCCATGGACAGCTTCACGTCACCGACGAGTCCGGCGAGACCGCCGTCGTCTCTGCGGGCGAGGCCATCATCACGTATAAGGGTGAGTGGATACAATACAGCACCCCCGGCTCGGAAGGCGCCGAGTATATCGCCGTGTGCATTCCTGCCTTCTCGCCCGACACGGTCCACCGCGACGGCGACTGAGCGCCCCATTACTTGCCTTCGATGTTTCGCGGTGCGCCGCGCTCCCCGGCCTTTTCCGCCAGCGCGCGGGCCGCGCGATCCCGGAGTTGATCCAGTCCGGACGAAGCCAGCACCGCGCCGCCCACCAGCGTGCCGCAGATGGGGAAGGGAAGGCCCACCACAATCCCCCCCAGCAGGCCCTTGAATAGCGCACGGCTCCAACGCTCACCCGCCCAGAAGCGCTGGATGCAGCAGGTGCCGATTCCGCCCACGGTGAAGCCCAGTACCACCGCGATCGGCAGCGCCACGGTACCCGTCGCCACCGTACCCGAGAACAGCAGCCAGTCCAGCCCGAGGATCAGCCCGCCCGTCGCCGGGTGCAGAAAGGAGCCTCCGCCCGCATCCGACTGTGCCCGATTCGTTTCCATATCAGTTCCTTCAGGTTAATGGGAAAAATATCGCGTTTCGCGAAGTATAGCGCCTGCACCTCTACAATGCCGAGCCCGCGCTTATTCACGCCAGCCCATAAACTCGGAACAGCCCGATCCGAAATATATTAGTATAAAGTTGCAAATGAAGTGAAAAATGGTAATAATCCGAATCGGGTTTAGCGTTCATCGCAGTAGTGGGGCCTTTTCGGCAGTCATGGCGAAATTTTCCGCCAAGTGAAAGGGCAGTCTTCTCGACTTCAGGGATCGAATCGGAAGATTTATGGGCACATGCGCGGCGCACAAGCTTCAAGGTGAGGATGAGGCAATGTCCTGGATATTGACAGCGAAGTCGGGAATGCATCGGGGTGTCCACTGGGCCATCGCGCCCGAGCCCCTTGTACTCGGGCGTGGCCTGGGCTGCGATATCGTCATCAGCGATCCCGTCGTGTCCCGTCGCCACTGCCGCGTCTTCCAGCGCGACGACGCCGTCCACGTGGAGGACCTGGGCAGCAGCCACCTCACCCTCATCAACGGCGAGGCTGTGGAGAAAGGCGTCGTCGGCCCGGGCGACACGATTACCCTGGGCAACGCCATCTTCATGGTCACCCGGGGCACCGCGCCCATCCGAACGCCCGTTGGCCCCAAGCTGGGCGATGTCACCCTCAGCCTCTTCGACAATGCCGTCGTTTTCAACCGGGACGACCTCTCCGCCACCCTCCTCGAAGGCAAGCCCCAGTCCATCGCGGGCCTCGTGGAGCTATTCACCCTGGGGCGCGCCCTGAGCCACTGCACCCGCCGCGCGGAGCTCCACGCTCAGTGCCTGGCCGCCATCGCGCAGGCCCTCAGCCCCGGCAGCACGGCCATCGCCCTGCGCGGCGCACCCGTGAACACCCCGAACGCGTCGGGCCCCAACCGCGCCGTGCTGTGGCACCCGGACACGACCGCCGAGGACGAGAGCTTTCGATCCGCCCTCGATAAAGTCCTGGGCGACGGGAAAGCCTTCCTCACGCCCATTCGCACCAAAGAGCAGGGCGCGCGCCGCCTCGACCTCATCATGGCCGCGCCTCTGTGCGTCGGTGGCGAGGCCATCGGCGCATTCATCATCCGCAGCGCCTCGCGAAAGCGCCCTTACGACGAGAGCGATCTCCACCTCTTCCTCTCCATCGCCCAGATCGCCGCGCCCTACTACAAGACCCTCGGCCACGTGGACGCGCTGAAAAGTGAAGTCGCCGCGCTGGACGAAAGCCCCGCCGGCGGCTGGCCCCTCCTGGGCAAGAGCCGCGCCATCAAAGAGGCCCGCAGCCTCATCCGCGACATGGCCCGCACCCCGCTCAACGTCCTCATCACCGGCGAGACCGGCACCGGCAAAGAGCTGGCCGCGCAAATGCTCCACGAAGGCTCCACCCGCGCCGCCGGTCCGCTGGTCTCCGTCAACTGCGCGGCCATCCCCGATCACCTCTTCGAAAGCGAGATGTTCGGCCACGAAAAGGGCGCCTTCACCTCCGCCGACAAAAAGCGCCTCGGCCGCTTCGCCCTGGCTCACCAGGGCACCCTCTTCCTCGATGAAATCGGCGAGCTTTCCCCCGAGAACCAGGCCCGCCTACTCCGCGTCCTCGAACGGGGCGTCTACCACCCCGTCGGCGCCGAACGCGAGTCCCACGCCGACGTCCGCGTCATTGCCGCCACCAACCGCGACCTCAAGCGCGCCATCCACGACGGCCGCTTCCGCCGCGACCTCTACCACCGCATCTGCGCCGTCGAAATCGAACTCCCGCCCCTCCGCCAGCGCCCCAGCGACATCCCCCTCCTCGCGCAGCACTTCTTCCACGACTACACCACGCGCAACAAACACACCCGCCTCGGCATCAGCCCTGAAGCCATGGAGCGCCTGGAAAAAGCCCCCTGGCCCGGCAACGTCCGCGAACTCCGCAACGCCATAGAACGGGCCACCGCCCTCGCCAGGAGCGACTGGATCACGCCGCAAGATCTCCACTTCCTGAGCCAATCCGCCAGCGCCCACGACGACCCCGACCACCCCCACGGCAACGCCCTGCTGCCGCTGGCCGAAGTAGAGCGCCAGCACATCGTGAAGGTGCTGGAGGCCTGCGGCTTCAACGTGAGCGCGGCGGCCCGAGTGCTCGGGGTGCACCGGAACACGTTGCACAACAAGATCGCGGAGTATGGGATAGGGGGGTAGGGGGGGCAGTTGCGCCACCATTTGCGACTCGTTCCCAAGCTCTGCTCCGAAGAGCTTGCGGCGTACGGTTGCGCGCCGAAATGAGCGCGGATGCCGGAGGTATATTTCTTAGTCCACGAAGTGGACGGTAGTCATTAGCCTGGGGCTTTAGCCCCAGGATCCGTTTGCTCCACCGGTTGAATCCGCGAAGCGGATGACAGATCACGTTGATCACGCTCTACCATCCGCTTCGCGGATTCGATTTGCTTGTTCGCGGATCCTGGGGTTGCGCTCGTACCTCGCTACACCCCAGGCTACAGACTACCGCCACTACGTGGCTAAGCGAGGACCTCTTCTGCATATTGTTGTAGTGTCATAGCCATAAAAACCTATGGATAGTGACAAGAGCTGAGCTTGGGAACCAGGGAAAAGGCTCTACGCCGACCGGGAGGGGCTGGTCGCAGTGTTTGTGGACTGGATCGGGTAGACGTGGCTGCGGAACAGGGCGCGGGGGACTGCATTCCCCGCGATGGCGCATCTTCGACCCAGCGGAGCCTGGGAAGGAGGGAAAGGGGCCCCTCAGCGTGGGACGCAAAGATTTCGGGGAACTCGGCGCAGAGGACCTCCAGGGCCGTGGGGAAGCCGGGCGCCACGGGCCCTTCCTCGGGGATGGCCACGCTGCGGGATTCGGGGACCTGCAGAGACACGGGCGTGCCCTGCGGCGTGGCGTTGTCCTGCGGCGCGGGCGCCTGGGGCACGGATTCCGCCGGGGCGGGAACGTCCACCGGCGCAGGCGGCTGAGTCACGGCTTCCGCCGGGACGGGAACGTCTACCGACGCGGCGGGCGCCTCGGACCGGAATCGCAGGCCCCGGAGATTCTCCAGGGGCGTGGCGCGGGCACGGCGCTGCTCCTCGGTCAGTTTGGGGACATAGACTTTGGGGTTGTAGTGCGGGTCGTAGGGCTGGTTGAGCGGCATGGTGTTTCTCCTGGGTTGATATGAGTTCGGGTGCGGGGCGTGATAGATCCCCCCTATAAGATAGGATGAGACGTTGCACTTCGGGGTGGGGCGGGGCG
>JBHEKR010000088.1:0-10660 GCA_041859365.1 Candidatus Hydrogenedentales bacterium
ACTGTCTATCGCCAGCGTCACGATCCCCTTCTCCGCATACACCGGCGCATAGGCCTGCATCGCCCGCGTGCCCGTCAGCAACTCCTGCTTGCCCACAAAGTAATCGCCGCCGTGCCAGTGGTGATACATCAGCCCCGGCGCCTTCTCCGCACGCTTCTCGGGGATCAACAGCAACGCGGGCACGGTCTGCAATCCGTTCAACTCCAGATCCAGATGCTCCAGCGTAAAACCCGGATGCTGCTCCACCTTTTTCAGCGTCGCCACCGGCGCCTTCTTCTCCGGCAATTCCCCCAGCAGCGACCACAACTCGGCCCGCCGCGACGCCTGATACGCCTTGAACTCCTCAACACTCCGTGCGGCCATCGCGTCCTCGCTCGCAAGCAACGACAACGCACCCGCCATCGCACCCGCCTTCATGAAATCTCTGCGGTTGAACATGGGAAAACCTCCAATAGAATTCGAAGGCCCCATCCTACCGCAGACGAAGGCAAAAGGTCACACTACCTGCCACACTACCTGGCACCAGCGCGGTCTTCGGTGTCGCATAATAGACGACTTTAATTTTATATAGCTACGATGTTATCCTTGGTCCATGAGACCTACTGCAATCGAGCTTCGCATGCGTGTCGTGGCCGCGCGCACTGAAGATGGCCAATCTATGGGCGAAATTGCCAAGCGGTTCCGGATACCGAAAGGGACTGTTCAGAATATTCTTAAACGGCATCAGGACACCGGGTCGGTAGATCCAAAACCACAGAATGCTGGAAGAAAGTCGGCGTTTTCCGATGCAGCATTGCAAGCGCTCAAAAGTGATGTTCTAGCCAATCCCGATGGAACCCTCGAAGAATTTCGTTCTCGGAGTCAGGTGAAGGTTTCCGTAGTGGCCTTCCACAATGCGATCAAGAAGCTTGGCTTTACTCGAAAAAAAAGTCGCTATATGCACTCGAGCAACGCCGCGAAGACGTAGCCAGCACGCGCCGGGAATTCCTCCAATGGCTTTCAGGAATTGAACCGCACCGATTGGTTTTCCTGGATGAGACGAGCGCCAAGACCAATATGACTCGGCGCTATGGCCGTGCACAGCGGGGGGAGCGCGTACTGGATTACGCTCCACATGGTCACTGGAACACGACAACGCTGGTCGCCGCTATCACCTGGGAGGCCGCCATTGCCCCTATGGTGCTGGACGGTCCCATGGACAGCCCGTCATTTGAGGCCTACGTGGAGCAGGTGCTACTTCCCGAACTTCCAGCTTCTTCGATTGTGGTAATGGACAACCTCGCCGCGCACAAATCACAGACTATTCAGAAGCTGTTCGACGACGCGGGCATCACACTACGCTACCAGCCGCCCTACAGCCCTGACCTGAACCCGATCGAGCTGGTGTGGTCCAAAGTTAAGAACGGCCTCAGAACTGCAAAAGCACGAACACAAGAACAACTCCACGATGCTATCGCGGGAGCACTCGAACAAATAACCCCAAAGGATATCCAGGGTTTCTTTCGACACTGTAACGTATGTATGAATTATTAAAATGCTCTAGGGGTAACCATTGTTGTTCTCCCTGACCCTGCTCGCATGTGGAGGGACCAGGAGATATACTTTGACGTCACGGTTCCCCCACTTGCGGAAAAAAGGGGGCGTTCCGTCAATGAGGACGTAGCACCCCAAGGGGACGGACCCGCGCACGCGACCGCGCTTGGTGATTCGCCACCGGTGTCCCCAAAGCGCCCCCAATCGACAAAGCCCATCCCAACGCGCGGGGGCGAACACCTCGACCCACTGGAGACACGGACGGACACCTCAGCCACCGCCACCCGCCCAGAGGCCCCGGCGCGGGTCCGTCCCCAACGCCCGCTCCACCACGAGCACTTGGGAAAGGCTCGGGGGGATGGGCGGAAAACGGGGAGGTTGGCGCGGGGGGCGATGGGGGGCGGGAATTGGTTCCTTTGGCGGTTGAATCTACCTTCCAAGATCGGGAATATTGCTTTCCTGAATCCAGTCGGCAACAGCGGCGATCATCTCCTTGCTTCGAAGAATGGCGGAAGGAAAGGGTGTGCCCAGCCGTACATTTTCGCCCAAGAAATATTCGTCTCCTTCCCTCTCGAATCGAAAAAGGTGGAGGGATTCATTCTCGCTTGAACTATCCAACGAGACTGCATACACTAGCAATTCCTGCCCCGATCTGGCCAGGTAGACTGGCTTGATTTGAGATGACGATTCAAAAGTCGCCGCACTTTTCTTGAGAGCAACTGTATCGCTTTGGAGACGTTTCTGCGTACTTTCTCTTTGTGATGGTGCCCAAGCTTGAGCAATTTTCTCCGGCGACTTGGACTTATATCCATCGAGCAAAAAAGTCAGTTTGGATTGTATATCGCTCTTGACCCCCGTATCTGGAAATGCCTGCTCCCAAACGGGCTCAAATTTACAGTATATGTGTATAGGAGCAGATTTCACGGCCGAAACTCCGGGCACCGACTCACAAACGACACTGGTCTGTTTAAAATCGATTAAGTCGCCAGTATTGTTTCTGTCAGCGGATTTTTCCCAGTGGGGATATGCCTCGGCTGCTGAATGAAATATGTGATCCCTACCCAACTCTTCACTGAAGTAGTAGGTTCCTCCAATGTCCCTCATTACCACGACGCCGCCGATAGAGATGCCTTCCTTCACAACAGGCTTGTATCTTATTCGAACAAATGGGCCAAAATGTGCTTTTGTTTGAAGTAGATAGTGGTCCACCTTATCTCGAGCGAACGACGTTGAATATTCCATATCGCGCCACCGTTCGTTTCGAGCAAAACTCTTACCCTCTTCACCATAGTAGAGATCGACTATTGCTTCCTTCTCACCTTCAGCAACTAGATCAAGTTCTCTCAATAGAAGGTACTCCGGCACTTTCAAGCGATCTGCTTCTGCCAGTCCGGAAAGCTTTTCGCGCACGCCCGATAGTGTCGTGTCAGCCGGATAACTTGAGATTGTCATTCCCACAGCCAACGACGTGTCTGCCCCCTTGCCCAAAATTGGATAGGCCTGCTCCCGAGTGCTTACGCCAAGCAAATCTTCATTTGGCGGTTGAGCCAACGCAATTCCTCCAATAAAAGCACTTGCACAGCCCCAAAAAAGTGATTTTGAAAGATCGATTACTTTAAACATTTGAAACTCCCTATTCGAAAGCAAACAACTAAGTCCTTCCATTGGCAAAGACATTCTTAAATTCAGCGCAACTCACTCCGGATAACTATAGCCCTCCAGCAACGTCCACGTATGCTGAATCGACAGTCCATACCCGGCCACGGTTGCTACTGCTTGCCCCGTACCAACCACATCTCCATACCCCACGGAAACGCCAGTGACGGAAGCTCCGCCGGCTCCACAGCCTTGACCAATTTCTTCGGAGGAAATATTGAGTTCGCCTGTTAGTACAACTTCTGATGAGGCAGAAGCGGACAATTCAAACTGTACCCCGCCGTCAATCGAATACCAATGCCCATCTTCAAATACTTCTACAAGCGCATCTACCTTTCCGCCAAACCCGACAGCAAGCCCGACTCCCCCGGTTAAACTGACAACTACGCCACAAGGCCCCCCGCAATCTGCAGTTCCACCCTCTACATCAAGGCTTCCGCTCGGACTAACCGTAACCGAAGGCCCGAGATCCGCCTGGAAAACTACATGGAATGGAATTGGCTGTTGATATCCACCGCCGACGTACCAACTCCACCCGGGCACATTCATTGTTACGCTAATTCCGGCGTCTACGGAACCTGTCATGCTGTAGGATGCTGAAGGTAATTCGGATGTGGAATCTGGATCGCAACAGACGGTTTCAGTGCTTATACTTGCTGATCCGTTTGCCGTAATTGAAATGTCGCTTATCATCGGCGCCGCTTTGGCCGCTGTTTCGCAAGCATTTTTTAAAAAATCCCAATTGGGAAATTCAACCGAAATGGACGTGCCCTCACCACCATCAAGCAGTTCACTACAGGTTTTTCTCGCATAAAGAGCCTTCAACGTTACATCCGACTCCGCCATCTCGAAGCTCCCTGGATTGCCCTCCACGTATCTCGTCCAGCCGGGATTTGAATAAAAAAGCTCCCATTTTTCAAACACATAGTTCCCAACCTGTTGCTCTGTAGACACCTGATAGGTCTCTCCAGCCGAATAACTGTAGCTTCCTGCTTCTGGGCTAGTTACATCTCCCACATCAGTGTTCACAGCGATTGTTAGTGTGTAAGCGGTCGGTACAAACACCGCCGTCACCGCCTTGTCCCCGTTCATCGGCATGACCAGCGGGTTGTCCTCCACCATCTCCGCAGGGACGTTGCCCTCCCAGCGGACGAAGCCCCAGCCCGCGCCTGGCGTGGCCGTGACGGTGCCCGGGTCTCCCTCGATGTATTCGGCTACCGGCGGGTCCACCGTACAGCCCGTACAGCCCTCGGCGGCCACATCGGCGGTGAGGGTGTAGATGATTTCGTCGTCGTAGCCGATGATCTGCAGGCTCTGTTCGATAGTGACGTTGACCGGGTTGCTGGTGCTGGTGCCGGAACCCCATGCGGGGGTGGAGAAGGAACTGGGCAGGCCCGCCCAGTGGTGGAACTGGTGCCCGTTCTGGCGGTCGAAGAAGAAGCTCTGGGATGCGCCGTGGTCGTAGGTCCCGCCTTCGGGCTTGATGACGCCCTGCTCGATCACCTCGGTGGTCACGGTGTGCACCTGGATGAAGGTGGCCGTGACGGTCTTGTTGGCGCTCATGGTGACGGTCGTGCTCGGGTTGGTCCCGGAGGCGGCGCCGCTCCACTCTTTGAAGCGCCAGCCCGGTTCGTGCGTCGCCACGAGATTCACCACGGAATCCTTGTCCTGGAGCGTCTCGCCCACGGCGGGGGACACCGAGCCCCCCTCGGCCGGGAGATTGCCGATGAGCTCCTTCACCATCGTCAGCGTCACCTGCTCGACGAACACCGCCGTGATCGTCCGCGCCTGGTCCATGGGCAGATCCAGCGAGGGGTCGCCGCCATCCGCGCCGTCGAGGTTGCCCTCCCAATGGCTCCAGCGCCAACCGGAGGTCGGGGTGGCCGTGAAGGTCTTCGTCCCCCCCGCCGGGTAGATTCCCGTGCCGGGTGAAACCGTGCCCTGGCCGTCCTTGTTGACCGTAATCTTCACGCCCGCAATAAAGTTGGCCGTGACGGATTTGTTCGCGGTCATGGGCAAGTTTACGGACGGGAAGATACCCGATGCATCGCCCGACCACCCGGTGAAGATCCACAGGTCGTTCCCCACGGCGAGCAGTTGGGCCGTTTCCCCTTCCCGGTAGTCGTGCGTGCCGACACCGGGCGTCACCGTGCCGCCGTCTCCTACCCGCGCCATGGTGAGGGTGTACACGGGCTTGAACACTGCCGTCAGCGACTTGCTTTGGGTCAGCTTAACGACGAGCATGGGATTGTTCTCGTCGTCATTCTCATCGAGATCGCCCTCCCAGTGATCGAAGCCGCTCGCCGGACTCGCCACGACACTCTCCGTCTCGTCGCGGATGTAGGTATGGACGCCCTCCTCCACCGGATTCAACTCGCCTTCGCCCACCTTGGCCAGAGTCAGGGTGACCATGGGCTTAAAATGGGCTGTCAGAGACTTGTTGGCATCCATGGGGATGCTGATCGTCGGGTCTTGTGGACTATTGCCGCTCAAATCACCTTCCCAATAGTCGAAGCGCGCTTCGGGGGAGGCCGCAACATTCACGGGCGGACTGCCGGGAGGATAACTATGGGGTGACTCGTCTGGATCCGGACTAACAGTACACTCCTCGCAATCCGCTGCAACTATCGCGGTGGTTAATGTATGGGCCGGCTTCAGCACCGCCGTGATCGCCCTGTCCACCGTCATTTCCACTTCAAGCGGATGTGTTTCCTCCGCGCCAACCGGAACGCCCGAACCTTCCCAATGATCAAATGCCTCTGCGGGCGTCACAGAGATGCTGGCATTGTCGCCTGTGGCGTAGGCGTGGGGGATATCCGGCTCGGGATCCGTGGTACCCGTATTTCCTTCCAAAGTCACCGTGAGATACTTGGCGGCGAAGACCCCCGTCACTGCCGTGTTTTCCAGGATCTTGAACGAGTCCGACGCGCTCGTTCCCGTGTAGCCACCCGTCCACTCGATGAAAAAGTCGCTGGGGCTGGCGGACAGGGTCACCGTCGCGCCCTTCGCATAGGTGTACGTTCCCTCGGATGGCGAAACGCTCGCGCCGGAAACTCCGCCCGATTTGTCCATGGTGAGCGTTACGCTATCAAAGACGGCGGTAACGGATTTCGTGGGGCCATCCATGAAAACCGTCGTGGTGCGGTTCGTGGGAACCGTTGCGTCTCCCACCCAGTGCGAGAAGCCTTCAGTGGGGCTTGCGGAGATCTCGATGTACTCGCCCTGGCAGAAGGTGTGGGTGCCGACCGAGGGCGAAGTGGCTGCGCCCTCTCCGCCGGAGACCGCCATGGTCAGCGTGGCGGGCTTGTAATGGGCCTTTACCGTCTTGTTCGCGTCCATCGGGACGGAAATCGAGTTGTTGGACTCCTGGCCGCTGGGCACGCCGGAGCCACTCCAGTGATCGAAGTACTCGGCGGGAGACGCGGTTACCGCGACGAGGGTACCGTGGTCATACTGGTGATCTCCCACCGTCGGAGTTACGGATCCGCTGCATCCGCCGTCGATCTGCACGGTGAGCGTCCGTTGGATTTTATTGAACGTGGCGCAGACGCTCTTATTTGAGTTCATCGGGAGCTGGATGGGATTTGTCAAACCGCTGATAGACCCGGACCATCCGGCGAACTGGTAGCCCGCGCTGGGGGTTGCGGTAAGGGTTACCACGGTGCCACTTGCGAAGATAGTACCCGTGGGGCTGTTCGAGATGGTTCCGTTGGTGGGCGGACACTTGGAAAGGGTATACATCGTGCCGCCGCCGCCGCCGTTGGCCAGAGCGACGGGCGGGTAGTTGCCCGTGCTCCAAAGGGCCAGCATAAGCAGACTCAGGGCGAGAAGACTGACCGCACAGGCACGCAGCATGGTTTTGGTGTATAACATGACATCCCCCTTGGCGCTATTCGGCCGCGACTTGAACTTGAGCCGGATCGACACTCAGTATTTCGGCGCTTGCGTCCTCGCAAGCGGCGGCGATTTTGCTTCCCGGAATCTTCTGCGAAAGGGCGGCGTAGAGCTCCAGCGCCTCCTTGTGATGGCCCGCCGCGGCGAGATTTCTGGCGCAGCCCTGGATACCGTAGGCCCAGGTCTCCCACATTACGCGCTCCGGCGTGGTCGCGCCGACGCCGGACTCCAGCAGGGCCTCGGCGACGGAGACTACCTCCGCCAACAGCGCCGTGTCCTCAGGTTCTTTCGCGCAGTCCGTACTGAGGGCCTCCGCCAGCAGCACGCGCGCGTGCAGCACATCGGGGCTGTTTGATCTCGACTGCGCCAGTTGCCGCGTTGCGCTGCGCAATTCATCGGCCAGCGCGCCCTCCAACTCGCTTTTCAGAAGCAGCAGGGCGAAATGCCGCCCGCGCCAATCCGGCGCTTCGGTAACCCCGCGTAACAGGGGCGAGAGCGCATCCGCGCGCGTGGCCACATCCTTCCCGCGCAGGTTGTTCGCGCTCAACTGGATTCGTCCGCGCAGGTCGCTGGACCACGGGGCAAGGACTGGTGTGGCGGACTTCGCCGATGATACTACGTCGGCCAGCTCCACGATATCCCCCGTCTCCCGCGCGGCATAGAGCGGAAAATTGAGCGAGACCTGCGTCAACTCCAGATCGGGATAGTCCTGCGACAGCAGTTCGGTGTATTGCCCGGTAAATGTCGATTGCCCCTCGAAGAAATAGGGATTGGAGAGGAAAAATATGGCTATCGCCCGAACTATCTGATTCTTGCTGCTTGTAAGATAGGCTGTTTCGGCGGTTTGTTTATCCTTGTCCGCGCCGTAGAGGCCGATGGCAAGGGTACAGAGCGACTTGAGAAGTTTGTCGGTCTCGTAAGTCTCGGGTTCAAAACCCTTGGCGAGGTATTCCCATGCCTCGGGCTCCGGCATGAGATGGAGAAGCCCATAGGAAAGCAACTGGCCGTTGCCGTAAGCGGCGTCCGCCAACGCCGCGCGATCCGGATCGGCATCGCGCACGGACTGAAGAAGAGTATCTAGCGCCCCCGTAAAGTCACCCTCGGCTATCCGGGCCTCGGCCATCGAGCGGGCGGATAGAAGTGCTGCGAGCCCGGCATCGTCGGATGCCAGTACCGCCGCACGTGATGATGCGCACATTAACATCACGACCACGCATACAAATACACCACTAGCGCTCTGTAATTTTGATTTGCCCGCCATCGAATTGTCTCCCCGAGTGCCTGTCGGTTGACCACCCTGGCCGCTTGAACCGACTCCAAGAATGCCCTGCGACCACCCGAGTCACAGGCCATCTAATTGGAAGCTACCACGAACGAGCCCGTCTGTCAATGAAAAAATTTCCGGTCGTCAACCGATTGATTTCAAGGGAATAAAAACAATTTTACCCCGATTCTTGACTTGCCAGATTCCCAGTTCGGGACTGTTCAGGTCCCATGAGTCAACTCACATGATCAGAATACGCGCCGAGAGAAACACAAAGAAAAGCGGGTCGCTCAATTTCTGCTGACTCCGCCCTGGAGTCGCCCTCCTGTGAATTTGGCATTCGTCGTGATGTCACCGCCCGCTTCACCACACGCGGAGCGCCCTGCTACACTGTCTCCCGATGCCCTTCATCGACCCCAAGGATTACCCCGACCCCATGCAGTACCCTCGCGTCACCCTCGCACTCCTCCTCAGCATCGCGCCTTTCGCTCACGCCGACGACCTTCCCTGGTGGGGCACCTTCCCCCGCATCGTCCAGGGACAACCGGCGGACCTCAAGCCCTACAACGCCGATGTGGTTTTCAACGGCGGACTCAATTCCCCCTCGTGGGGATTGTGGGGCACGATGCTCTTCGGTCATCCCCACACGATCACCGAAATCGCTGATCAGGGCGGGCGCGCCATCACCTATTTCGAGACCTTTGGCCAGTCCTATTGCGTCATCGTGTCCATCCCCGACGCCGAGCTGAACAAGGAGTTCCCCCGCGCCTCGTCGAGTCATTGGTCCTGGGCGAACTATAAGGGCGATCCTATCTACTGGGCCGGGGCCCACAGTTGGTTTGACGATCTGCCCGAGGCGCGCCCCTGGACCCGCACCCACCCGGAATTTGGCGGTGCGCCCATGCGCTACCCCGACGGCACCATCGCCACGGGCTACAACGGTGACCCGACCAGTCCGCTTAACCACCGCGTCTTCGACGCAGGGTGCTCGAAGAACATCCTCGGCGAACTCTCTTTCGAGATCGACGCCGCCTCGCCCGAGGTGCAGCAAAATGGACCCCACGCGGGCCTGGCCAAGGTCAATGGCGTCTATGCGGGCATTCTCTACATGCACAAAGACACCGCCTGCCCCCACTGGCTCGATCTGGATGAGGCGGCCGTACGCTATGCAGCGAAAAACGGTGCCGACGGTATGTGGAGCGACAATTACAGCCCCTGGGATAGTTTCGGCATTCGCCCGGTGGATCGCGGCTTTGGCGAATGGTCCGTGGCGCTCTTTCGCGACTACTTGAAGGAGCACTTCGACGCCGAGGCCCTGGCGCGCATGGGCGTGACCGATCCGGCCACCTTCGACATCCGCACGGCCCTCCGCGATCAGCTTCAGGCCTGGGGCGGCGATCCCACGAACCTCCACGACCCGAAATGGATCGACCCGCGCTGGCTGGATCACGACCTGTGGCACGCCTATGTCATCTTCAAGCGCCAGCAGGGCACACGGGCACTCACGGCCTACGACCAGCGGGTCCACGCCGCCGCAGCCGCATCCGGCAAACCCGAGTTCCTCCTCGCGGGCAACGACATCCCCGCGCTGAGCCTCGGCTGGGTGCGCGGCGAACTCGACATGGTGAGCACCGAATCCTCCGCAGGCCACGCCCTGGATGCGGGCAGCCGCGGCCTCATGCTCCCGCCCCTCGGCCGCCATTCTGTGCGCTACCGCCTCGCCGCCGTCCACGCCCGCAGCAATACGGTCAGCGTCTGGCCCTATCTCGAAGGACCTTACGAACACTACGGCCGCAACCCGAATCTCACGCGCGTGATGGCCTGTGAAATGCTCGCGGCCAACGCCCTGCCCATGGCCTACCCCAGCCTCCCGCGCGTCCTCGGCGATCCCCAAGCCTACGCCGACTTCTTCGCCTTCGTCGGCAAAGCGCGCAAGCACTTCGGCCAGCGCCGCCCCATCGCGCGCACGGGACTGTACTACTCCTCGTCGTCCCTCCTCGCCTTCATGGCCCCCGGCGGCTTCATCGATTTCAACGCGCGCCCACACCAGTTCGGCTACTACGGCTGGGCCACGGCCCTCCACGATCTCCACGAGGCCTATGTCCCCGTGCCCGAATGGCAACTCAACGCCGAAACCCTCGCGGGCCTCGATCTGCTCATCGTGCCCAATGGCTCGGTGATGGAAAGCGCGGAGATCACGGGCGTGCTAAAACCCTGGATGGACGCGGGCGGACGCGTCCTCGTCACCGGCGACAGCGCAATTCGCGAGGGCGAGTCCGGAAACTTCGCACGACATGATCGCGGACCACTCCA
>JBHEKR010000103.1:0-38989 GCA_041859365.1 Candidatus Hydrogenedentales bacterium
TCGAGCATCTCCTGCATATACGCCAACACATCTCGGGGATCGGTGTCCCCGCAGGTAAAGATATCCAGGGCAAGCAGGCCTTCGTCCGAATACGCATGCGCGGAACAATGGCTCTCGTCCAACAGGACCATGGCGGTGAAGCCAGGTGCGGAATTGTGCCCGAAATGGTAACGAACCTGGGAGATGACGGTTGCACCGGCGCGTTCCGCAGCCGATGCCATCGCCTTCAATACCAGCTTGTCGTCGCCACAGACTTCCCGGGGCACATTCACACAATCGATGAGAAGGTGTCTTCCTTTAGCCAACGTATAAATCCTCCTTTCGAATACCGCAGCACTGCGGTAAATCGCAAGAGTTAGCCGGGTTTCTAGTCACGGCAACCTAGGGTAAAAAATGGCAAGAACACACTTACGGCCTTGTCATTTAATATGCGCGGTGCAGAGCCCAAGCCTGCGAGATGGTATTGACGGCTGGCGCGATGCCCTTTCGGGAGCGCGCGGTTGCCGGATGGTCTGCGCAGGGATAATGCGCAAGGATGTTCCGGAAAACCAGCCATTGTATTCAATTGTTTGTCCCGAAAGCAACATTTTTGGGGCTGCTTATTTTGAGGCGTCACGCGACCGACCTGGCGGGGGGCATTTCCGTCGGCGGCCCACTCCATACACCCAGGGATGCTAGTACCCATGGGAGTCCAACAATATTCACCCTTGCGACGAACATTCTTGGTCGAGATGGCGCAAAGGGCCGGAGAACAAAAGGAAAGGTCGTCTTGCGAGGGGGAATTGCTTCCCGCGAGCGACGACCCGAAGAACCCCGGAGGCTCGGACGGACACAAAAGCGCGCCGCAGTCGGCCTGGCCGGGAGAAGTATCGACGTTATGTGAAGCTAAGCGTTCCATTCAGGATTCCGTAGACGTTGCTTTTTCGGCTGAAGCGCACCGCGCTGGCACAACGCTCTAGAGAGCGTGCGGCGCTGGTGGGGAGACGGCAAGCAGCCAGACGTATTACGGTCCAGCAGGCTTAGCAGCACTTCCCGCGTCAGCCGGGACGTGCGATTGGTAGTTCGGCGTCCTTCAGCGTTCATCTTCGGTCTCCTGATTGATCGGGGTGATCGCGCATACAATACATGGGCAAGAAAAGCAATAACAAGTTTCAATCGGTTTTTTTTGGAGCGGGTCGCCGCCCCGACCCGGCGCCCCAATGCAATGGTCCTGATGACGCCTGTCGCGTAATCCGAGCTGACCGGCCGGCTGCGGGGATCCGTCTCCCTGAAAAACCTGCTATAGTGAAGTCGTCCTGCAAATTGTTGCGCGGATGGCTGGAATTTTTGCACCCATGCGGGAGGCGAAGCACGCTTTGGAATCTCTCTATTTACGCCTTTATGCCTGGGGTGACAGTCCGTTGATTTCCGTCGCCCCCCTCTCCTGGATTGCCCTTTTTGCCTGCCTTATCTCCGGCGGCATCATCGGCCTGGAGCGGCAATGGCAGGGGAAACCCATCGGCATTCGCACCAGCGTACTTATCGTTGTAGGCACCTATATCTTCGTCGCCATCGGGCTTGTTTCCGTCACTTCGACCACCGACCCCACGCGTATCATCGGTCAGGTAATCACGGGCATTGGTTTCCTCGGCGCGGGGGTCATGCTTAATCGTGATGGTATGGTTGTGGGGGCCACCTCCGCCGCAAGCATCTGGGTGCTGGCCGCCATCGGTGTGGTGATTGGCGCCGGCTCCCCCTTTCTCGGTGTTAAGTTGGCCATCATCGCCGTCGCCATTCTCGTGGGGATCAATGCCCTGGAAGAGCGCTGCGAATGGCTGCAGCGGGGGATGCATCGTCGGGCGGTCGGCGAGCACAGCGAAGGTGGGGCGGAGGCCACGTCGGAATCGAAGCCCGTGACCAGGCCTTGAGGCGGCCCGGTCGCTCTCTCGACTGCCGCACGATGGAAAATCTTTACAGCGCGTGTGATGAAAATCCCTGTTTTCCTGTATAATCCTATAGACTGACAAAAATACACTACCTAAAGTAGCGTCCATACAGGCTGGGCTCAGCAGGGAAACTCGCAATGCACGTTTTTTTTACTTTTCGACGCTGTTCATTTTTTCTCACTTTGACCGTGCTGAGTTCGATTGCCCTCACGAGTTGTCCACCCCCCACGCCCGAAGAAGAAAGCCTCAAGGTCGTCCTGGCCGCGGGTGAGATGGACGCCGGAAAATTGATTCCCAAGGGGCTCGTTCCGGTGGACGATGGGGCGCTCTTGAGTCTGGAAGCCCGGATTCAGGCGATTCGCCTTTTATCGCAGGACGGTGCTGAGACGGTATCCACCAGTGTGCTTTCGAGCCCGAAGACCTTGGATCTACTCGATCTGACCATGGTTGCGGCCCTCCTCTCCGATACGACGGTCCCCGCAGGGGCGTACACTGGTGTGGAACTCGTGATTTCCGAGGCAAGCCTGGTGCTGGCCAGCAACCCGCTTGAGCGCATCGAACTGACGTTGTCCGAGGACGGCGTCTACACCCTCGACTTCGATTTTGAAATAGACTCCGACAACCCACGCCTCCTTTTCATCGAGCTGGGCGGTCTGAATGTTTTTGAAGATGAGGGGGGTGTATTTACGCTTTCACCGGAACTGTCCGCCGGTCTCGCATCGGCGGTGTCCAACGTGCGAATCGAAGGTTCCATTGAGAGCAAGGACAGTGGTGAGGAGACGATGGTCCTTGCCATGGGTGCAGCCCGCTATACCGTAGACTACAGCGCGGCCGATATTTTCGTGCCCGGTGACTACGGTACGCCAAGCGGCACCCCGGCCATACTCGCCGCAGGCGCCGACGTGGCCGTCGTCGGCACCGTGGGTCTGGACAGTTCGATTGCCTCTGAGATCATCGTCGTAATCGATTTGCCCGGCACCCCGGAAGATGACGCCGGCGATCTGGTGACGGTCTGCCTGCTGTTTGGCGAAGACACGCCCGCCGCCCAGACGCTGCAGGTGAGCCGCAATCGCCTAGAGCAGGTTATCGCCCTGGGCGGCTTCGAGGGCCCCTGCGACGGTGGCGATCCCTTCACCTTGACGTATGCCGCCGGACCTGGTGGTACCGTGGAAGGTTTGACGCCTCAGAGCGTTGCGCCGGGTGCGGATGGTTCCGCCGTTACCGCCGTGCCGCTGGATGGTTATGCCTTCGTCAACTGGAGTGATGGCAGCACCCTCAATCCCCGGCGGGATCGGACGGTTGGCGCGGATATCAGCGTCACCGCCAACTTCGCGGAACTTTTTGCACTGACCTACACGGCGGGCACGGGCGGATCGATCGCGGGCAACGCCAGCCAGCTCGTGCCTGAGGGGGGTAGTGGCTCGCCCGTCACGGCGGTCCGCAACGACAGCTTTGTTTTTGACGGGTGGAGCGACGGTAGAACCGACAATCCGCGCACGGACCTCAACGTAACGCAAGATATCGCGGTAACCGCGAACTTCCTGGAAGTTTTCCAGCTCACGTACACCGCCAGCGCCGGTGGAACCCTGCAAGGCGTATCCCAGCAGTCCGTCATCGATGGGAACGACGGCACGCCCGTGACCGCAGTGCCCGGCGAGGGGTTCATCTTTACCGGCTGGAGTGACGGCAGTGAGGCCAATCCGCGCACGGATTTGGATGTGGACGGGGACGTGACGGTCACCGCGAATTTCCTGGCTCAGTACACGCTGACCTATGTCGCCGGTGCGAACGGCTCGCTCACGGGCGAGACTTCGCAGATCGTGAATGACGGCGATGACGGCACGGCAGTAACCGCGGTGCCCAATGCGACCTTCGGCTTTGCGGGCTGGAGCGACGGGCGCTCGGACAATCCCCGGACGGACGTGGATGTTGACGGTGATGTTGCCGTGACCGCGAACTTCGCCACGGCGATTACGCTCACATACGCCGCGGGCTCAAATGGCACGCTGACCGGCAGCACCGAACAGGTTATTGGCAGCGGCGGCACGGGCACGGCGGTTACCGCCGTTCCGGACGAGGGGTTTGGCTTCGACCGGTGGAGCGACGGTCGGACGGATAACCCGCGCACGGACATTGGCGCCACCACCGACCTGAATGTCACGGCCGAGTTTGTGCCGACCCTTACGTTGGCTTATCTTGCCGGCGAAGGGGGTACCTTGACGGGCACAACCACGCAGATCGTCAATACAGGCGGTGACGGCACCGCTGTGACGGCCGTGCCGAACACCAGCTTTGTTTTTGATAAGTGGAGCGACAATTCGAAGCAGAATCCCCGAATCGATGTAAATATAACCAGCAACCTGACGGTCACCGCGCAGTTTGTTGAGTTGTTTACGCTGACGTACGCAGCGGGAAGCAATGGAACGCTCTCCGGTCCCGCCAACCAGACCGTTCGCGATGGCGCCGATGGCCGCGCGGTCACGGCGGTGCCCGCCAATGGATTCGGTTTCGATGGCTGGAGCGATGGGGTGCTGGATAATCCCCGGACGGACCTGGATGTCTCGTCGGATATCTCGGTTACCGCCAACTTTGCCGCGACACTTACGGTGACCTACGCGGCCGAGGAAAATGGGAACATTGCCGGTGTCGCCGTTCAGGATGTCGCCGTGGGCGCGGGTACCACGGCGGTGACGGCCGTGCCCGATGAGGGTTATCTCTTCTCTCAGTGGAGCGACGGCAGCACAGAAAATCCGCGCACCGATACCGAAGTGATTGCGACCAGTAGTTTCACCGCGTCGTTCTTTGAAGATGTGGTCATGATTCCCGTGCCTGCGGGAACCTTCACCATGGGCTCCTCGGAAAGCGGGGACGACGCGCTCTTCGACCAGGGGGACGAACTACCCCGCCGTGAAGTCACGCTGGACGCCTACGAGATTGGCAAGTTTGAGGTGAACAATGCCCAGTTCGCCGAGTTTATGAACTACATGCACCATCCATCCCGCGATCTGCTCAAGCGCCCCAACGGCGCCACGTGGCAGGGCTTCCCCGAGCACGTCTGGTTCTACGACAGCGTATTGCCCCGGGTGGTCTTTGCCTACGCCCTCACGGAAGACGGGATTGACTACGATCGGACGTCCAAGTCCTTCGTGACAAAGCATCTTGAAGGGATCCCGGTCGGCACCTTCTACGACAAGGCCACCCATCCGGTGACGGAGCCGACCTGGTATGGCGCGGTGCTCTTCGCGAACTGGCTCTCCGAGCGCTCCGGCCTCGAGCCGGTCTACGACACGGACACGTGGACGGGCGACTTCACAAAGAATGGCTACCGACTGCCCAGCGAGGCCGAATGGGAGCGGGCGGCCGCCTGGGACGGTGAAAAGCACTGGATCTATCCGATTACAAGCGACGAGTTGACCACACGGGATCGGGTGAATTTCCACACGGAAAGTTTCCGGCCCAACCCCGATTACGACAACACCGCGTTCGTGAATCCACTGGGGATTATTCAGGATGCAAAAGAGTCCTACACGTCGCCGGTGGGCTGGTTCAATGGCGTCAATATCAGTCCCAACGGGAATATTCAGACGGTCAACAGCGTCAGTCCCGTCGGCGCTTATGACATGGCCGGCAATGTGGTTGAATGGTGCGACGACTGGTACTCTCCCACCTATTACAGCGAGAACGTGACGAACAACCCCCGCGGCCCGGAAGCGGGCGAGGATAAGGTGGCCCGCGGCGGCGCGTGGGCCCGATTGGTAAAGAAAGAAAACCAGCGTTCGGCCCGTCGATTCCGTTACGACCCGAATCACTCCGACGGCATCAACGGGTTCCGTTTAGCGCGGTAGAGACCTCGCGGCGAATATTCATATCTCTGGAGCCCCGTCCGGCCATGACCGCGGCGGGGCTTCGGCGCTCCAGGTTGCGCCCGGCGACGGCGCCGAGTGGAGGAAGGCCTCAGTCAGCCCGAAATATTGCGCGGTGCGATCCCGCTTTGAAATCCCAAGGCAAAACCTTTACAATCCCGAGCGCTACGGGGCTGCAGTGAAGTGCGCTGGGTGATCCTGGGCGCGCAGTGGGTCGCGGGAGAAGGTTCACCGGAGTAGGTCCGGTCTTCATGAACGACGGAACGGGTTTTGTTCCTGCATTTCCCACCTGGGCGATCAGCACGTCTCAACCCCAATCGGGTCGTGTTTAAGAGGCAATTGGACCGAGCCCAGCACTGATTTGAACTTGCGAATAATCAAGAGCCACATTGGAAAAGCGGAAAACCTGGGACCATGCTGTTTAACTCGATAGACTTCCTGCTTTTTCTTCCGCTCGTGGTCGGATTCTACTATCTGATACCTCACCGTTTCCGGTGGTTTTTCCTTCTCATCGCCAGCTACTACTTTTATATGTGCTGGAAGGCGGAGTTCATTGTCCTGATCGTGCTGTCCACCCTGGTGGATTACGCTGCGGGCCTGGGGATGGAGAAAACCACCAGCAGTCGGGTGCGCAAGATGTGGTTGGGCTTCAGTCTCACGTCCAACCTGGGAATGCTCTTTACCTTCAAGTATCTGAATTTCTTCAGCGCGAGCTTTCAGGAAGTCTTCAATACCTTCAATATTGCCTATCATTTCCCCACGTACAATTTGCTCTTGCCGGCGGGCATTTCCTTCTATACCTTTCAGACCCTGAGTTACACCATCGACGTTTATCGAGGGCACAAGAAGGCGGAGCATCACTTCGGTATTTTCGCACTCTATGTCTGTTTTTTCCCCCAGTTGGTTGCCGGGCCCATCGAGCGTGCGGTCAGCTTTCTGCCCCAGTTCCACGAGAAGCACGCCCTCGACATTCAGCGGATCGTGGATGGTTTGCGCATGGTCCTTTGGGGGCTCTTCAAGAAGATCGTCATTGCGGACCGCCTGTCCATCTATGTGAACACGGTATACAACAATCCCCATCATTTCGATTCCGCGCCCACCTTCATCATGGCGACCTATTTCTTCGCCTTCCAGATCTATTGCGATTTCTCGGCCTACTCGGACATTGCCATCGGCTCCGCGCGCATGTTGGGCTTCGACCTGATGGAAAACTTCAGGAAGCCCTACGAGTCCAAGTCCATCTCCGAGTTCTGGTCGCGCTGGCACATTTCCCTGTCCACGTGGTTTCGCGACTACCTGTACATTCCCCTCGGCGGAAATCGGGTGGGCAAGATTTACTACTACCGAAATCTCTTCATCATTTTCCTCGTGAGCGGACTCTGGCACGGGGCCAACTGGACCTTCGTCATCTGGGGAGCGCTCCACGGTTTCTTTCTGGTCTTTTCGCTGCTGAGCAAGTCGCTGCGCGAGTCACTTGCCGAAAAAACGGGCCTGAAAAAGCACAACGGCTTGCACGGCGCCATCCAGGTCTTCATTTGCTTTCACCTTGTATGCCTGGGCTGGATCTTCTTTCGCGCGAACAACCTCTCCGACGCGTTCCACGTGGTTGGGGCCATTCTGAGCCCGAATTGGTTCTCGCTGGATATTTCCAATGCCAGTCATTTCTTCTATGGCATCTGGGGCATCGCTTCGCTTCTGGCCGTGGAACGGCTCCAGGGCAATCGGACCCTGGTCGAGAGTTTCAACCAGTGGCCCACCTGGCTCCGCTGGGGCATTTACTCCTACTGCATCCTACTCATTTTGACGATCGGTGTGATTGATGGCGGACAATTCATCTACTTCCAATTCTAGCGTCAAGCGATTCGCCCTGCGCGCGCTGCTGGCCGTCCTCCTGGTCGTCATTATCGATCAGGGGCTCGGCCTTGTCCTGGGAACGCTCTACGATAGAACCCGGGAGGGCGATTTTGGCGGGTGCATCAATCTGACCCTGGAGCAGCGCAATGAGGTGGTCGTTTTCGGCTCGTCGCGCGCCAAACACCACTACATTCCCGACGTTCTCGAAAAGTCCACCGGGCGAAGCTTCTTCAATGCCGGGATCGACGCGCAGAATCTCCTTTGCCACTATGGGATCGCCCAGCTTGTCCTGGGCGAGTACACGCCAAAAGCGTTTATCCTGGATCTTAATCCGGAAGACTTGCGGGACACCGGCGGCACGACCAGTCTGGACAAACTTTCGGTACTGCTTCCCTATTACAAGCGCGGCAACAGCGCCCTCAATACGCTCCTCCTGGAGCGCAGCAAGTTTGAGCGCCTGCGGCTGCTTTCCGCCGCCTATCCTTACAATTCCATGGCCATGCCACTGCTGAAGTACACCCTGAAGCCCGATTCGGCCGGGACGATCAAGAGCCGGGGCTTTTTGCCTTACTACGGATCCGACGTGCTGGAAATTGTCCGAATTGAGGAGATGAACGCGCCGCCGGAAGCGACTTCGGTACCCGCCATCGACCCATTCCAGGTGAGCACCCTGCGCAACTTCGTGGCGTCGGCGCGCGCGAAAGACGTGACGCTCATTGTGTGTCTGGGGCCCCTTTGGGAGAAGAAGGGACAGGACCTCGCCGATCATACGGCCTTGCTGGAGGCCTACCTTGCGCTCCTGGAAGAACTGGAGGTGCCCGTGGTTCGCGTGGACAGCAGTACGAACGACATCTTCCTGAATCCGGAACTCTACAAAGATCGAATCCACGTTAATAAGGAGGGCGCGACCGCTTTCTCCGAAGTGTTGGGCGAGCAATTGCGTCCCTACCTCGCCGACTGAGTTGGAGCGTCGGTGGACCGAGTGAGGGCGTTCCAATAATCCGAACGACGTTGAAGCCCCGCTCCGGGTTGTGCCCGGGCGGGGCTTCGGTTGTTCCACAGGAAGGAGAGATCGTTTCCCTGTCAGGCGGGGCCGATGTTGGCCGCGCTATCTATGTGAATCAGGACGCGTCGTCCTGAGCGAGGCCCTTAGCTGACTTTCACCTCGATCTGGCGAGGCTTGGTCTCTTCGGGTTTCGGCAGCTTTACGGTCAGCACGCCGTTCTCGAAGGTGGCTTCCACTTTGGCGCCATCCACACCGCCGTTGATCCGGAAGCTCCGCTCGAAAGTGCCCTCGGCGCGTTCATAGCGACGATAACCTTTCTCCTCATGACGCTCCTCGCGCTTGCGGCTGCCCTTCAGGGTAATCCGGTCTTCCACGATGCTGACAGTGATGTCCTCTTTCTTCATGCCCGGCAGGTCGGCGACCAGCGTATAGGCATCGTCGGATTCATGGATATCCACCGGGGGCATCCAAGTGGCGCCCGACGGCTGCTCGGGGGTTGTGCCGGGATTGAACATGCGCTCCAACTGCTGCTCCAGTTCGCCAAATCCCGCCCAGGGGAAGGCATTGGTCCGTTTGATGGGTACTAGCAGGCTCATGGTGATTCTCCTTATGTTGTTACCACCCGTAGGTGGTGTTTCTTGTTGACTGACACCTTTCTAGAGGCCAGACCCGTGCCAATTCAGTCCGTGATACGAGGCTTAAGATGTAAGTCATTTAATTTGAGTGCGTTGTGTTAATGCGGCCGTCCGCAGTTGCACTTCCTTTCTTGCGCTTCGACCGTCGCAGACTCGAGCGTCATGTTTCGTTTTGAATCGCTTTCTGTGAGATTGGATTGGCGACGGGCTACCAGAAAAGGGGCATTTCGCGGCGTCAGTAGTTAATTGACAAGTACCGGCGGCTGTGCTACACTCCAAGAACCATATTGTTTTACGGGAACGTGTTTGTTTACAGGCACTAACAACAATGGATGTGGAGGGAGCGTTTTGGCTACCAAACACCTGATTATGCGAAGTGGGATTGCCGTGCTGCTGGTAGGGGTGATGCTGTTCCAGGTGTCGCCTGTTTCGGCGCAGTTGTACAATCCCGAACTGGACCTTCCCAAGCCTACCGGGGTTGAAAAGTCCCTGACCAAGCTGGGTCGCGGTGTCTCCAACGTCCTCTTCGGCTGGGCTGAGATCCCGGTAACCTTCGACAAGAAGTACAAGGAAGGCAAGCCGCTGGCGTACCTCCTTGGCGTCGTTCCGGTGCTGGGTGGTGCCCGTGCGGTTATGCGCACGAGCACGGGAGTGTTCGAGATGGTGAGCTTTCCCTTCACCGATAAAGCCGTGAACTACGACGCAGTCCTCGAACCCGAATACATTTTCTAATCCCGCGAATCAGCCCGGCAGTCGGTGCCTCAGGGTATGCTGCTGACGGGCTCCGATTTGGAAACGTCGCGGCGCGCCCGAGGTGTGCCTGTTGGAAAGTGAATCCGCAACTTGATTACGTGGAAAAAGCAGGGCGAGGCGCTCGTGGGTAGTCTTGCGCTGAAGCAAGGTGGCAAGGGAAGCATTATTGTGGTAGGCCCGGCCAGCAATCCCAACGGCGCGACGCTGGTGACGCCGGGGGATGACCCCAAGAAGCCCCGCACGTCCCTCTTGCCCGCAGGTTGTGATTTCCTGACTCCCGGCCAGTACCTTGAAATCCTCTGCATGCAGGAGCGGGGATTTGGCGGTCGCTCTCTTCCCGCGCCGGCAGGGCTTGATTGATGGCTCCCGACAACGCCTACGATATTGAAACCCTTCTGGACGAGGTGGTTACGCTTCCTAGTCTTCCCGACTCGGTGGCCAAGTTGACTGAAATGCTCAACGACCCCACCTGCGATATGAAGTCCGTCGCCCATGTAATCTCCTCCGATCCCGCCATTGCCTTGAAGACGCTTCGCCTCGTCAATTCCGCGTACTACGGTCTCGGCCAGGAAGTCACGAGCGTGGAGCACGCCACCGTGCTGCTCGGCGCCAAGGTGCTGAAAAACCTGGCCATGACCGCCACCGCATTCGACTGCATGAAGTCGAGCGCGACCCACTTCCTCCAGCACTCCGTGGCCTGCGGCATTGCGATGAAATCCATCGTCCTCTCCGGTTGCGTCAAAGGGTTTGTGGGCTCCGAAGATGAAGCCTTCACCTACGGGCTCATCCACGATATCGGCAAGGTTATCCTGGAAGAATACCTGCCCGATGAATGCGCGGAAATTGAAGCGCTTGTTCGGGAGGAGAAAATAGCCTGGTATGAGGCCGAGCGCCGGATCATCGGCGTGGACCATGCCGAGCTTGGCGCCATGCTTGCCCAGAAATGGAAATTGACGCCGGCCGTGATCAACGCCATCCGCGGTCACCACGACCTGAACGCCTGCGACCCGCAACACAGGGTGCTTGCGGCCTGCCTGTCCATTGCCAACCAGATGTGCAACCTCAGTGGTTTCTACTCCCACCCCGACAACCGCACGGAAGTCGTCCCGGAAACCTACGACGTGGCGGAGATTGATTGCGAGAAACTGGCCAAAGTGGCCGAGCAGTACTTCAACATGCGGGCCTCTATTGACGAACTGCTTACGCTGGCGGAATGAGGCGCGCCTGCTTCCGGCCGCCGCCCATCCATGCTTACCCTTGCCCTCGGGCTAATCTCGCCCTCGCACAACCGGGTAGACTAGCCCCATGTGGTTGACCCAACTGACTTGCCGCCGTTTTCGTTGCCTCGATGAGCTCAGCTTCGCGCCCGAGCCCGGCCTCAACATCATCCATGGCGACAACGCCCAGGGCAAGACTTCGCTCCTTGAAGCCCTGCTCTACGTCTGCACCGCGCGAAGCCACCGCACCCTCAACGAGCGCGAGCTCGCGCGCCACGGCGAAGAGGGGTTCTCCATCACGGCCACGGCGCAGCGCAGTGATCGCGAGGTGCACCTCGAAGCGCACCACTGGCAGAAAGCCAAGCGCTTCAAGATCAATGGCGTGCCCCAGACCCGGGTGAGCGACATCCTGGGCAGGATCAATACCGTATTCTTTTCGCCCGAAGACGTGGCTTTGGTGAAGGGCAGCGGCTCGATGCGTCGCCGCTTCCTCGATATGGAAATCTCCCAGATCAATCCGCGCTACCTCGGCGCGCTGCAGCGCTACCGCCAGGCCCTCAAGCAGCGCAACAGCCTCCTCAAGCAGCACCGGCCCGACCCAGCACTACTGGAGATCTGGGATGCCCAGCTCGCGCCCGCCGGGCAGATCCTCATGGACGAGCGCGCGGCCTTCATCGCCGATCTCTCCGTGCAGGCCGCAGGGGCCTACCAGCGCATCGCCACCGCCGAGACCCTCGCTCTGACGTACACGCCCGACCTCGAGCGTGCCGAAGACTTCGAGGCCATTCTGCGTGACACCCGCGAGCATGACATCCGCCGGAAGCAGACCCTCCGCGGGCCCCACCGCGACGACATCGAGATACTCATTGAAGGGCGGCCCGCCCGCATCTACGGCTCCCAGGGCCAGCAAAAATCCGCCGCCCTCGCCCTCAAGCTCGCCGAGATTGAGCTTGTCAAAGAGAAAACCGGCGAATACCCCATCCTCATGCTCGACGAAGTCCTCGCCGAGCTGGATGCTCACCGGGCCCAGGCCCTGTTCGAGTCGCTCCAGGATAAGGTACAATGTCTGGTCACTACCACCGAGCGCGAACTGACTGAGAAGATCGGCGGGCGGCCCTACCGCCGCTACCAGATGGTTCAGGGTCGGCTCGAGGCGGAGTAGTTCAGCAGTCAGGCAAAGGGCGCAGAGAGACGGAGACCATGGCGATATCCTGCAGGCGACTTCAATCGGGAGACATCGCGCCGCTTCGGTCCTTGTTGGATTTGTTTCGCGTGACCTTCGCCGAGCCGGATTCCGAGCGCCAGTATGAGCCCGACGATGCCTACATCAACACCCTGCTCGGCGACCCCACCTGCGTAGTGCTGGTAGCCTGCAACGATCGCGACAACGTGATCGGCGGGCTCGTGGCCTATGAGTTGCGAAAGTTCGAGCAACCGCGCAGTGAACTCTATCTCTACGATCTCGCGGTCGACGAACGGTACCGGCGCCAGGGCATCGCCACGGAGCTCATCGAACGCCTGGGGCGGATTGGCGCGGCGGCGGGGGCCTACGTAATTTTCGTCCAGGCCGATACCGTCGATGCGCCCGCCGTGGCGTTCTACACGAAACTCTGCATCAGCGTCGAGGCCGACGTGCTGCACTTCGACATCGCCATTCGGAATCGTTGAACGCGATACCGCCAGGTGCGAGCGCCCTGCCCGAGTTCACGCGAAATAGCGTACAATGGACGGCTACCAACACTGCATTTGACCAGGAATCCCGACGGCCTGAACAGCGCCGCCAGACGATACGAGGCCGACTTGAAGCGCACCAAACCCGAAGGCGTGGGCGATATCCTCGCCAAACTCAAAAAGACCACCAATCTGGGCAAGCACCTGGAGCACGCCGAGATCTGGGAACACTGGCCCGAGATCGTCGGCGAGACCGTGGCCCAACATACCCGTCCTCAGGGCATCAAAGACCTCCAGCTCCGCATCGAAGCCGACAGCGCCGTTTGGATGCACAAGCTCAACTACCGCAAGTGGCAGATCATGAAGAAGATCAACAAGATCGCGGGGAAGGAGTTGGTGTCGGATATGTACATCGTGCTGTTGCCCGACGGGGAGGAGATGGGGGAGTAGGGAGGCAAAGGGGAGTCGCTCTTGTTGACCATTCTGTTGACATCAACAAAATGGTTGATCTGGTATACACTCGTTCCCAAGCTACGCATCGCGATTCCAGCATCCGCTGGGACATGCCGCCGCGTTGTGGTGTTCTTTGCTTCTCGGGGTAATGGGTGGGGACTGGGCTTGCCTGGACCGTTTGGGGTGCATTTGCGGCGGTACGTCCCTTGGGTTGATTCATCTCGACGGGCTCCCGGATACTACGGCGCAAGGTGGGGCGGGTGTATGCCGCGCCATGAGACGTCAAGGCTATCCAGAGGGGTATCGGGATCGAATGAGTACTGACTACAAACCCACATCGCGCAGGCCGATTGCAGGGCTTTTTCGGAGCATGGCGGGCGGGGCGGTTCGTTGTTGTGTGCGGTGGGATGTCCACCCGAACACGATTTCCTATCTCTCCGTCGTGGCGGCGGCCCTGGCGGGGCTTTGCTTCTGGCAGGCGGCGGGCCACCCGTGGCTGCTGATGGTAGGCTCGTTTTTCTGCTATGTGCGGCTCTATTTCAACATGCTCGATGGCATGGTGGCGCTGGCCTCGGGCAAGGCGAGCCTGAATGGCGAGATCGTTAATGAAGTGCCGGATCGCGTCTCCGATGTGATCATTTTCGTGGGCGTGGCCCACAGCGGCTTGTGTCTGGTGCCGCTAGGCTATTGGGCGGCGATCCTGGCGGTGTTCACGGCCTACATCGGTATCTTCGGTCAGGCCGTGGGCGTGCAGCGGGAGTTCAGCGGCGTCATGGCGAAGCCCTGGCGCATGGTGACGCTCCACGTCGGCGCGACGATCCTGCTGCTCCAGATTTGGGCCGGGTGGGAGCTGCCCACGGTGTGGAATCTGACCGCCATGGACTGGACCCTGATCGTCGTCATCGCGGGCTGCGTGCAGACGGTGGCCGTTCGCCTGCGGCGCATCATCGAGGCGCTGAATCGCAAGGCGGCGTCATGAATTTTCAGGCCGCGCTGCACGACCCGACCGTTCGCTTTCTCGGCGGTTTCATCCTCGGCGCGCTCTTTGTCGCGGGCCTGGCGTTGCTGCTGCTGAAGTACGCCTTCGGAAAGAATGTCACCGCCGTGTGGCGCATCTACCAGGGGTGGCTGATCATGATCCCCACGGTGCTGGCCGCCGTGCTCATCGGGCGCGAGGCCACCATCACGCTGTTTTCCATCGTGGCCTTGATTGGCTTTCGCGAGTTCGCCCGGGCCACGGGGCTTTATCGCGACTGGTGGATGACGGGCGCGGTGTACGTGTCCATCGGAGCGATTTTCATCATTGCGATCCTGACCGATCCCTACAACGGGCGGCACGGCTGGTTCGGCATGTTCCGCACGCTGCCGGTCTACGCCATTGCGCTGATTCTGACTATCCCGATTCTGCGCAACCGCACGAAGGGCCAGTTGCAGTTGGTGTCCCTCGCGCTCGTGGGCTTCGTGTACATCGCGTGGATGTTCGGCCACCTGACTTTTCTCGCAAATTCCGACCGGCCCTATGCCTACCTGCTTTTTCTGATTGTGGCCGTGGAGATCAATGACATCGCCGCCTTCTGCTTCGGCAAGGCCTTCGGTCGCCACAAGCTGCGCGATCAAATCAGCCCGAACAAAACGTGGGAGGGTTCCCTGGGCGCGCTGGCAGTGTCCATGATCTTCCCGTGGATCGCCGCGCCCTGCCTGCCCCATTTCGGGCCGCTGCAATTGATCATTACGGGGCTCATCGTGGGCATCGGCGGGCAGTTGGGCGACCTTTCCATCAGCATGATCAAACGCGACATCAACATCAAGGACACGGGCGCGCTGATTCCGGGCCACGGGGGCATTCTGGATCGCATCGACAGCCTGATTTTCACCGCGCCCCTCTTCCTGCACATGGTGAACTGGTTCTACGGCCTCTATGGCGTGCGATAGGGGGCGGCGTGGACGAATGGCAATACGATAGCGCCCGCGACCTCGACAAGAGTCTGGCGGATGGCCTGCGCGACTTCCCCCGCGAACCGACCATGTGGACTTTTGCCACACGAACGGCTGCGGGACTGTTGATTCGCGTGTGCCTGAAGGCATTTCACCGCTTTCGCGTCACCGGACTGGAAAATATCCCCAAAGATACCGCCTTCGTCCTCGTGGCGAATCACTCGAGTCACTGGGACGCGATCTGTCTTATCTCCATGCTGCCTTTTCGCATGCGCCATCGCATCTTTCCGGCGGCGGCGGCGGACTACTTCTTCACCGCCCTCCCGCGCGTCATGTTTTCCTCGATCATCGTGAACGCCTTGCCCTTTCATCGGACGGCGGGCCCGCAACAGAGCCTGAAGATCTGCCAGCAACTGCTCAAGACACCGGGCAACGTTTTGATTCTCTTTCCCGAAGGCACGCGATCTACGACGGGGGAACTGGGGGAGTTCAAAGCGGGCATCGGGCTGCTGCTGCGCGGTTGCGCCGTGCCCGTGCTGCCCTGCGCCATCAAGGGTGCATATGAGAGCTGGCCCAAGGGTCGGCGGCTGCCCCGGCTCACGCGGTTGAGCGTGATCGTTGGGAAGCCCATGAACTTTGATCACGTGTCGCCAGGCAAGGGTGGGGCCAAAGAAATAGCATTACAACTGCAGGGGGCGGTTCAGGACCTGCTGGAGGCTGAAGATGAGCACCTATGAATTGACCGAGAATGTCTTTGAGAACTGGGATGGGCTGAAGCAGTTTTACCGCGCGTGGATACCGAAGGCGCCATCCAGGAAAGCCATCGTGCTCTTCCATCGGGGCCATGAGCATTCCGGACGCTGGGAAAGCTTCGTGGCGGAGTTAGGTCTCGACGACTACAGCATATTCGCCTGGGATGCGCGGGGGAACGGCAAGACCGAAGGACCCCGGGACTACGCGGAGCACTTCAGTACCTACGCGAAAGACGCCGACACGTTTGTGCGTCACCTTGCCCAAACCTATGACATCCCGGTCGACCATATGGTGGCCATCGGTCACAGCGTCGGTGCCGCGGTCGTGGCCACGTGGGTACACGACTACGCACCGCCCCTGCGGGGGATGGTGCTGGCCGTACCGGCTTTTCGCATCCGGCTCTACATGCCCCTGGCCATTCCCATGCTGCGCCTCGGACTGGCCGCGAAATTGCTCACGACCGTTCCGAGCTATGTGAAGGCGAAGGTGTTGACCCACGACGCCGCCGAGATCGCGAAGATGGAATCGGACGCCCTGATCACCCATTCCATTTCGAATAACATTCTGCTGGACTTGCACGATACTTCGACGCGCTTGATTGCGGATGCTGGCGCGATTCACACTCCCACGTTGATGCTCGTGGCCGGGCGTGACTGGGTTGTGAAGAAATCGGCCATCCGCCGCTTCTATGAGCGTCTGGGCGCGTGGCACAAGGCCATCGAAGAGTATCCAGATTTCTACCATGGCGTCTACCACGAGAAAGAGCGCGCACTTCCGATCCAGCGGACTCGGGATTTCATCGAAGAGCTTTTTACGACGGAAATTGCGCGGCCCGATCTCACCCAGGCGCACCGCATCGGCTTCACGAAGGAAGAGTACGATCAATTACGACTCCCCCTGTCGTGGCTTTCTCCCAAAGGTGCGGGCTATGGCATTTTCAAGTACTTGATGGGCAGTGTCGGGAAAATGAGCGACGGGATCCGGCTGGGCTGGGAATCGGGCTTCAATTCCGGACGCACTCTGGACTACGTCTACGAGAACCAGGCGCGCGGCGGCAATTTCCTGGGTCGGCTCATGGACCGCGCCTATCTCGATGGAATAGGCTGGCGGGGCATTCGTGTTCGACGCCAGAACATGCGACGTGTGATCTGGAAATACGTCAAGCGCCTGGCGGATTCCGGGATGCCGGTGCACGTGGTGGACATCGCGGCGGGTGCGGGTCGCTACCTGTTGGAGACCCTGGCCCAACTCGATGCCGTGACGTTCTCGGCCCATCTTCGCGATATGGAACCCAAAAATCTTGCCGCAGGGGAAGCGATCGCGAATTCTTTGGGTCTTTCTCAAGTGACCTTCGAAGAGGGTGATGCTTTCGACGGGGAGGCACTCGCGTCTCTCACGCCCCGACCGACTATCGCCATCGTTTCCGGGCTCTATGAACTCTTCTCGGACAATGAGATGATTCTGAGGTCGCTTCGCGGTCTTTCGGAGGCCCTGCTTCCCGGTGGCTACCTTGTCTACACCAATCAGCCCTGGCACCCGCAGGTCGAGTTGATCGCGCGCTTGCTCTGCGACTGGGACGGAAAACCGTGGATCATGAGGCGACGGACTCAGGCGGAAATGGACGCCCTCGTGGACGCGGCGGGCTTTGAGAAACTGGAAATGGAGATTGATCAATGGGGCATCTTCACGGTGTCGGTAGCGAGAAAAAGGTAGTCCGCAATCAGGCGGCCACGGCGGCGTTCCTGTCGGTGCTCTTCATGGTGGTCTATGGCTTTTGCAACTGGGCGGCCACGCAGCGCAGCCACGTCGGAACGTTGTACTTCGACTGGGAACTCCAGATCCCGCTGATTCCATGGTTCATCTTCCCGTACATGTCCATCGATCTGTTCTTCGTCGGTGCGCCTTTTCTCTGCGGCGAAGTGGAGCGCAAGGTCTTCGCAAGGCGCATCACGATGGCGATCCTTGTCGCGGGATGCTTCTTTCTCATGATGCCTCTGCGGCTTGGCTACGTGCGCGAGGATGTGCCTGGGTTCACGGGACCAATTTTTGCGTTCCTCTATGCCTTTGATCCGCCTTTGGGCAATCTTTTTCCCTCGCTTCACATCACGCTGCGCACCCTCCTTGCGGCGGTCTATCTCCGCCACACCACGGGCGCACTGCGCGCCGTACTTCGCGTATGGTTCAGCCTGATCGGCTTCTCCACGATCTTCACGCACCAGCATCACCTTGCCGACATCCTGGGAGGATTCGCCCTCGCTGCGCTTTGCTTCTATGCCTTTCGCGAAGCGCCTGCATCCGTCGCAGCCACAACCAATCCCCGCATGGGGTGGCGCTACGGTCTCGCTGCGGGGCTCTTCGGCTTGCTCGCGGTTGCGGCCTGGCCCTGGGGCGCGCTGTTGCTCTGGCCCGCGGTTAGCCTGGCGATCGCGGCCGCTGGATATTTCTGGTGGGGTGGCCTCATCTATCGAAAGGAATGGGGCACGCTTCCCCTCAGCACGCAAATCGTGATGGCGCCGTGCCTGCTTGGGCAGTATCTATCACTGTTGTACTACCGGCGGCGCTGCAATGACTGGGACGAGATTGTGCCGGGACTCCTCCTCGGGCGGACGTTGGAAGGCGCGCGGGCGAGGTATGCCATCGATCAGGGCGTCACCGCCGTGCTCGATGTTACTTCGGAGTTTTCCGCCACTCCGGCATTTCGTCGCCTCGACTACCTGAATATTCCCATTCTCGATCTGACCGCGCCCACTGGAGAGCAAATCGAAGAGGGCGTCGCATTCATAGAGCGGGGTCTGCGCGGTGGAAAGGTCTACGTGCACTGCAAGATTGGCTATTCACGAAGTTCAGCCTTTGTCGCAGCGTACCTTCTGAAGCAGGGGCTCGCCGGGGATGTGGACGAAGCGGTGACCTTTATTCGCGCGAAGCGGCCATCGCTCGTAGTGCGAGCGGAAATTCGAGAAGCGCTGGAAGTATTCGAGCTGGGCATGCATTGAGCGATTGTGTTGGCGGAATTGACGGTCCGTTATCAATTTTGCGACAGGCTGTTGCAAAATTGGGATGCTCGGAGGGAAATCCATTGGAAGGAATTGCTGCAAATAAACCGAGTATACATGCGGCACAGTCTGTGTCACCCCTCCGGGGTTCATGGAAGTGGGGCGCTATCCTGGGGTTCCGCTCGTACCTCGCTCCATCCCAGGCTACGATATGCCGCCACTACGTGGCTAAGAGGGGATGCCTTCTGCAAAAACTTGCAGTGATATCGCCATCAAAACTCATGGACAATGACACGTGCATCGCCAGGGAATGAGCGAATTGGGCCACGAACGGTGGCCCAAATTGTCGAGACGGACGAGCAGGTCGCGAGGGCTGCACCCGCTCAGCCGACGCCCGGCGCGTGCTCCAGCATGCGGAGGAGGCTGTCGGGATTGAAGGGCTTGTGGAGTATACTGTTGGGGTCGATAACGTTTTTTCCGGTTTTGGTCTGGATGGCTTCCGCATCGAATCCCGTGACCGCGACAATGCGCAAGTCGGGCTTTGCCTCGTGCACAGCGTTGTAGACTTCCGCGCCACTGGCGCCGGGGAGGCGGAGGTCGAGGATCATGGCGTCGAAGGGCTCTTCAAGGCATCGGCGGATTGCGGTCTGGCCGTCGAAACAGGAGCGCACCGAAAAGCCGGCCACCTCCAGCATGTCGCGGATCTCTCTCGCGAAATCCACGTCGTCGTCCACGATGAGCACGCGCGTGTCCTGTCGCACGCGATCCAGCAGGGCCTCCACTTCGGGGAAGGCCAGGGGCTTGTGGAAGGAGCCAATGACACCCTTCTCCGTAGTCACGTCCATCAGGTTGTCGAGGCTGTAGGCAGTCATCATGACGACTTTTGCGCCGGGGAAGCGCCGACGAAATTCCCGAAAGCTTTCGACGCCGTTCCAGCCCGGCAGCTTCACATCCATGAAGGTCACGTCGAATTCGGACTCGGTGAAGGTCTCCAGGGCTTCCTCGCCGGAATGGGCCACGGCGGTTTCGTGGCCGTGGAGTTGCAGCACGTCGGCCACGCCCTCGGCAAAGTCCCGGTCGTCGTCAACCACCAGTATGCGGAGATTCTTCATGCTATTGTCCCTCCCTTTCCACAGCGGGGAGCCAAAGGGTGGCTGTGGTCCCGCTGCCCACTTCGCTTACAATCCTGACGTTGCCGCCGTGCTGTTCCATGGTTTTCTTCACAATGGGCAGGCCCAGGCCCACGCCGAAGGTGCGCGTGCTGAACATGGGCTCGAAGATCTTTACCAGGACCTCCGGGGCAATCCCGGGGCCGGTATCCACCACCCGTATTTCCACCCGGCTGCCAACACACTCGGACTCGACCCGCAGCCTGCATGGCCTTGGTCCACCTTCCTGCTCCATCATGGACTGGCAGGCATTGCTGAGCAGGTTGACTACGCAGCCCTGGACACGGTTCCGGTCGATGGACAGGGTCGCGCCCGAATTCAGTTCGCTCGTTAAATCCACCCCCGGGGGAAAATTGAAGTCGCCCAACACTTCCGCCAGCCAGGGATCGAGGTGCGTTTCCACGCGATTCGGTTCGCGGATGCGGGTGTAGTCCAGCAACTCCCCGATAATCCTGTTGCACCGTACTATACTCCGGTCCGCGCGGTCCAGCGAATTCAAAACGGCATCGCCTTGGTCTCCGACTCGTTTGCGAAGGGAATAGATCGAGGTCTGGATGGTGCCCAGGGGATTTCGGATTTCGTGGCTGACCGTCGCGATGATTTGGCCCAGGGTGGCAAGGCGCTCATTGCGGAGCAACGCTTCTTCGAGTCGTTCGCGTTGCGCCACCTGCTCCTGGAGGTGCTCGGCCATGGCGTCAAACTTGTTGCCTAGCGTTCCAAACTCGTCGGAGGTGCCGAGGTTCACCCGGTGTTCGAAATTACCCGCGCCGATGATCTCTGTGCCGATTCGGAGCTGCTCCAGCGCGCGGAGCATGGTGCGCACGGTGAGGAAGGCCATCGCGATGGCCGAGAGCAGCGCCAGGCAGATCAGGGCGATGCCGCCCGCGCCGGCGGAACCGGTAGAACTGGACAGCGCTCCAAGCATGCTCCGCAGTTCCTGGACTTCGGTGTTGAGGCTGGTTTCCAGGGTGGGCAGCAGTTCCCGCTGGAGCGCGGGCATCCAGACTTCGGCGGCGTGTGCGCGCGCCACGTCGAGGCGATCCTGACGCGCATCTTCGAGGATCTGAGTTACCTGGAACTGGAGCGCCCCATTCTTGGTGCTGAACGTATCATAGTGGGGCGGCGCGGAGTCACCGGAGGCTTCCGCATACGTCTCTGTGGCCCTGCGCCAGGCCCTCAACGACTCGTTCAGGGAAACGGTAGTGCTTACGATGGCGCGCTCAGCCTCGGGCGTGGCATCGGTCAGCAGCAGGGCGATACGGCTTGACTGGCGGTGGAGGCGGTCCCGGACCATTTGGGCGGCGCGTATCTCCAGAAGGGTGGCGCGGGCCGTGGCCAGTTGGCCGGGCCCGATGCGCGCAATCCAGGGCGTGGTGCCCATGCTGAGGAGGATTCCATCCAGCGCGGTGTTCATTTCACGGAGATCGTCTTCGATGACCAGCCGTACGCCCGCGTCGAGGAGCTGATCGAAGAGCGCGGGATCCACGGCAGCGCGGTTTCGAATGTCCGCCTGGAGGTTCTCCAGCTCCGCTCGAAAGTCCCGCGACAGGGCTTCGATTGCCGCCAGGTCGTCGGCTTCACCTTTGATGCCTACGAGAATCGATACACTTGAAGCGGATTTCCAGGCCCCGAAAGCGCGCTCACAGTCCACGATCAGCCCGTCCACTTCTCCGTACGCCGCTGCGCCGTCGGGCTCCGGATAGAGCACCGCGAGCCGCAACCGGGCGATGGCGGCCGAAACGCCTACCGCATGGACGAACTCGTTGAGGACGGCGTCGGCCTCGCGCAGGCGCTGGCGCGTGTCCACGTAGGCCGATGCGAGGTATACGAGCACGGTGACGGAAAAGGCAACGAGCACGGACACGAGAAGGATCAGCCGAAATCGGATAGTCATGTTGGTTTGGGTCTCCCCAAGGGGAAGGGGGAAATTGGTTGGCGCGTCATGGCGGTCATGGCCTTCCCGGGTCGACTCCATGGTATCACGAAGGCGGGTCGGGCGCCATCCCGCCGGGGCGATTCGGGCGCGGGCCAACAGCCTTTTTTCCCATTCCTCGGATGCGACCTTGCTGCCACAAGGGGCGGTGGCTACCCCCCTTAAATCCCCCTGAGTATTGCGTTTAAATTGGTTTTGCCCGGCCATTTTTGCTATAATGGCGCGTATTCCAAACACCACCCGTTGCGGGGGCACTATGAGTCGAGGTAAGTATAATGTCTGAAAAAGGTTACGATGGAAGTTCGATTCAAGTTCTGGAGGGCCTGGAGGCCGTCCGGAAACGTCCCGGCATGTACATCGGCGACACGAGCACGCGGGGCCTCCATCACCTGGTCTACGAGGTCGTGGACAACAGCGTGGATGAGGCGCTGGCGGGCTATTGTAACCAGATCAACGTCTCGATCCACATCGATAACTCCATTACGGTGGTGGACAATGGCCGTGGTATCCCCGTAGACCTTCACCCGAAGTTCAAGGGAAAGACCGCGCTGGAGGTGGTGCTGACGGTGCTCCACGCGGGCGGCAAGTTCGACAACGAGTCCTATAAGGTTTCGGGTGGCTTGCACGGTGTGGGCGTGAGCTGCGTGAACGCGCTCTCGTCCTGGCTGGAGGTGGAGGTGAAGCGCGACGGCAATGTCTACGGCATGACCTTCGAGCGCGGCAAGCCCAAGGGCAAGCTGGAGACGAAGGGTAAGGCAAAGACGACGGGTACGAAGATAACCTTCATGCCGGACTCCGAGATCTTCGAGGTGTCCGAGTACAACGCGGAGATCCTTCGGAACCGCCTGCGCGAGTTGGCCTTCCTGAACAAGGGCATCAAGATCATCTTCGAGGACGAGCGCACCGTCGACGAGCCCGAAGTGATGCAGTATAAGGGCGGTATTGTCGAGTATGTGGCGTACATTAATCGCAACAAAGAGCCGCTGCACCGCAAGGTAATTTATTTCGAAGCCGCGAAAGACGGGGTCGAAGTGGAAGTGGCCATGCAGTACACGACGGTCTACACCGAGACGCTTTCGACCTTCGCGAACAATATCAATACCCACGAAGGCGGCACGCACCTGAGCGGCTATCGCTCGGCGCTGACGAAGAGCCTGAACGAGTATGCGAAGAAAAATAACCTGCTGAAGAAGCAGATGGCGGCACTCTCGGGCGACGACGCGCGCGAGGGCCTCACGGCGATCATTTCCGTGCGTTTGCACGATCCCCAGTTCGAAGGTCAGACCAAGACCAAGCTGGGCAACAGCGACGTCCAGGGCATCGTGAGCTCGCTGGTCTACGAAGGGCTGCAGACGCACTTCGAAGAAAACCCCACCACCGCGAATCGGATCATCAGCAAAACGCTGGAGGCGGCCCGCGCGCGGGAAGCGGCCCGCAAGGCCCGCGACCTTACCCGGCGCAAAGGCGCGCTGGACTCCATCGGTCAGGCGGCGAAGCTGGCCGACTGCTCCGAGAAGGACCCGGCGCTCTGCGAAATCTTCATCGTCGAGGGCGACTCGGCCGGCGGCTCGGCCAAGCAAGGCCGCGATCGGCGCTTCCAGGCCATCCTGCCGCTGCGCGGTAAGGTGCTGAACGTGGAGAAGGCGCGCATCGACAAGATGCTGAGCAACAACGAAATTCGCTCGCTTATCACCGCGCTCGGCACGGGCTTCGGCGACACCGATTTCGACATCAGCAAGCTGCGCTACCACAAGATTATCATCATGACCGATGCGGACGTGGACGGCGCGCACATACGCACGCTGCTCCTCACCTTCTTTTTCCGCCAGATGCCGGAACTCATCCGCCGCGGTCACCTCTACATCGCCCAGCCGCCGCTGTATCAGATTCGCAAGGGCAAGAAGTCCCAGTACGTCAACACCGAAGCGGAGTTCGAGCAGTTTATTTTTGATGGCGTCCTGGATGCCGTGAAAGTTTCCAGCTCCACGTCCAATGGCAAGGGCGTGCAGGGCAAGGTCCTCATGCATGGATTTCGTGCGGCCCAGGACCGGCGCAAGATGCTCGCGCGCCTGCACCGCGTCTTCGGTGTTGAAGCGGCCGCCGTATTCAAGTGCATGGACCTGCCCCGCGAGACGCTCCTCGATCCGGGTCATCTTTCCGCGGCTCAGCTTACCGAAATTTTCGGACCCGACGCGCGGATCGTGAATACGGCCGAAGAGCAGGCGGAGCTGGAGGGCATGCCCGAGGATCTGGTCAACGGCAAATCCAAGCGTGTGCGCCAGGCGGGTGAAGTGGACCTGGCCTTCATGAAGAGCCACGAATTCTCCGCGATGCTCACCCACATGGAGCCCCTCAAGGCCGTGGGTGGCGCGCCCTTCGTGGTGGAACCCACCAAGGGCAGCGAAAGCGGCGACGCCTTCCAGACGGACGATCTTCTGGATCTGTATAGCCGCCTGAAAGAGATTGGCAGCAAGGGCCTGCACATCCAGCGGTACAAAGGTCTAGGCGAAATGAACGCGGAGCAGTTGCTCGAGACCACGATGGATCCCGAGAACCGCACGCTGCTCAAGGTGATGGCGGAAGACGAGGCCACAGCGAGCGAGATGTTCGTTACGCTCATGGGCGATCTGGTGGAGCCGCGTAAAGAATTTATCGAGAAACACGCGCCGGAAGTGCAGAACTTGGATATTTAGGCGAGCGGGCTGTACCGCAAATTTGCGCAAATGGGAGCAAATTATAGGGAATTTACTCGTTCCCATGCTCTGCCTGGGATGCCGTCTCCACATTGAACGCTTTCGTTCGTAAGATTTGTCCGGGGTCAAAGTAGAAGAGTTGAACCGCGAATGAACGCGAATAGACGTGAATTTTTCTCGTGTCTTACCAGATTCTTGGAACCTGTTTCGTGATCAAACGGAGGGCCCTTCCATGGGTTTCATGCTTGATACGACGCCAGATGCATCAGGGTACTATTGGGAAACCATCGCGCGAATGACGCTGGCACAGCGTGTTCGCGAGGCGATACGACTGTCGGATGAACTAGGGCTGACCTGTTGGCGAAAATACGACGGCAGAATCCCGAGCATTCCGAGGACGAGGTCAAACTGGCGTGCATTCGCCATATTTGTACGGAAGAGGAATACTATACGTTGCTCCCTGTAATCGAGTAGCGGATGAAGCGAGACCGGCACAATTCCTCCAATGGAGTGACGCACTAGAAATCACGCTGACCGGCTTCACGGCCGGACTGATACAAATACCCGCAAGGACAAAAAATGGCCAGAGACGACATCAAGCCGATAGCCATCGAGCTGGAAATGAAGAATTCGTTCATGGATTATTCCATGAGCGTAATCGTGAGCCGCGCACTGCCGGACGTGCGCGACGGGCTGAAGCCGGTGCATCGGCGCATCCTCTATGTGATGCAGGAGCTGGGGCTGACGAAAGGCCGCGCCTTCCGCAAATGCGCGTCCATCGTCGGTGACGCGCTGGGTAACTATCACCCCCACGGCGACTCTTCGGTGTACGATGCCCTTGTCCGCATGGCTCAGGAGTGGAACATGCGTTACCCGCTGGTGGGCAGCCAGGGTAACTTTGGCTCCATCGACGGCGACAACGCGGCGGCCTACCGGTATACCGAAGCGCGGATGGAATCCATCGCCGCCGAAATGATGGCGGATCTGGACAAGGAAACCGTTGACCTTCAGGACAACTTCGACCAGCGCCTGAAGGAACCGGTGGTGCTTCCTGCGGGTTTTCCGAATCTGCTGGTGAACGGCTCCTACGGCATCGCGGTTGGCATGGCCACGAGTTGCCCGCCTCACAATCTGACCGAAGTGTGCAACGCCATCGTTCACTTTATCGATAATCCCAAGGCCACGCCGAACGATCTGATGAAGTACGTCAGCGGCCCCGATTTCCCCACGGGCGGTGTGATTCTTGGCCGCAAGGGTATCAAGGATGCTTATCGCACGGGCCGTGGCCGGCTGAAGCTGCGCGGGCGCGTGGCGGTGGAGACGAAGAAGGACGGCGGCCAGGGTAAGCAGAGCATCATCATTCAAGAGATCCCCTACCAGGTCAACAAGACGCGGTTGATCGAGTCCATCGCGGACCTGGTGCGCAGTAAGACCATCGAGGGCATCACCGACCTGCGAGACGAGTCCGACAAGGACGGTATGCGCATCGTCATCGAGCTTCGCCGCGGCGAAGAGCCGGAAGTGGTGCTCAATCAACTTTACAAAAACACCCAGTTGCAGGCCACCGCGAGCATTATCTTCCTGTCGCTGGTGAATAATCAGCCCAAAGTGCTCAACCTGGCGGAGATGATTCACTACTACGTCGAGCACCGCGCGGAAATCGTCGAACGCCGCACCCGCTTCCTGTTGGACAAAGCGGAAGCCCGTGCCCACATCCTCGAAGGCCTACTGAAGGCCATCGACCATATCGACGAGATCATCAAGATTATCCGCGCGTCGGCGGATCGCGACGACGCCCGCGATAAGCTGATCGCCGCCTTCGACTTCTCCATTATCCAGGCCAACGCCATCCTGGCCATGCGCCTCCGCCAGTTGACCGGCCTGGAGCGCGAAGAGCTGCAGAACGAGTACGCGGAATTGTTGAAGGAGATCGAACGCCTGACCACCATTCTCTCCAGCCAGAAAAACATCCTGGCCGTGGTGCGCGAAGAGATCGTGGCGCTGAAGGTCAAATATGGCGACGAACGGCGCACCGACATCATCGACGAAGAGGGCGAATTCAACGTTGAGGATCTCATCGCCGACGAAAACATGGTGGTGACGGTCTCGAACGAAGGCTACATCAAGCGCCTCCCCGTGAGCACCTACCGCAAGCAGAAGCGCGGCGGGCGCGGCGTTTCCGGTATGGACACGAAAGAGGAGGACTTCGTAAAAGACCTCTTCATCGCGTCGGCCCACCAGTACATGCTCTTCTTCACCAATTTGGGCCGGGTCTACTGGCGCAAAGTGCATGAGCTTCCAAAGATGAGCCGCACCGCGCGCGGCCGCGCCATGGTGAATCTGCTGAGCCTCGCCGGCGACGAGACCGTGACCGCTTTCCTGCCCGTGCGCGATCTGCACGAGGAAGACAAGTTCGTTTTCATGGTGACCAAGAAGGGCACGGTGAAGAAGACCGCGCTGAAGGCGTACAGCAACCCGCGCACCACCGGTATCATCGCCCTGGAGATCGACAAAGGCGACGAGCTGATGGACGTACAGCTCACCTCTGGCAGCGACAACGTGCTCATCGCCACCTACAAGGGCATGGCCATCCGCTTCCCAGAAACCGACGCGCGCCCCATGGGCCGCACGGCGCGGGGCGTGATCGGCATCCGTCTGGATGAAGGGGACTACGTGGTGGGCATGTCCCTTGCTCAAGATGATCGCACGGTGCTCAGCGTGACCGAGAACGGCTACGGCAAACGCACGCAGGTGGGCGAGTATCGCCTGCAGCACCGCGGCGGCTCCGGCATCATCAACATCAAGACCTCGGAGCGCAATGGCAACGTGGTCAGCATGATGACCGTGGACGATAACGACGAACTCGTTCTCGTGGCCACCGACGGTATTGTGATCCGCACGTCGGTGAAAGACATCCGCACCATAGGCCGCAATACGCAAGGCGTGACGGTGATGAAGCCCCAGGAGGGCGCCCGGGTGAGTGCCGTGGCCAAGGCTGTGCCGGAAGAAAACGACGATGACGCCACCGCCGGCGCGGATGGTGAAAGCGATGTGGAAGATTCCTCGCCCGACGACGTGATCGAAGAGGGCGGCGAAGAGTAGCCGCTTGACGAAACACAGAGAATGAGCCAGAGAGCGCCGGGTTTACCCGGCGCTTTTTTTATAGGACGGATAGGACCGATAGGACGGATGGAATCGGTCGTATCCTATCGGTCCTGTAAACTATAGCGAAGTGCCCGCCAACCCCACAGGAGCCACATGAAACGACTCAAGCGAATTCTCAATTGGGTACTGATCGTGGCCCTCGTAATCCTGGCCATTCCGGTGCTGGCCTTGCTGGGCGTATGGGGCAGCTACCGCTCCATCGTGAACGCAAAGCCCGGCGCCCTGGAGACTGTCATCGAGCCCGGTGAGCTCGGGGACGACGTTGATCCCTTCATCGCCACGGGGGGCTACTCCTGGATGTGTGGTCACGATTCCCCCGCAGCCACCGTTCCCTTCGGCATGGTACGGCTGGCGCCCGATACGGCGTCGCTGTTGCTCAATGAAGAAGGCTTGAACCGATCGGGCTATTTCTATGGCGACAATAAGATTGTCGGCTTCAGTCACACGCGCCTGCTCGGCGCGGATGCGCAGGAGGGCGGCGTGTTCCGTATTTTTCCCTCCACCACCCTGTTGGGCGGTGTAGGGCCCAATGAAAAACGCTACGCGAAGTTTTCTCATCAAGAGGAAAAGGTATTTCCCGGCTACTATGCCGTACATCTTCCGGAAGAGGATATCCTCGTGGAGTTGACAGCCACGACGCGCGTCGGGGTGCACCGCTACACCTTTCCCGGCGGGAGCATGCCCCATCTTGCGCTGGATGTTAGCAGCGTGATCGGCGATAAGCGCAGTGAGAAGGGCTCGGCAACTATCCTGCCCGAGCAACGCGAGATGGAGGGAAATATTCGCATCTACGGATCGTTTTCTGGTCGCTATGATGGACTCGATGTGTACTTCGTCGCGAAGTTCGACAAGCCCATCGCGAACCACGGCACGTGGAGCGGAAACGAATTCAGCTCCAACAGCGTTTTGGTAAGCGGTGATTCCATCGGAGCCACGCTCGCTTTTCCGCCCTCGCCGGAACACCAGACCGTGGAAGTGCGGCTGGCGCTCTCCTACGTGAGCATCGCAAACGCCCGGGAGAACCTGGAGGCGGAATCGACAGGCAAGAGCTTCGAGGAGATCTATTCTGAAGCCCGCGATCAGTGGGAAGGCCATCTCTCTCGAATTACGATCGAGGGCGGGAGTGAGGCGCAGCGGCGTATATTCACGACCGCACTCTACCGCACGATGCAGATGCCCACCACCTTCAACGACGTGAACGGCGAATACACCGGTTTCGATCGGGCTGTGCATACCACTGCTCCCGGCACGACCTACTACACCGATTTCTCCTTGTGGGACTCCTTCCGTACCGTGCACCCGCTCTATAATCTGATCGCCCGCCGCGAACAGCGGGACATGATGGTATCGCTCGTGGAAATGGGCAAGGCGGGCGGTTGTCTTCCCCGCTGGCCTTCGGGTGCGGGCTACACTAATTGCATGTTTGGCACCCCGGCGGATGTGGCGGTGTCCGAGGCGTGGCTCAAAGGCGTGCGCGATTTTGACATCGAAGCGGCCTACGCCATGATGCGCCAGACCGCCCTCACGGGTAAGCCCGAATGGTCAAAATTCGCAGGGCGCGAGGGACTGGAGGGCTATCTCGAACATGGGTACTGCCCTTCGGACACCATGTCGGATGCCGTGTCGGCGACGCTGGAATATTCGTGGTGCGACCATGCCCTGTCGTTGCTGGCTGCGGACTTGGGCAAGGCCGACGATGCGGGGGTCTTCGCGAAGCATGCCCAGTCTTATCGCAACGTGTGGGATCCGAAGCGGTTGTTCTTTGTGCCGCGCGATAGTGGGGGCACGTTCACCGATAAATTCGATCCACTGGTGTTGAGTTACACCGATTCGGGGCGTGAATTTACCGACGACTTCGTCGAAGGCAGCGCCATGATGTGGCGTTGGGGCGTGCCTTTTGACGGCGAAGGACTGGTTTCGCTCTTCCCGAGCAAAGAGCAGTTTGTCACAGAGCTGGAAGATTACTTCGAAAAGTCCAATGAAACCCTGGGCGACTGGCATCCCGGCTCACACTACTGGCACGGCAACGAGCCCTATTTCCACGCGGCCTACCTCTTCAACGCGGCGGGACGTCCCGACCTTACGCAGAAGTGGGTGCGGCGCATTCTCGACTCGAAGTATGCCGACCACTACGCGGGCCTTGATGGAAACGACGATGGCGGAACCTTGTCCGCTTGGTATGTCTTCAGCGCGCTGGGTTTCTATCCCATCGCGGGAACGACACGCTACGAGATCGGCGTGCCCCTGTTTGCAAAGGCTGTGATCGATTTAGGCGAGGGCAAGATCCTGACCGTGATCGCCGACAACTACGCGCCGGATAATTTCTACGTCGACAGCGTTTCGCTGAATGGAAAGGTGCTCGACCGCACGTACTTCACCCACGACGAGATCGCCAGCGGCGGCGAGTTGCGATTTGTGATGAAACCCAGGGACAGCGTCGCCCCGTGACGTCGATGGGCGATTGCCGCTCGGTGCAAATCGGTGCTCTCCAACAGGCGCAATGCACGTCAACAGGCGGGGCTGTCCTGTAGTCTGACGTCGAGTCTCGGTGCATTATCCATGGACTCAATCTTCGCGAAGAATCCCACTTAAAAACTACGCTCTCTATGCGGAGCTACCGCTGAACGTGCGCGCCGCCCTCGCTGACAACAGGACAGCCCCGCCTGTTGCAATGAACCGTGCTTGATTTGGGCCAAATATTGGACACGAAGCGATTGTCGCTTGTTTGGCTCACTGGGCGACGCTGTCCCTGAATTACCGAAAGTTATACCAGCCGCCTCGAAGATCGGAGTCTGCACCAATGGGCCGCAACGAGCAGATAAAGAAAGCGTAACGGTTGCGATCCGTGTCGAGGCGCGACGCGATATCGGCGAAACGGGTATCGTTCTGGTGCCGCCAGCGCTTTACACCGCCCCAGACGATCACGCCCATCGCGACGAACAGGCCCCAGTACCAATGGGTGATTGCGCCGATGATAGCGCCTGCGATCAGGCCCGCGCAGCCCCATCCGAATCCCGAGTTCCTGCTCAGGTAGTAGTCCAGGTCGTCTCTGCTTACGACTGTTGTAAGGTAGGCGGGGTCGTCCAGGTCAGCGGCACAGAGTTCGTGCAGTTGCAGCTCGTAGTCCCCCGCCGGGATCTTGATGGCGTCCGCAGAATCAGGCGTCTCCTCGGCGCTGGCCATATAGTACTCCGCCCCGTCCGCGATGAGCCGTCCCGAAGGGCAGCGGAGCAGGAAGCGGCGATTCAGGGTCTTGTAGTACACCAGCACGTCGTCGGGCACTGCTTCATCCACGTAAAGATGCACATCCCACGCGCCGTCTGAGCCGGTGTTAATGAAGAACACCCGCCCGCCCCAGGCGTCGGCCTTCCACAGGTCATCAAGCTCCTGGAGCTCCATCTCTTCCGTGCCGACCCGGGTGTGCTGGACGTCCCAGAGGGCGAGTTGTGCGGCGTCGGTACCGATGAGACTTCTGTGGATCATAAGTGCGGCATTCCTTTCCTGAGGGCAAAAGGGAAGCACAGCCTACAGGATTCGGGCGGCGGAGGCAATCGCAGGGGGGAGGAGACTGCTAACAGGCACCCACGTGGCAGCCGTCCGAGGGGCGGCACTGTCGGAAGTTGCGGAAGTGCCCGGTGGCGAGGATGAAGGAGCCAGCCAGAGTGGCCCAGCGTTCGCCGTCATGCCCCAGAAGATCGTGGCCCACTGTTACCGCAAGCACCATGAGTCCCACTCCGACAACGCCCAGGGTGAGGACGGCCCCATCGCGATGGCGCAACCAGCCCGCGCCGAGCGCGAGTCCGCTCAGTGGAATCACCAGCAGCAGCATGAGCATATGAAAATAAGAATGGGAGGCGGTCGCCGCCAGGGCAGGAAGCACACCGGCGAAAACCGGCAGTACGAGGCAGTGGACCGCACACAGGGCGGAAAGGCCGATGGAAATCTTGTCGATATGTCCCCTGGCGGGAATGGTATTCATGGCGGAGTTCCGGAGCCGCGTTATGCGCGAGACTGCTTTCCCGCGCGAACGGCCAACTTGCTTATGATAAGCTATTATCATTAGAAAGTCAAATGGCTGTGCACACAGCACGGACAGGACCGATACGAAAGATCGAGCAATTCGGTCCCATCCGTCCTGTAAACGCGTCAGTTGCATCGGCGGCGTACCCGCACTATCATGCCCTGACGGTTCAGGCTGATTTTCAAAGGAGCTCCCCATGCGTTTCTTATTGTTGTGTTTCGTTCTGTTTTCCAGCGTCGCCAGCACCGCCATTGCGGAGGACGCCCCCTTCTATGCCGACAAGGTCGATATCATGCGGTACATCGACGCGGCAGGCACCGCGCAGCCCGTGAAGGCCATCCCGGACTGGAATACTCGCCGCGCCCATGTGCTGGCAAATATGCAGAAGGTCATGGGGGCCTTCCCGACGCACGAGCGGGGCGATCTGGCCGTGGAGGTGCTGGAGGAAGTGGAGTTTCCGATGTACACCCGACGGAAGATCACCTTTCAATCCGAGCCCGGCGACCGCACCCCAGCCTACTTGCTGATTCCCCGTGACTTGAAAGGGAAGGCTCCCGCGATTCTCGCCTTGCACCAGACCTATCAACTTGGCAAGGAAGAGCCGGTGGGGAAGAGCGGGTTATTGAACCGGAACTACGGTCAGGAGCTGGCCGAGCGGGGCTATGTCGTCATCGCGCCGGACTATCCCGGCTTTGGCGAATACATGATCGATGTCTACGCGATGGGTTACGAAAGCGCAACGATGAAGGGTATCTGGAATCATATGCGCTGTGTGGACTTGCTCCAAAGTCTGCCCGAGGTGGATCCGGAGCGCATCGGCGCCATTGGTCATTCCCTCGGCGGGCACAACACGTTGTTCGTAAGCGCCTTTGACACGCGCATCAAGGTGGCGGTGACGAGCTGTGGCTTCACGCGCTTTCCGAAGTACTATGGGGGCAATATCACAGGTTGGAGCCATAAGGGCTACATGCCCTCTATTGTGACGAAGTTCGACAAGGACCCCGCGAAGATGCCGTTTGATTTTACGGAGATTCTGGGGGTGATCGCGCCCCGCGCGGTGTTCATCAACGCTCCGCTCCGCGACGAGAATTTTGAGGTCAGCGGTGTGCGAGATTGCGTTGAATCGGCTATGCCGGTATTTGAGCTTTTCAATTCAGCGCATAAATTGCAGGCTGCCTACCCCGATGCGGAGCACGACTTCCCGCCCGCGCAACGGGCGGCCGCCTATAAGCTGATTACGGAGACGATTGGGGAGTAGGGCCCACTCGCGACACCAAATGGGCTTTCGTAATTGCAGGGACGGCAGCGACATCAGGGACGGCAGGAAATTTACAAATCCTGCTGTCCCTGTGGTCCCTGAAGTGTTGCGAGGTGAACTCGGGGGCTATTTCGACAACTGTGCCGCGATGCTTGCCACGTGCTTTCCCTGGAATCGGGCCTGGGCCAATTCCTTTTCGCTGGGCTGGCGCGAGCCGTCGGCCCCGGCGATGGTGGCCGCACCCCAGGGGCTGCCGCCTTTTACTTCGCTGATATCGGCGAGTTCGGGACAGGCGTAGGGCAGGCCGACATAGATCATGCCATGGTGCATGAGCGTCGTGACGAAGCTGATGATGGTGGATTCGTTGCCGCCGCCAGTGCCCGTGCTGGTGAACACGCTGCCGACCTTGCCGACGAGTCCGCCTTTGACCCACAGCCCGCCGGTCTGATCGAGGAAGTTGCGCATCTGGGCGGCCATGTTGCCGAAGCGCGTGGGCGTGCCGAAAATAATGGCGTCGTAGTCGCCCAGTTCGCCGGGTGTGGCAATTTCGGCGGGCTGATCGAGCTTCACGCCGTTGCGCTTGGCCGATTCCTCGGAGAGGGTTTCGGGCACACGCTTGATGGTGACTTCGACACCGTCGATGGAGCGCGCGCCTTCGGCGATGGCGCCCGCCATGGTTTCTATGTGGCCGTACATGGAGTAGTAGAGAACGAGAATCTTTGGCATGACGGAAATTCCTGTGGTTGGAGACACGCGGGAAAAAATAGACACCAATGAGCGGGATAGTCAGTGTACACGATTGCAGGGACGACAGAGACAGCAGAAATAAATGGTGCTTAACACCCCTGCCTTCCCTGTCGTCCCTGTAGATTGTTCGCGCTACGCGGTAAAGCCGCCATCGACTGTAATCACCGTCCCGGTGATGTACGACGCCTCAGGACTCGCCAGGAAGGCTACGGCAGCCGCGACTTCCGCAGGTTGGCCGTAGCGACCAAGGGCGATGAGCGCTTTCTGTCCTTCCGAGCCGGGGCCATCTTCCGGATTCATGTCCGTGGCGGTGGAGCCGGGCTGGACCACATTTACCGTGATGCCCTTGGGACCCAGGTCGCGCGCCGCGCCGCGGGTATAACCCACCACGGCGGCTTTCGTGGCCGAATAGTCGGCGATGCCTGGGAAGGCCACGCGATCCGCCAGGCCCGAGCCGATGGTGATGATGCGACCGCCTTCAACCATGATCAGCGCGGCGGCGCGGATGGCCGTGACCACGGCGCTGTAGTTGATGGCGAGCTGGCGATCGAGGGCCGCCTCATCAGTGTCGGGAGCGCCGATCATGCCGGGGGAGAACACACCCGCGTTGTTGACGAGGATGTCGAGTCGACCGAAGTGATCGGCCACGGCTTTCACAAGATCCGTTACTTGGGTTTGATCGGCTTGATCCGCCTGGAAGGCGTGGGCGCGGACGCCCTTCGCGCCCAGCTCCGCCGCTACGGCCTGGGCCTTGTCGGCGGACGCCGAATAGCTGATGGCGACGTCCGCACCGTGATCGGCCAGGGCGTGGGCGATGGCCGCGCCGATGCCGCGCGATCCACCGGTGACGAGGGCAACTTTTCCGCTAAGTGAATTGGGCATTGGGGGTTCCTTTCGAGCCAGCGATCGCTGGTGGAGTCTTATGGGTCGTGTGGTTCGGGGTCGTATGGTTCGTGTGGGTCGGGGTCGTATGGTTCGTATGGTTCGTATGGTTCGTATGGGTCGTATGGGTCGTATGGTTCGTATGGTTCGTATGGTTCGTATGGGTCGTATGGGTCGTATGGGTCGTATGGGTCGTATGGCGTCTCAGTTTCACGCTGACGCATACGTCTCACAGGATGCATAAGACCCATTTTCAGCTTTCAGCCTTCATTTTATCGAAAGCCGCCTGAAATGTAGAGCGTCTCACCGGTGATCCACTTGGAATCCTGCGATGCGAAGAACACCACGGCGGGCGCGATGTCGTCGAGCTGTCCGGTGCGGCCCAGGGGTGTTTGGGAGGTTACGATCGTTTCTTGCTCGCTACCCGTTATGCCCGCCGTGTGGGTGCCTTCGGTCTCCACCATGCCAGGGTTGATCGAGTTTACGCGGATGTTCCGTGGTCCGAGCTCCTTGGCGAGCGACTTCGTAATCGCGTCCACGGCGGCTTTTGTGGCGCTGTAGACCGAGGCGAAGGGCGGCGCATAGGTGCTGACGACGGAACTGGTGTTGATGACACTGCCGCCTTCGGGGCCGAAGTGTTTCACGGCTTCATGGGTTGTGAAGAGCAGGCCGAGGACGTTGAGGTTGAACTGTTCGTGGAAGTGCTCCGCCGTAATGTCGCCCAGGGGGGCGAACTTGAAGATTCCCGCGTTGTTCACGAGCACGTCGAGGCGGCCATAGGCGGCGATGGTTTCGGCAAAGAGTTGGACGATATCCGTCTGTCTGGAAACATCGGCCTTGACGGCGACGGCTTTCCCGCCCGAGGACTCAATATCACGGACCACGCGGTCCGCGCCTTCCTTGCTGGAGGCATAGTTGACGACGACGGATGCGCCCTCGGCTGCGAGTTGTCGGGCGATTACCGCGCCGATGCCTTTGGATGCGCCAGTAACCACGGCAACTTTGCCTTCGAGTTTTTTCATGGGGATTCTCCTCCAGTGGGTGGGATTATTCTGTACCGAACGGTACAATTCTACATGGAAATAGTTGACCTGTCAAGGAACTTGTCGGAGGGCGCTGCCGAACCCCAAAGCATGATATACTGTATCAGTAAGTACAAAACTTTTGGAGCGCATATTCCCGCCATGGCCCGTCCCCGAGAATTTGATTGTCAGCACGCCCTCGATGCGGCGCTCCGCGTCTTCTGGGAGAAGGGCTACGAGGGGGCGACACTCGAGGAGCTGACCGCCGCCATGGGGATCAACCGTCCCAGTCTCTACGCGGCCTTTGGTAACAAAGAGCAACTTTTCCGGCTGGTGCTCGAGCGCTATGCCAGCGGGCCCGCCGCCTATGTGGTCGCGGCGCTTCAGGCACCCACGGCCCGGGCCTGCGCGGAAGCGATACTCCGGGGCGCTGCGGAACTCGGGACCTGCCCCCAGAATCCCGGCGGCTGCCTCGCCGTGCATGCGGCCCTGGCCACGGGCGAGGATGCCGAGACTATCCGCAAGGCGCTGGTGGAATTTCGTGCCGCCGGGGAGTGCGCTATTCGCGAACGATTCGAGCGTGCGAAGGCCGAAGGGGACCTGCCTGCGGAGGCGAACCCGGCGGACCTGGCGCGATTCATCGCCACGGTGGTCCGGGGCATGGCGGTACAGGCCAGCAGTGGGGCGAGTCGCGAAGAACTGGAGGCGGTGATTGTGCTGGCGCTGCGGGCCTGGCCGGAACCAGTTGACAATGGACAATGCGCCATGGACAATTGACCGGCGATCATTTTTCATTGTCCATCTACCGTTGTCGGCGACCCCAATGTCTTACACCTACCAAGGCGATGAGCTGGACCTCTTCGCCCATGCGACGAACTGGAAATCCTACTGGGCTTCCAAGGTTCGGCCCTGTCTTGGGGCGGATGTGCTGGAAGTGGGGGCTGGGACGGGTTCCAACACCGCATTATTGCGGGGTGATGGGAGCGGTCGCTGGGTTTGTCTGGAGCCCGATCCAGCGCTGGCACGGCGAATTCCCCACGCGGTTGAAGGTGGGGTGCCGGGGCGGCGTATAGAAGTGGTTACCGGCACGCTCGATGACCTGCCCCCGGAGGTCCAGTTCGACACCGTGCTCTACATTGACGTTTTGGAGCATATTCTGGACGACGCCGGGGAACTGGTCCGCGCGGGCGCCCGAACGCGAATCGGCGGGCACGTAATCGTTCTCGCCCCGGCTCACCCGGGCCTCTTTTCGCCCTTCGACGAGGCCGTGGGCCACTACCGTCGCTACACGTGGAAAAGTCTGGCGGCCATCGGGCCACCGAATGCCCTTTCGGGCCAATTCTACTACCTCGATTCGGCTGGTGTAATGGCCTCTCTGGCAAACCGGTTGGTGCTGCGTTCCTCCGTACCGACCCTTGGACAAGTACAGTTCTGGGATCGGTGGCTGGTCCCGGTGTCTCGCATGGTGGATCCCGTGCTGGGACATCTTGTTGGCAAATCTCTGCTCGCAATCTGGCAAGTGCAACCCGCCGCCGCGATACCCGGCCTGCTCCAGCCAGCAAGTTGCTGAAAACAAATAACTTCCGCGTAGCCGGAGGCGTTGTGCATGACGGTGCGCACAGGGGAAACGCGCGCACGACGTTTGACAATTTGCGCCCTTGATTGCTATCCTTTCGACTCCGTGCAGTCACCCCGAGGGCAGGAGCTGCCAGTCTGGTGCCTGGGTGCCGACAACGCCGGACCGTTCCCGCACAGGTTTCACGTGCGGGTCAGGCGTGCAAAAGAACGTTGCGGTGCCGTTGAACCCGAAGGTGGTACATGTTCCACAACGGCCCTCGCCCCTCCCAGCGTCACGCAAGAAGAAAATAAGTTCCAGTTTCGCAATATGCATGATCGAATTGACGGTATGGCCCCGGAGTCGGGGCGAGCCCCCGGCCCGCATCGTGCTTTCCATGGAGATAGATTGAATGGCCCGAGTATTGGTTTTGGATGGTCTCAGTGAACAAGGGGTCGACGTGTTTCGGGCCCGCGGCATTGACGTGGACGTGAAGCCCCCCCAATCTCCTGCGGAACTGGCGGCCATCATCGGCCAGTACGACGGATTGGTCGTGCGGAGCGCCACCAAGGTGAACGAGGAGGCTTTGGCCAACTCCGGCAACCTGAAGATAATCGGTCGCGCGGGTGTGGGCACCGACAACATCGACAAGGACGCCGCCACCAAACGCGGTATCGTGGTGATGAACACGCCGGGCGGCAACACCATTTCCACCTGCGAGCACACGTTTGCGCTACTCTTCGCGCTCTGCCGCAACGTGCCCCTGGCCAATGCCTCCATGCAGGCGGGCCGCTGGGATCGCAAGAATTTCATGGGCACCGAACTCTGCGGCAAGACCCTCGGTGTGGTCGGCCTTGGCCGTATCGGCGGCGCAGTGGCCAAGCGCGCCCAGGCCTTCGACATGAAGGTTATTGCCTTTGATCCGATTATGACCCAGCTCAAGGCCGATGGCCTTGGCGTGGAGCTGGTTTCCATCGACGAACTGGTGGAGCGCTCCGATTTCATCACGCTGCACGCGCCCAAGACCGACAAGACCGACAACCTCTTCCGCACCGAACACTTCAAGCGGATGAAGCCCAACTGCCGCATCGTCAATTGCGCGCGCGGCGGCCTGGTGAACGAGGAAGAACTGGCCCAGGCCCTGCGCGACAACGTAATCGCGGGCGCGGCCCTCGACGTGTACACCACCGAGCCCCTTCCGGAGAATCCCTTCATCGGCTTGGACAACATTGTGATGACGCCCCACCTCGCGGCCTCGACCGACGAGGCACAGCTTACCGTGGCCGTTGAAGTCGCCGAGCAGATCGCCGACTACCTGACGACGGGCGCCATCGTGAATGCGGTCAACGTGCCCAGTCTGGACAGCGAAACCCGCAAGGCGCTGATGCCCCTTCTGGGCCTGGCCGAGAACCTGGGGCGCTTCCAGGCGGCCTTCAGCGAGGGCCGACCTTCCGCCATCGAAATTACCTACAGCGGTGAGATGGGC
>JBHEKR010000159.1:0-6392 GCA_041859365.1 Candidatus Hydrogenedentales bacterium
ATCATCTCATTTACAATCATTGTGGGTTCCTCGTTGAGTTGGGCTAAGGGCTTGATAACACTTAGTATATCCAACTCAGTCTTGGAACCCACAACTATATTTATCTAGCATTATTATCGGTAATATCAGATCTTCACCCGAAATAAGAGAGACTCATGACCGGGCGATTCGTAATTGCGCGGAAAAATGGGAATGTATGCGAAGCGTCATAGCGAGGCTTGCCACGGCGGCAACAATTTTTCTGGTCGCAGCCCAAGGCAACTGCGATGATCTCAAATCCCGTGGCGAGAACGTGGGCCCAAGCGACCTGCAGAAGGCCCTTGCCGTCCTTGACTCAACTACGGAGATGGGGGAAAGAATGCGGGTTTCTCAGACGTTTCTCGGGCACGCAAAATGTTTGGGATTTCTGGGAGCAAATGGCGAAGTCATCATCAGACGGCGTCATCCTCGACAGCCTCACGAGGCGTCGTTAGCGGTGGTTCCCGAAAATGATGGTTATCGGGTGATTGTGATAAACTCCGAGCTGTCCGACTTGAATCTCACTTTTGGCGACACTTACGCGAGAATTGCTGGGGATGGCACCTTTACAATGGCCGTCGATGCGGGTCTACAAAGCTCCCTTCCACTTTCCCCCGAACGTTGGCCGCGCGATGCGTCTGGATCCGTTTTGGTATTCCCGGACTCGCTCACGATTCTCACCAGCGAAGCGGATCGCATTCCACAAGAGGAGCTGCGGGTCCCAAGCAATGTGATCGGGTGGTGCCTGCTGGAGTGGGTCGGGGACTTGATCGCACCCACACCGGATGTTGAGCGTCCGTCCAACTTCCTATGGATCTTGAAATCGAATGACAGTATCCAGTTTGTGCACAGTGGCCCGCTTCGTTCCGGCGTCTATGCCTCAATCGGCGCAGACCGCCGCGTGACGTACGGGACTGGTGCACCGGTCAAACGGCGCACCCGAAAACCACCTGAATGGTGGCCGTACGTGAAGGGGGATGTAATAGTGCCGGTGCCTGAGGGATACGTCGGACGGCCATCGACCGCAGAGAATTTGCTCAGCGACTGGAATGGAGAAGAGTTTGTGGGCCTCTCCTTGGTTGGCCCGCGCCCAATCAAGTGACAACGCGTATACGAGCAATGTGGCGCCGAGGACTTCCCTAAGAATTGACAACAATTCTCGATCATGCGATACTCACTGCATGACAACCCAAGCACTAAATCTCACAGACGAGCAGGCAGAGCTCATCCGCCTGATGCTCGCCAAAGGCGACTACGACGACGCAAGTCAGGTGGTGGACGAAGCGCTGCGCCTGCTCGTGGCGAAACGAGACGAAGAGCAAGCGGAGATCGCGTGGTTACGCGGCGAGTTGCAGAAGGGCTTTGACGATCTGGAGGCCGGTCGTTACACTGAATTGAATAGCCGGGATGATATCGATGCGCTCGGCCAACGGGTGTCGCGTCGCGGTATGGCGCGGTTGGCAGCGATAAAGAATGTTCCGTAGAATTCATCTGACTGAGAGCGCTGAGGCGGATCTGGACGCGATATGGCTTTGGACGGCTGAGCGATACGATGTCGATCAGGCGCTTCGCTATCAGGCCCTCTTGGATCAGGCGCTTGATGACATCCGTATTGACCCTGAGCGCCCATCCAGCCGGGAACTACCCCACTTGGGGGAAAGAGTCCGAAGTTACCACATCGATCTGAGCAAATTCCGCAGCGGCACAGGCATCAAATCCCCCCGCCATGTTATCTTCTACACCCTTCAATTTGAGAACGAGGTTCGAGTTCTCCGTATTCTTCACGACAGGATGAGACCTGAACGCTATCTCAAGTAAGCATCCACACACGTATTTTCCCGAAAATCACTCCCCCGCCACCACCCGAATACTGTAAGGCACCATGTCCTCATCCAGTCGCCCCTCCAACTTCACATGCGCGGCGTCCTCCCGGTAGTTCAAAATCACCAGCTTCCCCTTCTCCAGCGCGCTGACGAAGACTCGGTCGGGTCGTTCGACGGCCATCGCCTGCTTCGTCAGCGGGTGGAGGTCGTCCAACCCGCGCAGGACGCCCTCTATGTAATCGCCATAGAGGGCGATGGGCTCCATGTCGCCCTGGAAGCGGTGGAAGCTGCCCTGGCCCGTGTCGCCCTTTTCCCACGCGCGGAAGATGGTCTGGTCACCCTCGGTGGTTTCCTGGGGCACCCTTGGATAGGTGGGGTAGATGGTGACGCCGCCCTTGCGGATCCATTCGTCGATTTTTTGCTGCACGTCGGGCTCGATGATGTTGCCCCAGCAGAAGACGAGGACTTTGTAACGGTCGAGGTAGCCCTGGCGGATGAGGCGTTCGTCGAGGAAGTCGTTGTCCACCCTGCGGCGGACTTCGGCGGCGCGGTTATTAAAACCCCAGGCGTAGAGGTGGCGGAAGGTGCTGTCGTCGAGCTGGTTCATGGTCTCGGGGTAATAGACCGCGACGTCGATGACGGGCTCGGCGCGCTGGTCGAGGAGGTGGAAATCGCGCTGCCACTGGTCCACGGCGAGGGGCGGCTCGAAGAGAACGTTGTGGCGCGTGTAGATGTTGTCGCCGTTCGTCGTGAGGCTGCTGAAGAAGCGCCCGGCCACGCCGCGCGCGCTGTGGTAGCCCGCGGGCTCATAGCCCAGGTCGATGCCGTAGAGCCGGGCGGCCGTCGCGGCCAGGCGTGTGGCGTAGAAATTCTGCTCGAAGCTGTCGGTCTCGTTGGTCAGGCGGATGCCGCCATTGCCGATGGCCTTCATGGACTCCGCCTGCCCGGAAAAGTCGGTGCCCGCTTCCCGAAAGCCCCAGCCGCCGGAGGACTGGTAAATGAGCGTGTTCGGCAGGGCCGCGCGGGAGAGTTTTGCCCATTGCTCGCACCAGTGCGTCATGGAGTCGGTATACCAAGCCGTCATGTCGAGGCGGCTCTGGCGCATGCGGTAGGTCACGGGCAATTGGGGCGCAATAACGTCGAAGGAGGGGAAGCGTTCAGCCCAGGCCGTGTTCAAGGCGTCGATGGAGGCATAGCGCGCCTTCAGCCATGCTTGGAAATCGGCCTGCGCCAGGTCATCGCCCGCCCACCAGCCGATGTGGGCGTGCATCTTCTGACCGCGTGCGCCCAGATCTCCACCGGCCCCGGCGGGGTACTGTGCTTCGCCAAAGTTGCCGCTGGGCCCGAGGCGCACCGCCTCCAGCACGCCCATGGGCTCATAGTGATCGCCGAAGGCCTTCAGCACGCGCTCCACATGGCGCAGGTTGCCGGCGTTCCAGATCGTGGGCACGGCGTTCTCATCGCCATGCTCCAGGCACTTGAAGCCCACGTTCTCCTCCGACTCCAAGTACCACGTCGGTAGCGCGAAGGCGGACGTGACCACCAGATTGGGGAACCACTTCAGGCCCCGCGCGGTGAGCGCCTCGACGATGGTGTCGTAGTGGGTGAAATCGAAATTGCCCGGCGTGGGCTCGATGAGATTCCACCGTACGAAGCACTCCGCCGACGTGAAACCCATGAGCCGCGCCAGGGGTGCATACTCGCGAATATTGTCCAGTGCCGTCACCAGCGAGGGCGGATCGCCCGTGTCGGGGATGCCGATGGTGCAGTTGATCTGCATGGGCCGCTGGAGGGTCAGGATGGGTTCCACGAGGAGTGGCACCTCCGCCGCCAGGGCCTGCCAACGAGTTTCGTCCACTTTGGGAAATGCGCGAATTGCGATGAGCCCCTGGAGTCCCGCGATTTTCAAGTGCGGATGCGTGGTCGTTGAAGGCAGCTTCGGATTCGCGAATTCAAACAGCGCACGACGCGCCCGCTGCTGGTTTAAACGCGTGAACGACACCGCCCGCAGGGGAGCGGCATAGGTGCCCTTGAAGGCATCATCGGAGAGCAAGGCCGGTTGGATGACGCCCGCATTGTCGTCAAAGAATTCGATTTCAAGGAAGAGCTTGTCGGCGTCCGGGAAGAGTGGGGTATTGAATCGAAGATCCCACGTCACCTTGCTATAGGCGTCCGTGTCCGGTGCAATGTCGAGGGTCGCAGTACCGCTGCGGTCCAGCGCGTGAGTGAGCTCGGGGTTGGCGAGTGTGGCGGTGGCAGGCTCAGCGGACGAGGCGTGGAAGAGGAGAAGTTCTGGCGGCGTAGCAGGGGAGGAGGCTATGACGACGAATGTGAGGAACAGGAACATGAAGCGGCAATACATAGGGCTCTCCCAGTTGAATCAGTGATACCCCATTGCACCTGATCGAAGTCGGGGGAGTCAAGTTCGATAGGGATCCTAATGTTTGCGGTTCTGGGGGACGTACCGCCGCACGGGCACTCAGCACACACGACGGCAACTACGCTATCCTTCACCACCCAGTCCAGCGAGGCCCACATCAACGCGGCGGCATGTCCCGGTGGATGCTGGAATCGTGACGCGAACCGAGTCGAAGTCCTTCTACGCAATTAATACCGGTTCTGGTATACTTTTCTCATCCACGAATCCGAGAGAAAGGGTTTCAAGTGACATTGCCAGTTACTATTCAACAGGATGTGATCGCGGAATTCTGTCAACGACACCATTTGAACAAATTGGCATTTTTCGGTTCCGTGCTGACCGAGCGATTTGGCCCCGAAAGCGATATCGACGTGCTCTTTGAGTATCATCCCGACCACGTTCCCACCTTGTTCGACGTTGCGGAGATGGAGGCCGAGCTGAGCGAAATTTTCGGGCGGAAAGCCGACATGCGAACTGCGCGAGATCTCAGCAGGCACTTCAGGGACGAAGTGGTACGAGGCGCACTGATTCAGTATGCTGCGTGATTCTGATCGCAATCGAATCATGCACATGCTCGATGCCGCACGCGAAGGCATGGCTTTCGTGCGGTTTCGAACACGCGCCGATCTTGCCACAGACGCCCAACTTCGCTTCGCGCTGGTTCGTGCTCTGGAAATAATTGGCGAAGCGGCGAGCCGGATCAATCCTGAATTCCGCGCGGCCCACCCGGAAATCCCATGGCAGCCGATCATCGGCGCGCGAAACCGACTCGTTCATGCCTACTTTGATATCGATCACGACATCGTCTGGGCCACGGCCACGCGGGCGCTACCCGAGCTTGTTCCCCTGCTTGAGGCGCTGTTGAAAACCGAAGAAGAATCCTGAGCGCGTACCACGCGCGCGTTGAGCCGTCGATGTGCCAAGAGGGTGTGGCGGCCCGTCAGCATTGTGTGGCTTCCGACCCTGAAACGGGGGTTCCGCGCTGTTCCAATTGGTGTCGGCTGAGCGCGAAGCCCTTATTCAAAATGGAAGTTACGCCAAGAACACAAGCAGGAGGGCATTGAATATGGGGCATGAGGAATTCGCTACAGCCGTATTGGAGTCGTTTGGATACCTGCAGTTAGAATTTGGACTTCGGGTGGTCGAGAGTAGACGATACTCGGTGATATTTGAAAACAGTGTAGTCCGTGTCAGAATTGCATGGGATAAGACCCGGACATTCGAGTTTTGTGTGTCAGTATCAGTTCTACGGGGTAGTCAATCGGAATTCAGTATTGAGGAGATTGTTGCCTGTCGTGGCGATTCTCGATTCGGGAAAAATCGTACCTTCATGGCTTACCGTGATTCCGATGTTTTCTGGTGCATTGCGAAGATGTCGGAGTTGCTCAGAGAACTCGCCTCGGATCTGCTGTGCGGTAGCCCGGAGGGGGTCTCGGAGATGAAATCCCTTCGGAACAAGTTGGCGGCAGAATGGCAGCGTGAGGAACTCGAGCGAGTTGCGCGCCTTAACGCGGATGTTGCTTGGAAATCGAAGGATTTTGACGGTGTCGTGAAGGTATATGAGATGATCGAAGACGTGCTCAGCCCTTCCGAGCGCATGAAGCTCACCTATGCACGACGCCAAAGGACGACACCTGATGAGAGCGCAGAAATCGATCTCGCTTGACGTTTTTTCACTCTGAACTCTTGGCGGGCAAAGTGCGAGGCCATAGTCCCATCACCCACAAGCTCCCCCGCTTCGCTCCGCCGCGTGTGGGTGGCACCCGGAGTCTGTGAAGTTGGTGGCTGGTTGCATTCGTTTACTCTGAGGGCGATGCCTTAAATGTAGATTCCCTACGGCACCAGCACCACCTTCCCCGAGCTCTTCCGGTCCGAGATAAACTGCTGCGCCTTGGCCGCCTCCACGAGCTTGAACTCGTGCCCGACCACGACGGTCAACTTGCCCTCCAGCAGCCACGCGTGTAGGTCCCGCATCGCATTCGCCATGGCTTGGGTGTCGCTGGTGTAGGCCATCAGATGAAAGCCCGCCACGATCCAGTTGCGCGCGAGGAGCGTGCGCGCCTCGATCATCGGCGGCTCCTTGCTGGCGATGCCCAGCGTCACGAGCATCCCCCGAGGCTTGAGGCACTTGA
>JBHEKR010000162.1:0-8651 GCA_041859365.1 Candidatus Hydrogenedentales bacterium
CGGTTGCGCAATGAAGAGCAGACAGAGGTCGACTTTGAGCGCCAGCACATAGCCGGCCACCGTCAAGGTCTCGTTGAGGAATACCAATGCAATGGTATGGCCCCCAACGGTCAGACAGATGATGCTGAACGCCAACTTTTCATTATCGTGCCGCTGATACCACCAATCAAAAAGATGGCTCACGCCCGTGGAAAGCGCGAAACCCGCAACGACCAGGGTCGAGCACACGAACCATCCCAGCATCAGGGTCTTGTCGGCACCCTCCGGCAGGACTATGTCCACAACTGAGCACTCCCTGGTATTGCATGGCGGGAACGCGGCGCCACGCCGCCCAATAGGCAGCAGTGGGTATGAAACGTCCCTTTCAAGCGATCGTCGTTTCGCTTGCGCTCGGGCAATGCCCGGAAATAAACGATGAGCTTTTCCCCCGATGGTGCGGGCCACACTCCTGGGAATACCTCAACTGTTTCGCCAGAAATGCGGGGTTTCAAGAGTCCGAGTGCTCCTCGATGAGTGCTGGGTTCGCGATTGTGTTCGCTGGTCTGCTATTACAATTACAAATGTTAGGAATTGATTTGGAGAGTACATGGATTGGCATCAGGCAATCAAGGGAGCGAATTGCCTCACCAGCTAAATCTATTCCAAATGGATTGGGCGTGCTTCGCCCACTCCCCGTGCGCATTTTTCCTGGGGGCGGGAACTTTCGGCTACGCTTAATCCGATTCTGGGCCAGGCAAGGAGTCAAAAGTAAAGCTTGATTTGCACACTAAAGCATTTAACTTTAGTGTTTTGTAATTACTTTAGGATTGGCGTTCCATGAGCTTGCTTGACGAACTGAAAACCTACTTGGCCGCGACCCTTGAAGCGTGGCCGGAAATCCACCCACTGGCCAAGAGCTCCCTGGCTACCCTTCCCCCGTACCTGACGAGCGAGGTCGAAATCCGCCAATTGAATCTCTTCGGAGAGAATGTTCTTGTTGCGCTGGCTGATTCCCACGGAAAACTCGATCTGGCCAGATTGGCCAAACAGTGAGACGCTATCCAGACCAAGTTGCGCACAACTGTTACAACTGGTGCTTCCTCAAATCAAATCCTTTGAGCGGCGGCGGTTGATCCAGAAGAGGGTTCCCTTTATCGTCCCCCACCGGCAGATGTACTTGCCCATGTTGCTGACGGACTTGCGGGAGACTTTTGCCCCGCGTATCCAGGGTGACGTAAAGACCATGAGCTGGGTAGCGCAGGTTGTCTTGCTCAGACATCTGCTCTTCCACGATGTGACCGAATGCTCTCTCTCGCGTATCGCTGAGATGCTCGGTTATACCCCCATGGCAATTTCGCAGGCGGTCGGTGAACTGGTTTTCCTGAACATTTGTGAAAGGTTACGCCTCGGACGCGAGAAAAGAATTCGCTTTTGCGCGACGCCGCACGAACTCTGGCGAACGGCCCTTCCCCACCTGCGTCGCCCGGTCAAGAAAGCGCCCGAAATCGCAGAATTTGATGAAGATGCCCAGGCGATAGTCGAGGTGTGGGCCTATTCACCCAAATCGCTGGCGACCGGCGCGGCCGTGGATCCATTGTCTCTCTTTCTTTGCTTTCGCGATGATTCCGACGAACGGATACAGGCCGCCCTTGAGCAACTGGTCGAGGAAATCGAATGATTCAGGGACTCGAACGTTTTCGCGACTACTTCGGTGCATACGCCGACAGTTTCGTATTGATTGGCGGCGTCGCGGCCATGCAATGGCTGGAAGAAGCCGATATGAAGCCGCGGGCCACGAAGGACTTCGATCTCGTCTTACTCGTGGCACGCATCGACGATCAGTTTCTCCGCCACTTCTGGCAATTCGTGAAGGACGGCGGCTATAGCAATCAGATGGAGCCTTCGAGAATCCTGCAGGTCCTGTCGGAGGTATTTCGGCCAGCCTGATCTACAAATCCGCCTGCTTTCCAACAACTTCGGACGTCCGAAGTTTTTCCAGAAGTAATTAGTTGGGAATGTATATATAATACAGTAAATCTCTGTAACAAATGGGTGCGCGACCGCGAAAGGATGTCGGGCGCAGGCTCTATGCGCGATCACGATATCGCATCGGTCATCAAGCATAAACACCACTACGCCCTCATGTGTTGCGTTCTGTTCTTTGGGACCCCCATGGCTCAATCCGAGGTCCGCAATGTGGCTGGCTTGCCCACTTGAACCGCGTCCTCACGCTGCCCCAGCCCTTGCAACAAAAACTTCGGACGTCCGAAGTTTCGGTGCGCTGCGACGTCGCATTGAGATGGAGATTTAACCCTCAGGATGCGGGCTCGACTCCCCCACCTTAATACCGCCGCCGGGAATGATTTCACCGCGCTGGGAAAATGCGGAGCACGACGGGAGATTCTGCGGGAACCTCCCATCGAACCACGTCCCCCGCTTCGAATTCTCTCTGCAGGTCCGACTGCGGATACTCCTGCTCCACTCGGAGCGAACTGCTGGCTTCAATCCCGATGCTCTCCGCCGTCAAGGAGAACTCGCCGCTCGCGGGCTCCGGGTTGGGATTGAACAGGAAGACCACGCCTCGGTCGCCGGTGATGTGGGCGGAGCCGTCCACCCGCCCCGCCGCGGGCCATCCCGGAAGGTCGTTTCTCACCTTGAGATAGTCTTCGTTCTTGCGGCCCCAGTCGAGCCATCGCCGAATCTCGGCCCGGTCCTCCTCCGGAATCCCCGTCTTGGTCGGCATGTAATACAACTGGTTGGGCGAGGACGATATAGCGCTCAGGAGAATGTAATCCAGATTCCCGCGCGGCCAGTTCGGCGCGCTATCCTGCGCGGCGGCACGGCTGGGAAAAACCAGCGGCTGATCCAGATAGTGGGGAAAGAAATCGTGGTGCACGCGCGCGCGGGACCACGTTCGAATTTGGTCCCCGGCCACAACGTTCAGCGGCTGGCCGGAAAGGCCGGAAAGCGGAGACACCTCTTCGCCTGCCGTGCCGCTTTCCAGAAGGGTGAAACAGACGTCCACATTGTGCAGCGACCAAACACCGAGATCCATGGGTGGGCGGCAGGTGAAAATGTACATTGAAGGATGCGCCTCGCGCACGGCGGCGATCAGCCGAGCCAGGGCCCGCTGGCAGGCATAGTTCGAGTCGCCCGGAAGATGGTCGTGCGTATCGGAGGTGCAGTCCGCAGGCACAATCGAGGTAAACCAGCCGCCATCGCCGAAGAAGCTCCCGTCGATGACCCACGAGGGATAGAGCCCGGTGGACAGTCCCTGGAGATTGATTTCGATCAGCCAGTCGAGGAATTCCTTGTTGGCCAGACAGTTGGCCGGATTACGGGAAAGCAGGGGAGATTCTCCTTCTTTGGGCGCGCGGGTCATCAGCCAATCCGGCCTGTCCTGGCGAAGTGCCTTTCCCAACGTGGACCATGGGTGACTGTTGTTCATTGTCGGCCACATCGCGACGCCCACGGCGCGCGCTTGCGCATGTTCGAGAAACAGCCGGTTGAGGGGGCCAGGCGCGAACGCATCGCCCGCCTTCAGGTTGTGCACCTTCTCGGTTTCGCCGCCCCAGGGGTGGCTGTCCGACAGCCAGTCAATGCCGCAGGCAGCCAGGAAATCCAGCGACGCCATGTCCGCCTCGACGTCCGCCTGCGTCGCATAGCCGTTCTGGCTCATTTCGCTGTGCCAGCCACAGGCCATGGGTACGAAACCGTGGCGTGGGGGTCCCAGTATCGTGGACGTCATGGCCACCATCGCCTTGGACTCTGACCAGAGCGGTAAACCGTCCACAACCTGGTCGGCGGGGGACCGCTTGTACACACCCAGGTAGGCCGGCTCGCACGCGAAGCGCTGCCCCGCGCCCACCTTCAGCGAAGGCGAATAGGCGAGTGTGAGCTGGTTACCACGGGCGCTGGAAGCGTCGAATGGCTCCGCAACGCCCGCGAAGAACCCACCCTTCTCCGTGCGACCGAAATACGTGCGGGAGGGTTCGGTGCCTTCGGTCCGTCCGAACTTTGGATAGCGATACTCAACCACGTTGAGATCCGCATGGGAGATCGTCGCGTTGCTTATCACCACTCGCGTTACGCCAGCATCCTGAGTGGGAATGAAAACGACTTTCTTCTCCAGGAAATGATTGTCCGCGCGCAGGTGGTAGGACACTTCAACCTCCACGGCCTCGGTCACATAGCGCACCTGGAAACGCTCACCCGACCCGTCTACCGAGGCGACACGGGCTTGCGACGAATCGAAGCCAAACTCGACCGCTTCCACGATGACACGGTCTCCGGCAACGTCGTATGATTCGCCCGTGAGCTTGTTATTCAGGGCAACAGGCGCGCCGGAAGTCGCGTCGAAAGTCACGCTCAAACGGCTGTTCTCCAATTCGGCTAGTTCCCGCGCCCACGCAAGCTGCAACGGACACAGACCACACAAAAGAAGCGCCAGACTGAAAAGGCGAAGTAGAGACATCGCGGAACTCCCTAGGCATGTGCTATCAGATAAACCGGAACTTGCCGTTGCGGAAGAGTATCAGTCCGCAGAGACAAGCCAGCTGACACCCGAGGGCAATACCCGGCCATCCTAGCAGAGTGGCGTCATCGGGCGCGATGGAACGCTGGATTATCCACCCAAGCCGTGTCGAGCCCGGTGGCGAAATCGTCGCTGAATTCGCTGCCGACGGGCACGCCGCTGCCCGAATCCAGCGCGGGAACGCCCGAAACCTCGATGATCCGGTCGAGGTAATCGTGTTTGTAGATGGCGGGCAGGGCCGCACCGTTGTGCAACAGGTTACCATTCTCGTCGTAAAGGCGCGACGCCTCTTCGCTCGGCGTCTCGGTGTATTGGTTCATCTGCGCGTCCGCAGGGTCGGGCGTGCTGTCGAACAGCGCATAGGGTACGGTGAGCAGGTCGAGGTAGGAGTCTTCCGCGACCTCCACTTGCCTCGTGACGAAATCCCGGTTGCCCGTATCGTCCAGATCGTACTTCGTCACCAGCGGGCCGTAGGTGATCGACACGGGATTGGAATACACCCGCGTCGCGCCGTCCAATCCGCTCGCGTCGACACGCTATGTTATTTTTCCAAGATCATTGCTTGTTTGGTCCATCTGGAGGTATATCTCGTGAAGAGCACCACCAATTGTCACATTCATGGGCTCTTCAGTGACCAGCTTTATTTTGGGGAAGGTACCTAAAGAAGTTACTCCATCCAAAATTGCGAAAAAGGTCGACAGATTGTTTGCGGAAATCATTCTAACAAACTCTCTTAGTATCGTTCGATCACCTGAATCTAGTCGGGAATACAAATCGACCGCGTTTCTCCATTCAGTTACCGTCACTTCCTCTTTGTCGAGTTCCTGCAACAAGGAAAAATACGATTCAATATCCTGCACTATTAGGATCTCTCGTAGCCTCGTCACGAACTCGCGTGCGACAACTTCAGAATTATTCATTGGCTTTTCTCAAATGCCTTTGGATACATCTGTTTATTCATGTCAATTAGCGACCTTAGGCTGCTATTGGGAACATTCGGGTAAACTCTGCGCAGCTCCATAATATCTCGAGCAAGTACTTGACGTGCGTTCTTGAATGGCATGCCGTTTGCGTGCGTCATAGAGCGATTAACTATACCGTGTACTGGGTGCTTGATAGTATGACCCATGCGGTTCAGCAAAATGGCAGGTGCCGTATTTTCATTGTACATTGGTATAAACTTTTCCATCAGTGCTTTCTGTCCAACGTGGTGCGAGTTGTATCCCTGAAGTGGACCCCATAGTTTGGACACTGGATCGGGTTTCTTAAGTGTATCCGGTTTGGGGTTAAGCTGAGGCCTTTGTTTGGGCGTTCAGGCATTGGTAGTGGAGAGTATCGGGTGTCATCTTTTCAAGAGACTGGTGTTTCCTCCTCTGGTTGTAGAATTCCATCCATGCGCGAATACGTGGGCGTGCGCCGGTGGGAGCCCGCAAAAAACTTCGGACGTCCGAAGTTTTCCCGGGGCACTTCCCTGCGGGGTCATCTGCGGTAGTTGAGACGGTTTCGCAAGGTGACCACGAAGACGTGGTCGGCGCGGCGCGAGACGAGCTCCAGGGGTGAGAAGCCCCGGATGGTGGCCAGTGCGAAGGTGATCGCGAGGGCGCCGCCGGTGATGACGACGTTGGGCCAGGCGTTCAGCGCCCACTGGCCGCTCCAGGTGAGTTGCCAGGCATCGGAGAAGGGCAGCAGGTAGGGGATGGGCCAGGGGTCACCGTCGGGGCCGCGCGCACCGACCAGATCGCCGAGGAGGTGGAGGTGAAAGCCCGCAAAGACGAGGAGCGCCGTGCGCACGCGCTGGCGGCCGAGCGCCCAGGCCAGGCCGGCGCAGAGCAGGGCAAACCCAAGGTTGTGGAGGATGTGGTGGTAGTTGGACCACCACAACAGGGGTCGCGCGGATCCCCGGGTGAGTATTTCGGCGATGATGCCGAGGCCGTCGATGTCGGGCACGATGGCGCTGACGGTTACGAGGGCCCTGTCGCGGCGCTCCAGTTTGGCGGTGTTGGCCAGCAGCCAGCCGCTGAGGAAGTGGGTCGCTGGACTCATGGTGTCGAGCTTTCCATCATGGAAACATCCCGAAGTCGAGGAAGCTCGGATCGCGGAGGCGATCGGGCAGGCGCAGGGCCGCGCCGATGAGGGACGCGATGAGGAAGGACCAGAGGTTGGCCTTGATGATGGCGTTGAGCAGGCGCTGGTCGGGGGCCGCGCCGCGCTTCCGGGTACGGCGAAAGATGACGGTGGCTTCGAAGACGACGGTGATCAGGACCGACGCGAGGAGGCCGAGGAAGGTGGTCGTGTATTTGAGGGTCCAATAGAGTGGGGGGAAGCGATCCACGTCGTTGCCATCCATAAAGTTGGGGAATATGGCGGCGAGGGTGGCGATGAACAGGGCCAGGAAGAGTGCTATTTCCAACCGCCTCGGCTGGGCAAAGATGCCCCGGAGTTCGCCCGCGTCCGCCGTGAAGATCCAGGCGGCCTGACGGCCCACGAGCCAGGCGACGAGGCCGCACGCGACGAGGGTGCCGAAGAAGGGAATGATGCCCGTGGCCAGGAGGACGCCGAGAGTGATGAGCGCGCCGGGCAGGGAGGAGGCGATATTGCCCAGGACCATGTCCACGGTGGCGGGTCGGAATCCGTAGTCCGCCAGTCGCCCGAAGAGGAGCGCCTTGAGGGCCACCACGGCGGGCAGCATCCAGAGGAGCTGGGACGTGGCCACGGCGAAGCCTGCGGTGCCATAGAGCGGCACGACGAGGGCGAAGATGGGGGTGCACGCGTCGGCGGGCAGGGTGAGCAGGAGGGAGGCGACGCCGATGGTCGGGCGCAGTCGTGGGTGTGGGGAGGGGGCAGGGCGTGGATGCATACGCGACTACTTTCCGTTCATGCTGGTTCGCAGGTTCGCACTTCGCCACCTTCCCAAGCCCTGCGGGATCGTAGCCGAGGGCGTTGTGTCGACGCAATCAAACTTCGGACGTCCGAAGTTTTCCGGGCAACGGCGTGGGGGAGAGGGTCCTGTGGCGTGGCGGTGGATTCGATTTCTGCGGCTTGCTTCTTGTTCGACTGCCCGGCCGTCGCAGGCTTCGGACGTCCGAAGTTTTTGGAAGGCAGCGTGGGGGAGTTGCGCCCGGGGGCATGCGGTCGCGTCGTCGCGATGCCTGCACGGACGGAGTGCAAGCTTTCGCGTCCCTGGCGGTGCCAAGGAGTTGACATTCGCGTCCGCGTCATTCCCACGGAAGTGGGAATCCAGAGACTTGACGGCATGACCTTATTGATGACACGGGATCTTCGCATTGGCGAGATCGACAGGACCTCGAAACGTACCCTCAGGACTACGCACTCCGTGGCGCCCGCAACAAATCGACATGCGCTGGTTCGTCAGTATCATTTCAGTCGCGGTCAATGGCCAAGGTCTCGTCAGGCTTTGCGCTGCGCAATAGTGCCGCGCAACGTCATGAATATGGAAACTCCGCGATCTTGTCCGACGCCAGCCTTAATCGCATCGTGATCCGGCCTTCATGGAAATGAAAGTGAGCCAGTGGCCGCCGTCCGCAGCGCGACCAAGGTGGGGGATCAGCCCCGGATCATCCCACCCCATCCGGCGTCTGATAATCTATCTTATGTTGTATATAGACAGCCAACTAGCGCAGCCATGAAGAATTTCCCCGTCGGGCCAAGATCTCGCCATCGCAACGCCCTTCGCCGGTAGACTGCTTCGAGCGGCGCAAGGCCGCCCGGCCTGTTGCTGCGGTGTTCTCTCAGGCCGGTGTATTTCATTCTTGGCGGATGTCCTGGCTTGGCCCCCTGGGCATCGCGGTATGCCTTGGTGGCGTTTTCCCGATCTCCCCGATGTGTTATTGCCAGGGGTTGCTGTGTGTCCGCCTGAGTCGGTCGTGTGGGCCGTACACGTATTACTTCGCCTGATGGCATTTCGTGTGATGGTCTCTTTTCCTTGTTTTCTCCTGTCGGTTTATTCGGGGGCACCCGCTGCGCGGTACTACCGGGCCCGGCCTCGTCAAGGACCTACCTGCGCAAAGCGCACGTTCCTCCTGGACTTCGTCATAACCCGTCCGTGGTGTGCACACCCGTTATAAACCTTCTCATAGGAGAAAACATCATGGAAAAGAACAGACCAGCACACGAAATC